>NZ_CP125652.1:4232500-4532500 GCF_030053135.1 Rhizobium sp. BT04 | reverse complement strand
CCCAGATCTGATCGACGATTTTCTGCTGGGCCGCCGCCATCTGCTGGATGATTTCCGAGCGTTTGGTGCCGCGCGAGAACTTATAGGTATCCGGGCGCAGGCTGCCCTCGGGCGGAAGGGCGGCCGGCAGATCGCCCTCAAGCACCTTATCCTCCAGCATGCGGTTGAACATCTGGCGGACCGTCAGGCCCTCAGGGAAGGAAACCGAATAGAGAATGGATTTGCCCGATTTCAGAAGCTCCATGATATCGCTCATGGAGGCTCCGGCCTTGATCTCATATTCACCGGCCTTCAGGCTTTCACCGGCAGAAAGATGCGTTGCCGTGAGATAGCGGAAGATGCGGGCATCGCTGATGATCGCGTTGCGCTCGAGGTTCGAGGCGATTTCGGCCAGACCCGCGCCATTGCGGATGATGAAATTGGTGTTGGTCTGCAGCGGACCGGGGCTCCGATAGGTCGATGTGGCATAGTAGAAGCCGATAACGGCGACGACGCAGACCAGAACCGCCATCGTCATGATGAAGTTCAGGAAAAGAACGACCTGGCCGCGGGCTTTCTTGGAGCGTTTCGGCGGCTCCGGAACGCGCTCCGGACGCAGGGCTTCGCTCGGCGACTTCGGGATGATCGGTCCCTTCTGCGCCTGCCGGTCGTTCTCGCCTTGCGGGGTATCGTTGCTCTGGTTCGTCGTATCGCTCACCGGCAATCCTCTAAAACTTGACCCTCACTTCGCTATTTCGCGAAGCAATGCGGCAAAAGCAGGTTCTGCCGCCGTTCAACGGCGCCGTTGCCGGTCGTTATGCTCCCGCACGCCGTGCTACGCAACACAGAGAACCGGCCCTTGCGGCGTAAGGGACACACCCGTTACACCGCGCGCAGGGCTCTTATTGCGCGTAACGGCGCAGGACGAGCGATGCATTCGTGCCGCCGAATCCGAACGAGTTGGACAGCGCCACATTGATTTCTCGCTCACGCGCCTTGTGCGGAACAAGATCGATCGCCGTCTCACGCTCGGGATTGTCGAGATTGAGCGTCGGCGGCGCGACATTGTCGCGGATGGCGAGCGTGGTAAAGATCGCCTCGATCGCGCCGGCAGCGCCGAGAAGGTGTCCGGTCGCCGACTTGGTCGAGGACATAGAGATCTTCGACGCCGCGTTGCCGACCAGTCGCTCGACAGCGCCGAGTTCGATCGTGTCGGCCATGGTCGAGGTGCCGTGGGCGTTGATATAATCGATATCGGCCGGCGTCAGGCCGGCGCGCTTCAGCGCCATCGCCATGCAGCGGCCGGCGCCCTCGCCGTCATCGGAGGGCGCGGTGATGTGATAGGCATCACCCGACAGGCCGTAGCCGACGACTTCGGCATAGATCCTGGCGCCGCGCGCCTTGGCGTGTTCCAGTTCCTCGAGCACGACGATGCCGGCGCCCTCGCCCATGACGAAGCCGTCACGGTCGCGGTCATAGGGGCGCGACGCCTTCTGCGGGTCGTCGTTGTGCTGGGTCGACAGCGCCTTGCAGGCGGCAAAGCCGGCAAGCGAAATGCGGCTGACGGGAGATTCTGTGCCGCCGGCGACCATGACGTCGGCATCACCCAGCGCGATCAGCCGCGCGGCATCGCCGATCGCATGCGCGCCAGTCGAGCAGGCGGTGACGACCGAATGATTGGGGCCGCGCAGCTTGTGGCGGATCGAGACCTGGCCGGAGACCAGGTTGATCAGGCGGCCGGGAATGAAGAAGGGGGAGATGCGGCGCGGGCCCTTGTCGCGCAGGGTATAACCCGCCTCGACGATGCCTTCGATGCCGCCGATGCCGGAGCCGATCAACACGCCGGTGGCGATCTGCTCCTCATCGGTTTCGGGGTGCCAGCCGGCATCGGCAAGCGCCATGTCGGCGGCGGCCATGCCGTAGATGATGAAGGGATCGACCTTGCGCTGCTCTTTCGGCTCCATCCACTGATCGACATTGAAGGTGCCGTCGGTGCCGTCACCGACGGGAATACGGCAGGCGATCTTGGCGGGAAGGTCGTCGACTTCGAATTCGGTGACGAGGCGGGCGCCGTTCTGGCCGGCAAGCAGCCGGGACCAGGTCACCTCTGTTCCGCATCCCAAGGGTGATACCATGCCGGTACCGGTGATGACGACACGTCTCATCGCGTGCTTTCCCCCGTCTCTTATGTTCTATGGAGAAATATGCCGAAAAGAAAAGGGCGGACTCCAGGCCCGCCCTTTCTCAAAATTACAGGATCAGGCCTGGGCCTTCTCGATAAACTTCACGGCATCGCCGACCGTCAGGATCGAGTCGGCAGCGTCGTCAGGAATTTCAACGCCGAATTCTTCTTCGAAAGCCATGACAAGTTCGACCGTGTCGAGCGAGTCAGCGCCCAGATCGTCGATAAAGCTGGCGCTCTCGACGACCTTGTCGGCATCGACGCCAAGATGATCAATAACAATTTTCTTTACGCGTTCTGCGATATCGCTCATGTCGGTTTCCTCGACCTTATGTCCTGATCGGAATGCCGTTGCGGCACCCTTACCCTGTTTCAGCCTGCGATGTTTTCAGACATCCTCGGCAAACTCGTTTACCCGGCTTCAGAGATGTCCCAGGCTTGCAAAAAGCCCGCCGGTCCGTCTGCTTTCTCGGGACGACTGTTCACAGTCATGGCCCGCTTAACATGCTTTATGTCTGCCGCAAAGCCAGAAAATCAACGGTTCGTGATTGCTCAACATGCTATTGGCGGAATTATTCCCACGCCGACAGTTTGTCGTTTCAGATCATCGCCATGCCGCCGTTTACGTGCAGCGTCTGGCCTGTCATGTAAGCGGCCTCGGAAGAGGCAAGATAAGCGACCGCCGAAGCGACCTCGCCGCCCGTGCCCATGCGCTTCATCGGGATCGCTCCCATGATCGCTTCCTTCTGCTTGTCGTTCAGCTTGCCGGTCATGGCGCTCTCGATGAAGCCGGGCGCCACGCAGTTGACCGTCACGTTGCGGGTGGCGATTTCCTGCGCGAGCGACTTGGTGAAGCCGATCATGCCCGCCTTGGAGGCGCAGTAATTGGCCTGGCCCGGATTGCCGGTGACGCCGACGACGGAGGTGATGTTGATGATGCGGCCATAGCGGCGGCGCATCATCGGATGCGTCAATTCGCGCGTCAGGCGGAAGGTCGACGTCAGATTCACTTCGAGAACGGCGTCCCAATCCTCGTCGCTCATGCGCACGAACAGGCCGTCGCGGGTGATGCCGGCATTGTTGACGAGGATGTCGACGCCTTCGAGTTCGGCTTCGGCCTTCTGGCCGAGCGCCTTGACCTCGTCACGGTCGGAGAGGTTGGCCGGGAAAATCTTGACGCGCTCGCCGAGTTCGGCCGCCAGCGCTTCCAGCTTCTCGACGCGGGTGCCGTGCAGGCCGACGATGGCGCCCTGCTTATGAAGAAGGCGGGCGATTTCCTCGCCGATACCACCCGATGCGCCGGTGACGAGAGCCTTGCGGCCGGAAAGATCGAGCATGGAAACGTTCCTTATATCTGGAGATACCAATCAGGCCGTGAGGGCGGCAACAGTCGCGTCGATATCCGCCGGACCGTTGACGGAGATGCCGTTGATCGTCTTGTCGATGCGGCGGGCAAGGCCGGTCAGCACCTTGCCGGAGCCGAGTTCATAGAGCGTCGTCACGCCATTGCCGGCAAACCATTCCACCGTCTCGCGCCAGCGGACCTGACCGGTCACCTGCTCGACAAGGAGACGGGCGATCTCGTCGGCGCCGGTCACCGGGGCCGCGCGGACATTGGCGATGAGGGGCACGACGGGATCGGACTTGGCGACCGTTGCCAGTGCCGCGCGCATGGCCTCGGCCGCCGGCGCCATCAGCTTGGAATGGAAGGGAGCGGAAACCGGCAGCAGGATGGCGCGCTTGGCGCCCTTGTCGGTCGCAAGGCCGGCGGCCTTTTCGACGGCTGCCTTCTCGCCTGATATGACGATCTGGCCGCCGCCATTGTCGTTGGCGATCTGGCAGGCGCCGATGGCCGCCGCTGCCTCGCAGACGGCAATAACGTCGGCATGTTCGAGGCCGATAATCGCGGCCATGGCGCCGACGCCGACGGGGACGGCGGCCTGCATGGCATTGCCGCGAATGCGCAGGAGTCGCGCGGTATCGGCGAGCGAAAAGGTGCCGGCGGCGCAGAGTGCCGAATATTCGCCGAGCGAGTGGCCGGCGACGTAGGCGACCTTGGACTTCAGATCCAGCCCTTTGGCTTCGAGCACGCGGACGACGGCGATCGAGACGGCCATCAACGCCGGCTGGGCGTTCGCCGTCAGGGTCAAGGTCTCCTCGGGACCATTGAACAAGACGTCCGAAAGCTTTTCACCGAGCGCCTCATCGACCTCGTCGAAAACGGCGCGGGCCTCGGCGAAATTCTCGGCCAAGTCCTTGCCCATGCCGACGGCCTGACTGCCCTGACCGGGAAAAGTGAAAGCGATGGTCATGCTCATGTCCCTGGCTCATGCCCCTGATTGCGCCCCTTGAGGCTGTTTTGCCTCCAATTGACATTCTTTCCGGCAGAGTCAAGTGGCGGCTCATTCTCCGCAAAGCCTTTCGCACGCGCACAAAAGCCAGGTTTTTGCTCTTGCGCTCTGCCAAATCGAGCCTAGATTTGCGCAGGCCCTCCCAAGCCTTCACCTCGCTCCCAAGGTTTTCTCATGAAGTACAATTCGCTAGGCCGCACCGACATTTCCGTTTCAGAGATTTGCCTGGGCACCATGACCTGGGGCTCGCAGAACAGCGAAACCGACGCGCATGCGCAGATGGATTACGCCGTCGAAAAGGGCGTCAATTTCTTCGATACCGCCGAACTCTACCCAACCACCCCGGTTTCGCCCGAAACACAGGGCTGGACTGAAGACTATATCGGCAGTTGGTTCAAGAAGACCGGCAAGCGTGGAGATATCGTGCTCGCCACCAAGGTCGCCGGCCGGGGCCGCGACTATATACGCGGCGGCGAAGGCGCGGATGCAAAGAATATCCGCCTGGCGCTCGAGGCCAGCCTGACGCGGCTGAAGACCGAATACGTCGACCTCTACCAGATCCACTGGCCGAACCGCGGCCATTTCCATTTCCGCCAGAACTGGAGCTACAATCCCTTCAACCAGGATCGCGACAAGACCGTCGCCAATATGCTCGACATCCTGGAAACGCTCGGCGCGCTGGTGCAGGAAGGCAAGATCCGGGCGATCGGGCTTTCCAACGAAACCACCTGGGGCATCCAGAAATACCTGACGCTGTCCGAACAGAAAAGCCTGCCACGCGTTGCCAGCGTCCAGAACGAATACAATCTCCTCTACCGCCATTTCGACCTCGATCTCGCCGAACTCTCGCATCACGAGGATGTCGGGCTGCTCGCCTATTCGCCGCTCGCCGGCGGCATCCTGACCGGCAAATATGTCGATGGCGGCAGGCCGAAGGGTTCGCGCGGTTCGATCAACCACGATATCGGCGGCCGCCTGCAGCCGCTGCAGGAGCCGGCGACCAAAGCCTATCTGCAGATCGCGGCAACCTTCGGTCTCGACCCGGCGGCCATGGCGCTCGCCTTTTGCCTGTCCAGACCCTTCATGGCCTCCGCCATCATCGGCGCGACGTCGATGGAGCAGTTGAAAATCGATATCGGCGCGGCCGACCTGACGCTTTCGCACGAGGTGCTGGCGGAGATCGCCAAGGTGCACCGGCAGTATCCGCTGACGCTGTGATCATATTGCCGTAACGCCCCCGACGCCAACCATCGGTTTGCGTCGGGTCCGATTGCGCTTGCCTTTGCCCAAAAAATCCGTATAAGCCGCCCTGTTCGTTAACCCGGTCTTCTGGCTGGTGGCTGAACGGAGGGCCGGTTTCCCCGTGGAAATCGTTCGGAACGGAAGCGTTCCAGCCTCCCGTGTCTCCGCTCTCGACCGTCTCGGAAAACGCTTTCTTGCCTGGGTCCGCCCAATCAGGAGCAGTCGTTGAGGCTTAGCCGCCGAATATCGGGTTGAACCAAACGCAAGAAAGGCAAAGCTGTCATGGCTCTTTATGAACATGTATTCCTTGCCCGGCAGGATATTTCCGCTCAGCAGGTCGATGCCCTCGTAGAACAGTACAAGGGTGTGATCGAAGCTAACGGCGGTAAGGTCGGGCGTATCGAGAACTGGGGCCTCAAGTCCCTCACCTATCGCATCAAGAAGAACCGCAAGGCGCACTACGCCCTGATGGACATCGATGCACCGGCTGCTGCCGTCCAGGAAATGGAACGTCAGATGCGCATCAGCGAAGACGTTCTTCGCTACATGACGATCGCCGTCGAGAAGCATGAAGAAGGTCCGTCTGCCATGATGCAGAAGCGCGACCGTGACGACCGTCCGCGCGAAGGCGGCCGTGGCCCGCGTGAAGGCGGCTTCGGCGATCGTGATCGTGGCCCGCGTCCGCCGCGTGAAGGTGGCTTCGGCGACCGTGACGACCGTCCGCGCCGTCCGCGCGAAGACCGTGTATAAGGGAGATCCGAGATATGTCTGAAACTTCCTCCGCTCCGGTCCGCCGCCCGTTCCATCGCCGCCGCAAGACCTGCCCGTTCTCCGGCGCCAACGCACCGCGGATCGACTACAAGGACGTACGCCTGCTGCAGCGCTACATTTCCGAGCGCGGCAAGATCGTTCCGTCCCGCATCACGGCCGTTTCCCAGAAGAAGCAGCGCGAACTCGCCCAGGCGATCAAGCGCGCCCGTTTCCTCGGCCTGCTGCCCTACGTCGTCGCCTGATCGGCTGACGTGACCACCAATGAGGGAAGGCATTCGTGCCTTCCCTTCTCCCTTCCGCGATGGGCGCGGATCGGAACTCTTAAAACCCATGTTGAGACGTTTCTGAATTCGATTCAGCAACATCCTCTAACTGCTTGATGAAGCAGGACAGCGACCTTGAAACGACCGAACCTTAGAACGCTGCTGATCGGCGCACTCGCCGGATTGACCGCCGCCCTGCTGGTGCTGGGCGCGAGCATGCAGCCGTCGTTTTTCAGCGCGCTGCTCTATACGGCCTCGGCCCTGCCGATCCTGATCGTCGGGCTCGGATGGGGCAATGCTGCCGCCGTTTCGGCCGTCGCTACCGCTGCGGCACTCGGCGCAATCTTCATCTCGCCTTCCTTCGCGCTGATCATGACGCTGGTGACGCTGCTGCCGGCCGGTTGGCTTAGCCACCTTGCCAATCTGGCGCGGCCCGCCTCCGAACTCGGCGGCCCCGACCATCTGCTTGCCTGGTATCCGCTCTCCGATATCCTGCTGCATCTCTGCGGCCTGGTGACGATCGCCGTCATCGTCATCGGCGTGATGATCAGCTACGGGCCCGAGATCACCGATCCGATCGTCGATCTGCTGATCACCTCGCTCAAGCAGCAGCAGCCGGAATTCATGCCAGATCCGACAGCGACCGCACAGACCAAATCGCTGATCCTGCTGATGCTGCCGGCTTTGCAGGGCGGCATGTGGGTCTCCATGCTGTTTGCCGCGTATTATTTCGCCGTGCGCATCGTTGCTGCGTCCGGCCGCGGCCTTCGCCCGCGCGAGGACATTCCCTCGTCGCTGCGCATGAACCGCAACTCGATCTTCATCTTCCTCGCCGGGCTTGCCGCATGCTTCTTCGGCGGCGTTCCGGCACTGGTCGGGGCGACTGTGATCGGGACTTTCGGCGCCGGCTTCATGCTGTCCGGTTTCGCCTCGCTACATTTCCGCACGCGCGGCAAGGACTGGCGCCTGCCGGCCCTCATCCTCAGCTACCTGGCCTCGATGCTCATGCTGCTGCCAGCTCTCCTCATCCTCGTTCTCGGTCTCAGCGATACGCGCAAGGCGATCGCGCTGACCCCGACGAAAGATGCTGATGCCCCCAAACAATCCGACACGAAAATCTGAGACACAAGAAAGGAAAAAGAAAATGGAAGTCATCCTCCTCGAACGCATCTCCAAGCTCGGCCAGATGGGCGAAACCGTAAAGGTTCGCGACGGCTTTGCCCGTAACTACCTGCTGCCGCTCGGCAAGGCGCTGCGCGCCAACGCCGCCAACAAGACCCGCTTCGAAGCCGAGCGCGCGACGCTCGAAGCCCGCAACCTCGAGCGCAAATCGGAAGCCCAGAAGGTCGCCGACGTTCTCGACGGCAAGTCCTTCATCGTCGTGCGTTCCGCCGGCGAAACCGGCCAGCTCTATGGTTCGGTCGCTGCCCGTGACGTCGTCGAGATCCTCGCCGCCGAAGGCTTCAACATCGGCCGCAACCAGGTTCACCTCAACACGCCGATCAAGGCGATCGGCCTGCACAAGGTCGAGCTGCAGCTGCACGCCGAAGTCGAAATCCACGTCGAGCTGAACGTTGCCCGCTCCGCCGAAGAGGCAGAGCGCCAGGCCAAGGGCGAAGAGCTCACCTCGGTCGACGCGATCTACGGCGTCGACGAAGACGCGCTGCGTCCTGAGGACTTCTTCGATCCGGAAGCCGACGGCGTCGACGAAGACGAAGCATAATTCTCGCCGGAGCAATCCACGAGAGGAAAGCCCGGCCACCGCGCCGGGCTTTTTCGTTGGGGATTCTACGGTTGTTTTGCTGCGAGTCTTATCGCATTGCGCTAAGATAAAGTTCTGCGAAACGGATAGACTGAGTCGGCCCCATACCGTGTCGTGCGGGTGACACTGCCAGTATTTCTCCTTTGTGACGCCCAGGACTGTGGAGAAGTCGAACAATGTGCACAGCGTTCAGGATTTAAGCGAAGCGAGCCCCCGCTCCTTTCGCAGCCTCTTGATTTTCGCGTCCGGAATTGCAAATCCGGAACTGGAAAAAGACAGAACGGATGATGATGAACGACGCCGCTCGAAAGATTGCAGCTGTTGCTCCGTCGGAGCAGCATTATCGCGAAGCACCCAACAATATCGAAGCCGAGCAAGCGCTTCTGGGTGCGATCCTGATGAACAACGACGCCTATTACCGGGTGTCGGACTTCCTGAAGCCGATCCATCTCTACGAACCGCTGCACCGGAAGATCTTCGAGGTTGCCGGCGATATCATCCGCATGGGCAAGATCGCCAATCCGGTGACGATCAAGACCTTCCTGAAGGCCGACGAGAAGGTCGGCGACATGACGGTTTCGCAATATCTGGCGAGCCTCGTCAGCAACGCCGTCACCGTCATCAATGCCGAGGATTACGGCCGGGCGATCTACGATCTGGCGCTGCGCCGGGCGCTGATCACCATCGGCGAGGATGTCGTCAACATCGCCTATGACGCGCCGCTCGACATGCCGCCGCAGTCGCAGATCGAGGATACCGAACGCCGCCTTTTCGAACTGGCGGAGAACGGCCGCTACGACGGCGGCTTCCAGGCTTTCAACGATGCGGTTGCGCTGGCGATCGACATGGCGGCCGTCGCCAAGGAGCGTGACGGCGGGCTTTCCGGCATTTCCACCGGCATCCATTCGCTGGATTCCAAAATGGGCGGCTTGCAGCGTTCGGACTTGATCGTGCTCGCCGGACGCCCGGGCATGGGCAAGACCTCGCTGGCCACCAACATCGCCTACAATATCGCCGCCGCCTACGAGGGCGAGGTCCAGTCGGACGGCAGCATGAAGGCCAAGAACGGCGGCGTCGTCGGCTTCTATTCGCTCGAAATGTCGTCCGAACAGCTCGCCACCCGTATCATCTCCGAGCAGACGGAAGTCTCCTCCTCGAAGATCCGCCGCGGCGACATCAACGATGCCGATTTCGAAAAGCTCGTCGCCTGCTCGATGATGATGCAGAAGGTGCCGCTCTATATCGACCAGACCGGCGGTATCTCGATCGCCCAGCTTTCGGCGCGCGCGCGCCGCCTCAAGCGCCAGCGCGGCCTCGACGTACTGGTGGTCGACTACGTGCAGCTGATGACCGGCTCGGGCAAGTCAAGCGACAACCGCGTGCAGGAAATCACCCAGATCACCACCGGCCTGAAGGCACTCGGCAAGGAACTCAACGTTCCGATCATCGCGCTGTCGCAGCTCTCGCGTCAGGTCGAAAGCCGCGACGACAAACGGCCGCAGCTGTCCGACCTTCGCGAATCCGGCTCGATCGAGCAGGACGCCGACGTCGTGCTCTTCGTGTTCCGCGAGGAATATTACGTCAAGAACCAGGAGCCGCGCGACATTCACGATCCGAAATATCCGGAATGGGAAGCGCTGTTCGACAAGGTGAAAGGCACGGCCGACGTCATTATCGCCAAGCAGCGCCACGGACCGACCGGCACGGTGAAGCTCGCCTTCCAGGCGGAGTTCACCCGCTTTGCCGATCTCGCCGATCCCTCCTTCACCCAATATGAAGAGCATTGATCGTGGGCCAGTGCTGCAACGCAGCGGCCGGACTTTCCCCCGACACCTTTGACCTCTAGACTGGCCGGAGATTCCTTCTCCGGCCTCTTTTCGATGTGGATCATGAGCGAATTTTTCGACGCACCCGAAGACGACAATTTTGCCTCGGCAGGCCTGCGGCTGACCGTCGACCTGACCGCCTTGACCGAGAACTGGCGTGATATGGCGCGCCGCTCCGGTGCTGCGCGCACGTCTGCCGTCGTCAAGGCGGATGCCTATGGCATGGGTATCGAGGATGCCGGCGAAGCGCTCTATATGGCAGGCACCCGCGACTTCTTCGTTGCCACCGTCGACGAGGGCGTCACCCTTCGCCTCTATGCGCCCGAGGCGCGCATCTTCGTGCTGTCGGGCATATGGCCGGGCACCGAGCGGCGCTTCTTCGACAATGATCTGGTGCCGGTGATTTCCTCCGACGAGCAGCTCGCCTTCTGGATGGCGGTGCTTGCCGATTACGGCGACTACCCCTGCGCGCTGCATGTCGATACCGGCTTCAATCGGCTGGGACTGCATATCGACGATGCGATCGCGCTCGCCGACGACGTCTCGCGGCCGGCGAGTTTCGCGCCGGTGCTGGTCATGAGCCACCTCGCCTGCGGCGACGATCCCAGCCATGCGATGAACCGGCGGCAGCTCGAATCATTCCACAGGGTTAGCGCCGCCTATGAAGGCATCGATTCAAGTCTTGCCGCCTCGGCCGGCATTTTTCTTGGCGAAGATTATCACTTCGACCTGACGCGGCCCGGCATCGCGCTTTATGGCGGCGAGGCAGTCAACGGCCTAGCGAACCCGATGCGGCCGGTCGCGACCGCGGAAGCGCGCATCATCCAGGTGCGCAGCGTCGAGGCCGGCGAGACCGTCAGTTACGGGCGGGCGCTGCAGCTTCGCCGCGACAGCCGGCTGGCGATCGCTTCGGCCGGCTATGCCGACGGCTATATGCGCAGCCAGTCGAGCGGCGGCGTGCCGCTGCGCCAGGTGGTGCCGCAAGGCGGACAAGGTTTCATCGCCGGACACAAGGTTCCGGTTGCCGGACGGATCACCATGGACCTGACGATCTTCGACATCACCGACCTGCCTGAGAATGCGGTGCGCGCCGGAGACTATGTCGAGCTGTTCGGCAAGAACATGGCCCTCGACGAGGTAGCGCGGGCGGCAGGCACGATCGGATACGAGATCCTGACCAGCATGGGGCTGCGCCACGAGCGGCGCTATGTCGCCGAGGAATAAGCTCCTCTCAGCGGCTGCTGAGCGCAAGCCGGACGCCGAGCGCCAGGAAAAGCGCGCCGAGGCCGCGATCCAGCCATAGCCCGATTTTCTGATTATGCCTGAGTGTATCGGCAAGGCGTCCTCCGAGAAGGACGAGCGGCGGTTCGATGAAGGCAGCGACGACAATGATGAGCCCACCATGCAGCATGAGTTGGGCCCATGCCGGCCCTGCCCCTTCGACGACGAATTGCGGCAGGAAGGCCAGGAAGAATATCGCCACCTTCGGATTGAGCAGCGACACCAGAATTCCCTGCCGGTAGATCCTTGCGACCGACATTTCTTCACCGGCAGCCTTTATCAATCCATTGCCGCCGCCGGCACGCAAGGCCTGGATACCCAGCCAGACGAGATAGGCGGCGCCGATCCACTTGACCGCGGAGAAGGCGACGGCGGAAGCGGCAAGCACGGCGGAGAGGCCGAGCGCTGCCATCAGCACGTGCAAGCAGGCGCCGGACCAGACGCCAAACAGCGCGGAAAAACCGGCACGCTTTCCACCTCTCATCGTATGACCGAGGATGAAGGCGATGTCAGGGCCGGGCGAGAGATTGAGCAAAACCGACGCCGACAGAAATGCAAACCAGTGCGCGAGCGAATAATCGAACATCTTCCACCATTCCGGATGAGCAAAGGCAAAGGATAGACACGGCGCGCGCTGATGGGGAAATCATTAGTTTTGATCCGTCGCGATAGCCATTATCTCAAGCACCACAATGATTCGATGAAGCGGCGCGTCTGCTTGCCTCGGGAACCGGACTGAAAGAGTAATCGATGGCCAAGGCCAGGACACAATTCATCTGCCAGAGCTGCGGCACGGTTCATAACCGCTGGGCCGGCAAATGCGAAAACTGCGGCGAGTGGAACACTATCGTCGAAGAAGACCCGATGGGCGGGATCGGCTCCGGTCCCGGCAAGACGCCGAAAAAGGGCCGGCCGGTGACGCTGACGGCGCTGTCGGGCGAGATCGAGGAGGCGCCGCGTATTCATACCGCCATGTCGGAGCTCGACCGGGCGCTCGGCGGTGGTTTCGTCAGGGGATCGGCAGTGCTGATCGGCGGCGATCCCGGCATCGGCAAATCGACGCTGCTGATGCAGGCGGCGGCCGCCCTTGCGCGACGCGGCCACAAGATCATCTACGTCTCCGGCGAAGAAGCCGTGGCGCAGGTCCGGCTGCGGGCGCAGCGCCTTGCGGCGGCCGATACCGACGTGATGCTGGCGGCCGAGACCAATGTCGAGGACATTCTGGCGACGCTCGCCGAGGGCAAAAGGCCTGATCTCGTCATCATCGATTCCATCCAGACGCTGTGGAGCGAACTGGCCGAATCCGCGCCGGGAACGGTGACGCAGGTGCGTACCGGCGTGCAGGCGATGATCCGTTTTGCCAAGCAGACCGGGGCTGCCATGGTGCTCGTCGGCCATGTGACCAAGGACGGGCAGATCGCCGGCCCGCGCGTCGTCGAGCACATGGTCGATGCCGTGCTCTATTTCGAAGGCGATCGCGGTCATCACTACCGCATCCTGCGCACGGTCAAGAACCGCTTCGGCCCGACCGACGAGATCGGCGTCTTCGAAATGTCCGACAAAGGCTTGCGCGAGGTCGCCAACCCCTCGGAGCTCTTCCTCGGCGAGCGCAACGAGAAATCGCCGGGCGCTGCCGTCTTTGCCGGCATGGAGGGCACGCGTCCAGTGCTCGTCGAGGTGCAGGCGCTGGTGGCGCCGACTTCACTCGGCACGCCCAGGCGCGCCGTCGTCGGCTGGGATTCGGCCCGGCTGTCGATGATCCTCGCGGTGCTCGAAGCCCATTGCGGCGTGCGGCTTGGCCAGCACGACGTCTACCTCAACGTTGCCGGCGGTTACCGCATCACCGAACCGGCGGCCGATCTGGCCGTCGCTTCGGCGCTCGTTTCCTCGCTTGCTGGTATTGCCCTTCCTGCAGATTGCGTCTATTTCGGCGAAGTCAGCCTGTCGGGCGCCATCCGGCCGGTTGCTCATACCGCCCAGCGCCTCAAGGAAGCCGAGAAGCTGGGTTTTTCCGCTGCACTGCTTCCGTCCGCCTCCGCTGAACTGCCGAAAGGTTCCGGCGGGCGCTGGAGCGAGGTCGAAAGCCTGCCGGATCTGGTCGCGCGCATCGCCGGGTCGAAGGGAGCGCTGCGTGTGGAAGACGAGGTTTGATCCTTTCATTGCCAAGATTGGTGATGATATAGGAGGCACACGATAAGGCACGACACGGCCGCCAAGCGGCAGTCCTGGAGTTGAAATTACATGCCCATTACGATTTTCGACGGTATTGTCATCGGCGTCGTGCTCTTCTCCGCCGTGCTGGCGATGGTCCGCGGCTTCTCGCGCGAGATCCTCTCGATCGCGAGCTGGGGCGGTTCGGCGGCGGCGGCCTACTATCTCTATCCCTACCTGCTGCCCTATGCGAAGAAATACACCGATGACGATCGCATCGCGATCGTCGGCTCGGCAGCGGTCGTCTTCCTGATCGCGCTCATCGTCATCTCCTTCATCACGATGAAGATCGCCGATTTCATCATCGACAGCCGCGTCGGCGCGCTCGACCGCACACTCGGCTTCCTGTTCGGGGCAGCGCGCGGCGTGCTGCTGCTCGTCGTCGCCGTCGCCTTCTGGAACTGGCTGGTCGATGTCGACCACCGCCCGGCCTGGGTCAACGACGCGAAGTCGAAGCCCTTCCTGGATTCGATGGTCGTGAAGCTGAAATCGGTTCTGCCGGAGCAATTTGCCCAGATGATACCGGCGAGCATCCGTGATAAGCTTCAGCCGCAGGCACAGGGCACGGAAGGTACCAATCCGCCGACGGGCGACCAGGCTCCGGCGGAAGACGCACCGACCGCGCCTGCACAGCAGCCGGCGAATTGACACAGTGTTCAAGAGCTTGACCCGCCTTAAGGCAATTGCCATTTGAGCGGGACGAAATGAGGGGTCCGGCCGGGCAGTCCAGCTCCGCCGGGCTTCAGTTATTTCTGGAAATGCCGATCCATTCTTGTGAGAGCAGAGGCCCGCAGAAATGAACCAGTCCCATGCCATCCCGACCGACGATCCGCTCGACGGAGATACGCTGCATGAAGAATGCGGGGTTTTCGGAATTTTGGGACATCCCGATGCCGCGGCCCTCACCGCTCTTGGCCTGCATGCGCTTCAGCATCGTGGGCAGGAAGCGGCCGGCATCGTGTCCTTCGACGGCAAGCGCTTTTATCAAGAGCGCCATATGGGCCTCGTCGGCGACCATTATACCAATCCGATGACGCTCGCCCGCCTGCCCGGCAGCATGTCGATCGGTCATACGCGCTACTCGACAACGGGCGAAGTGGCCATGCGCAACGTGCAGCCGCTCTTTGCTGAACTGGAAGAAGGCGGCATCGCCATTGCCCATAACGGCAATTTCACCAACGGCCTGACGCTGCGCCGCCAGATCATCGCCACCGGCGCCATCTGTCAGTCGACCTCCGATACCGAAGTCGTCCTCCACCTCATCGCCCGTTCCCGCCACGCTTCGACATCCGACCGCTTCATCGACGCCATTCGCCAGATGGAAGGCGGCTATTCGATGCTCGCCATGACGCGCACCAAGCTGATTGCCGCGCGCGATCCCACCGGCATCCGCCCGCTTGTCATGGGCGAACTCGACGGCAAGCCGATCTTCTGCTCGGAAACCTGCGCGCTCGACATCATCGGCGCCAAGTTCATCCGCGACGTTGAGAACGGCGAAGTCGTCATCTGCGAAATCCAGCCTGACGGCTCGATCAGCATCGATGCACGCAAGCCCAGCAAGCCGCAGCCGGAGCGCCTCTGCCTGTTCGAATATGTCTATTTCGCCCGACCGGACTCGGTCGTCGGCGGCCGCAATGTCTATACCACCCGCAAGAACATGGGCATGAACCTCGCCAAGGAATCGCCCGTCGATGCCGACGTGATCGTGCCGGTGCCGGATGGCGGCACGCCTGCGGCTCTCGGCTATGCCCAGCAGAGCGGCATTCCCTTCGAATACGGCATCATCCGCAACCATTATGTCGGGCGCACCTTCATTGAGCCGACGCAGCAGATCCGCGCCTTCGGCGTGAAGCTGAAGCATTCCGCCAACCGCGCAATGATCGAAGGCAAGCGCGTGGTGCTGGTGGACGATTCCATCGTGCGCGGCACGACCTCTCTCAAGATCGTCCAGATGATCCGTGAAGCCGGCGCACGCGAAGTTCATGTCCGCGTCGCAAGCCCGATGATCTTCTTCCCGGATTTCTACGGCATCGACACGCCCGATGCCGAAAAGCTGCTGGCGAACCAGTATGCCGATGTCGAAGCCATGGCCAAATATATCGGCGCGGATTCGCTTGCTTTCCTGTCGATCAACGGCCTCTATCGCGCCGTCGGCGGTGAGGATCGCAACCCGGCCCGGCCGCAGTTCACCGATCACTATTTCACCGGTGACTATCCGACCCGCCTCCTCGATAAGAACGGCGAGTCCATGGGCAACAAGCTTTCGATGCTTGCCAGCAACGGCTGATACGGGCCGGCTTTCCCATCATCCATCCGGAGGGGTCACCGCACCCCTCTCCCTTCGTCGGGGAATATGACATCATGAACATCAATCTTGAGGGCAAGATCGCACTCGTCACCGGTGCGTCGCGCGGCATCGGCTATTTCACGGCACTGGAACTTGCCAAAGCGGGCGCCCATGTGATTGCCTGCGCCCGCACGGTCGGCGGGCTCGAGGATCTCGACGATGCGATCAAGGCCGTCGGCGGCACGGCGACGCTGGTGCCCTTCGACCTTGCCGACATGAATGCGATCGACGCGCTCGGCGGCTCGATCTTCGAGCGCTGGGGCAGGCTCGACATCCTGGTCGCCAATGCGGGCGTGCTCGGGGTGATTTCGCCGATCGGCCATATCGAAGCGAAGGTGTTCGAAAAGGTGATGACCATCAACGTCACCGCGACATGGCGGCTGATCCGCTCGGTCGATCCGCTGCTCGCCCGTTCCGATGCCGGCCGCGCCGTCATCCTGTCTTCGGGTGCCGCGCATAAATGCCGTCCCTTCTGGGGCGCATACTCCGCGTCCAAGGCCGCCGTCGAGGCGCTGGCGCGCACCTGGGCCGGCGAGAGCCAGTCGACGGCGCTGCGCATCACCAGCGTCGATCCCGGCGCGACCCGCACCGCCATGCGGGCACAGGCCGTGCCCGGCGAAGATCCGCAGACGCTGCCGCATCCATCCGAGGTGGCGAAGGCGATCCTGCCGCTGCTCGGTCCCGGAGTGACCGAGACGGGCAAGCTGTTCATCGTGCGGGAGAACAAGCTGGTGGACTACCGCTTGCCGGAATAAGCCGCAACTCTCACTTCGCTGCAACGGCTGGGAACAGGTGCGCCAGGTCCGTTTCCGACGGGCATAGTGCATTGAGGTCCACCGGTCCCCGGATGCCGTCCAAGGTGCCG
This sequence comes from Rhizobium sp. BT04, assembly GCF_030053135.1. NCBI lineage: Bacteria > Pseudomonadati > Pseudomonadota > Alphaproteobacteria > Hyphomicrobiales > Rhizobiaceae > Rhizobium > Rhizobium sp. BT04. The sequence goes on along the minus strand of NZ_CP125652.1, from coordinate 4,515,420 downwards.
TTATCGGCAAATTGCCAGATCGACCAGCGACCGCATCCCTCGTGGCTCGGCTCCTTGAACACGCTTCGCAGCCAGAGATAGTGGTCGGGGAAGCGGGATTCATTGCCTTTCAGATACTGATCGAAGAACTCCTGCGTGACGTAGAAAATCGGCTTTTCCGGAAAGGTGCCTTTCAGCTCGGTGAAGAAGGCGTTCACCTCCGTCGCCATTTCCTCGAGCGTCGGGACCTTGTTGCAATTGCCGACAAACTCCAGGTCGACGGCGATGGGCAGGGTTCCCGGCTCCTTCGGCACGGTCGCCAGGACATTCTGCGCCTGATCCCTGCCCGGGCGGCAGAAGGTGAAGAAATGATAAGCGCCCCTGACCACTCCGGCGTCTCCGGCGCGCTGCCAGTTGTCGGCGAACCGGGAATCCTTGTGGTCGCCGCCTTCGGTCGCCTTCATGATCGCAAAACGCACGTTCGGCTGCGCGGCAACGGTCTTCCAATCGATGTCGCCCTGGTGATGGCTGACATCGATGCCTTGGATCGGATGGGTAGACAAAGATGGATTGTTGAAACGAAGCATGCCGAAATCGTATGCGAAATAAGCGGCGGATGCGACCATCAGAATTGCAGTCGCTCCGATCGTTCCCCAGACCAAGCTTCTCACTCATTCCCCCTATTTTCAACAGCCTGCCAATTGGCTATTCGCGATTTGTGCCGTGAAAATGGCGGACGAGTCTCGGCGTGCGCACCCGTGTCTTCGCCGGACGCTCGCCCTTGCAATCGAGTCACCGGATATGTCGCTCCGGTTGCCGCCGGATCGCTCCTCGTCCCTCTTGACCAAATGCCATTCCCACGCCATAAATCGCGCCATGAAAACGGTTACCTGCATTATCTGCCGGAAGATTATTCGCTAGCGCGAGCGCTGGCCCGGCCGTTTTCGTCTCCCAGATAGTCAAGATGCGAAACGCCCCGGTCCGCCGGTCGCACTATTTTTCTGATCGTGCCTTTGGGAGAGTGGAATGGACGCGACGCCGGAACTGAAGCTGTACAACACGCTGACGCGGGAAAAATCGGTGTTTGCGCCGATCGATCCCGACAATGTCCGCATGTATGTCTGCGGCCCGACCGTCTATGACTTCGCCCATATCGGCAATGCCCGGCCGGTCATCGTCTTCGACGTGCTGTTCCGGCTGCTGCGCCATATCTATGGCGCAGATCACGTCACCTATGCCCGCAACATCACTGACGTCGACGACAAGATCAATGCGCGGGCGCTGAGAGATCATCCGGGCCTGCCGCTCAATGAGGCAATCCGGGCGGTCACCGAAAAGACCGAGACGCAGTTTCACGCCGATGTCGCCGAACTCGGCTGCCTGGAGCCTGACGTCGAGCCGCGCGCCACCGACAATATCGCTGAGATGACCGAGATCATCGAGAAGCTGATCGGCAACGGCCATGCCTATGTCGCAGCGGGCGAAGTGCTGTTCGACACCAAATCCATGGCGGATTACGGCCAGCTTTCGAAGCGCCCGCTCGACGAACAGCAGGCCGGCGCCCGCGTCGCCGTCGATGCGCACAAGAAGAACCCGGGCGATTTCGTGCTCTGGAAATTGTCTGGCCATAACGAACCCGGCTGGGAGAGCCCGTGGGGCCGCGGCCGGCCCGGCTGGCACATCGAATGCTCGGCGATGAGCCGGCGTTATCTCGGCGATGTCTTCGACATTCACGGCGGCGGGCTGGACCTGATCTTCCCGCATCATGAAAACGAGATCGCCCAGTCGCGCTGCGCCCATGGGACCGAGGTGATGGCGAATGTCTGGATGCACAACGGCTTCGTGCAGGTCGAAGGCCGCAAGATGTCGAAATCCGAAGGCAATTTCGTCACCATCCACGATCTGCTGCACACGCAGATTTTCGGCGGGCGGAAATGGCCGGGGGAAGTGCTGCGGCTGGCGATGCTGATGACGCATTACCGCGAGCCGATCGATTTCTCGATCAAGCGGCTGGAAGAGGCCGAACGGCTGCTCGCCAAATGGCCGGCAACAGATGCCGGCGATGCCGCACCTGACGACGGCGTGCTGAAGGCACTGGCCGACGACCTCAACACGGTGGCGGCGGTGCAGGCATTGCATGCGCTGGCGCAGGCCGCTCATACGGATCCCGCCGCCGGCGCCACCTTTGCCGCAACGGCCGACCTTCTGGGCCTGTTGCCGAAAAAGACGGAGATCGACGAAGCCGTGGCGGCGGCGGTCGATGCGCTGGTCGCCATGCGCCTCGAAATGCTGAAGGCGAAGAATTTTGCCGAGGCCGACAAGATCCGCGAGGAACTAACGGCAAAAGGCATCCAGTTGAAGGACGGCAAGGATGCGGCGACCGGCGAGCGGGTGACGACGTGGGAGGTGAAGCGGTGAGCGCAGCGTGTTGGGATAAGGCCCCTCCCCAACCCCTCCCCACAAGGGGGAGGGGCTACGGTGCCGCGCTGCTCCGATGCGACCTCGCCATAACTGCCGGCATTCGAGGCGGAAGCGAAGGTGGTGCCACAAGCGAGCCCTCCCCCTTGTGGGGAGGGTTGGGAGGGGTCTTGGCGCCCAGGCTGGAATCCCAAGGGAGGAATAGCCGATGAATACCTACACCGGCGGCTGCCAATGCGGCGCGATCCGCTTTCGCGTCAGCGGCGAACTCAAGGATTCGTCGATCTGCCATTGCCGCATGTGCCAGAAGGCGTTCGGCGCCTACTACGCGCCGCTGGTCTCGGTGCGCGGCACCGATTTCGAATGGACGCGCGGAGAGCGGAAGCGGTTCCGCTCTTCCAATTTCGTCGAGCGCGGCTTCTGCGGCGATTGCGGCACGCCGCTGACCTATGAGGCACCGGATGGAATGGCGATTGCCGCGGGCGCCTTCGACGATCCTTCGGCGTTTCCGCCGACCATTCAATGGGGCGTGGAAGGCAAGATCGGATTCGTCGACCATCTGCACGAACTGCCCGGAGAAAGAACGGAGGCGGATCTGACGGCGGGCTCTTTCCTGCACGAACTCATCTCCTACCAGCATCCCGATCATGAAACGCAGGCATGGCCACCCAAGGAGCTCGGATGACGACGGAAACGGACAAAAGCGGCGGGTGCCAGTGCGGGGCATTGCGTTACCGTGCCAAAGGCGAACTCGGCTATCCCCATCTTTGCCATTGCCGCATGTGCCAGAAGGCGGCGGGCAATTATTTCATGCCGCTGGCTGCGGCAAATCGCCAGGATTTCGAATTGACGCGTGGCGCGCCGAAATGGTTTCAGTCGTCGGATCTGGTGCGACGCGGTTTCTGCGGCGAGTGCGGCACGCCGCTGTTCTACGACATCCCGGGGACTGATTTCATCAATCTCACCCTCGGCTCGCTCGACGAGCCTGATGTCGTCAAGCCGGTGGCGCAGTCGAATACCGGCCAGAAGATGTCCTGGTTTCACGCGCTCGACGATCTGCCGCTGGAACCGGCACCTGAAACGCCCGACCGCGAAAACGCGATCGCGGCGAGCAATCATCAGCACCCCGACCACGACACGAAAATCTGGCCCCTCGGAGAGACCTCATGACGGACACGATCAAGACCGGCGGATGCCAATGCGGCGCCGTGCGCTTCCGCATCTCGGGCACGTTGGGGCGACCCTCGATCTGCCATTGCCGCATGTGCCAGAAGCAATTCGGCGGCTTCTTCTCCGCGCTCGTCACCGCGCCTGAGGAAGGCATGGAATGGACGCGCGGCGAGCCGAGCTACTTCCAGTCCTCGGTCAATATCGAGCGCGGCTTCTGCAGCAATTGCGGCACGCCGATGACCTATCGCCATCCGGGCGGGCTGGAACTTGCGATCGGCACTTTCGACGATCGCAGCGACCTCGCACCGCAGATCCAGGTCAATTACGAGGCTCGCCTGCCCTGGGTCGAGGAAATCTTCAAGGCGCCGGTACTGAAGGATCAGGATTTCTACGCACGGCAGGAAGCGATCATCTCCTTCCAGCATCCCGATCACGATACCGCCGCCTGGCCTGCGAAAGGCGTGAAGATATGACCGAGATCCTGCGCACGCTCTATCCCGAAATCGAACCCTATGCTTCCGGCCATCTCGATGTCGGCGACGGCCATGTGATCTATTGGGAGCGCTCGGGTACGCCTGGCGCCAAGCCCGCCGTCTTTCTGCATGGCGGCCCGGGCGGCGGCATCTCGCCTGCCCATCGCCGGCTTTTCGATCCTGCGCTCTACGACGTCATGCTCTTCGACCAGCGCGGTTGCGGCAGGTCAACGCCGCATGCGGATCTCCATGCCAACACGACCTGGCATCTCGTCGCCGATATCGAGCGGCTGCGCGAAATGGCCGGCGTCGAGACCTGGCAGGTGTTCGGCGGCTCCTGGGGTTCGACGCTCGCGCTCGCCTATGCCGAGACGCATCCGGAGCACGTGTCCGAGCTCATCCTGCGCGGCATCTATACGCTGACCAAGGCCGAGCTCGACTGGTACTATCAGTTCGGCGTCTCGGAAATGTTCCCCGATAAGTGGGAGCGCTTCATCGCTCCCATTCCGCCGGAGGAGCGGCATGAGATGATGCATGCCTATCATCGCCGTCTGACGCATGAGGATCGGACGGTGCGGCTTGCAGCCGCGCGGGCCTGGAGCATCTGGGAAGGCGAAACGATTACGCTGCTGCCGGAACCTTCGACGAGCGGCAAGTTCGAGGAGGCGGAATTCGCCTATGCATTTGCGCGGATCGAGAACCATTTCTTCGTCAATGCCGGCTGGATGGATGAGGGACAGCTGATCCGCGATGCCGGCAGGCTCAAGGATATTCCCGGCGTCATCGTGCATGGCCGCTACGACATGCCCTGCCCGGCCAAATATGCCTGGCTGCTGCACAAGGCCTGGCCGAAGGCGGAGTTCCACCTGATCGAGGGTGCGGGCCATGCCTATTCGGAGCCGGGGATTCTCGATCGGCTGATCCGGGCGACGGACCAGTTTACCGGGAAGCAAGACTGATGTTGGCGAGGGGCGGCATCCGCGCTCCAGAACAACCCGCTTGGCGGGAGGAAACGATATGAAAGAACGCATCTACCTCTTCGACACGACGCTCCGGGACGGGCAGCAGACGCCCGGCATCGATTTTTCCGTCGAAGACAAGATTGCGATCGCCGCCATGCTGGACGAATTCGGCTTCGATTACGTCGAGGGCGGATATCCCGGCGCCAATCCGACCGACACCGCCTTCTTCAGCGAGAAGCGCACCAGCCAGGCCCGCTTCGTCGCCTTCGGCATGACCAAGCGGGCGGGTGTTTCGGTCTCCAACGATCCCGGCATTGCCGGGCTGCTGCAGGCCAAGAGCGACGCCATCTGTTTCGTCGCCAAGAGCTGGGATTATCACGTCGCGGTGGCGCTCGGCTGCACCAATGAGGAAAACCTTGAAAGCATTGCCGAAAGCGTCAAGGCAGCCGTCGGCGCCGGCAAGGAAGCAATCGTCGATTGCGAGCATTTCTTCGACGGCTTCAAGGCCAATCCGGCCTATGCACTCGCCTGCGCCAAGACGGCCTATGAGAGCGGTGCACGCTGGGTCGTGCTCTGCGACACCAATGGCGGCACGCAGCCGCCCGAGGTGCGGGCGATCGTCGAGGCGGTGATCGCCTCAGGGGTTCCTGGCCACTGTCTTGGCATTCATGCGCATAACGACACCGGCCAGGCGGTCGCCAATTCGCTTGCCGCGGTCGAAGCCGGCGTCCGGCAGATCCAGGGCACGCTGAACGGCATCGGCGAGCGCTGCGGCAATGCCAATCTGGTGACGCTGATCCCGACCTTGGCGCTGAAGAGCGCCTACAACACACGTTTCGAAACGGCGATCGACGAGGAGCGGCTGCTCAACCTCACCCGGCTCTCGCATGCCTTCGACGAGCTGCTCAATCGCTCGCCCGACCACCAGATGCCCTATGTCGGCGCTTCCGCCTTCGCCACCAAGGCCGGCATCCATGCATCGGCGCTGCTCAAGGACCCGCGCACCTATGAACACGTGCCGCCGGAAAGCGTCGGCAATTTCCGCAAGGTGATGGTATCGGACCAGGGCGGCAAGGCGAACTTCATCAATGCGCTGAAGCGGCGCGGCATCGAGGTCGCCAAGGACGATCCGAAGCTCGACCTGCTGATCTCCATCGTCAAGGAACGGGAATCCATCGGCTATGCCTATGAGGGCGCCGATGCGAGCTTCGAGCTCTTGGCGCGCCGCACGCTCGGCACGATCCCGGAATTCTTCACCATCGAAGGCTTCCGTGTGATGATCGAGCGCCGCTTCGACAGTCTCGGCCGCGTGAAGATCGTCTCGGAGGCGGTGGTCAAGATCACCATCGACGGCCAGACGCTGATGTCGGTCGCCGATGCGGAAGGTCCCGTCAACGCGCTCGACCTCGCGCTGCGCAAGGATTTCGGCAAGTATCAGCACGAGATCGATGATCTGGTGCTCGCCGATTTCAAGGTGCGTATCCTCAATGGCGGCACGGAGGCGATCACCCGCGTGCTGATCGAATCCACCGACAGCGACGGGGTGCGCTGGTGGACGGTCGGCGTTTCGGAAAACATCATCGACGCTTCGTTCCAGGCGCTGATGGACTCCGTCATCTACAAGCTGATGAAGAACCGGCAGCTGGCCGGCAAGATCGCGGCGGAATAAGTCTATTCCGCCGGTTCCGCTGAGAGGAGGATGCCGGCCTTTGCCGCCATCCTCCGTTCCATAGCCTCGTTCGGCTTCATATCCTCTCATCCTTCATTCAACGAAATGAATTGGCCTATTCACGGCGCTTAAGCTAGGCCGGATCAGAAGAAGAACAAAGATGGAAACACCGATGTCGACCGATGCATCCGTTCCGTTGGCCAAGAACGAAGACAGTCCGCGCGGTTTTGCCTTCGCGCTGACCGCCTATCTGCTCTGGGGCTTCCTGCCGATCTATATGAAGGCGCTGGCGCATATTTCGCCGGCCGAGGTGATCGCACACCGCATCGTCTGGTCGCTGCCGCTGGCGGGCATCGTGCTGATCGTGCTCGGACGCACTGGGGATATCCGCGCAGCACTCCGCTCGCCGCGTATGCTGGCGATGGCGGCGCTGACGGCATCGCTGATCACTGTCAACTGGGGCACTTACGTCTGGGCGATCGGCGCCGGCCATTCGCTCGATGCGGCACTCGGTTATTTCATCAATCCGCTGTTCAGCATCTTCCTGGGATCGGTTCTTCTCAAGGAGAAGCTGCAGCCGTTGCAAATCGCGGCGATCGCGCTTGCAGCGCTCGCCGTCGTCGTTCTCGCATTCGATAGCGGCGGCATTCCGTGGGTGGCGCTGACGCTGGCGATCTCCTGGGGTTTCTACGCCCTGTTCCGCAAGACGCTGCCGCTCGGGCCGAACCAGGGGTTCTTCCTCGAAGTGCTGCTCCTCAGCGGACCGGCCCTCCTCTACATCCTCTATCTCGAATTCGACAGCGGCCAGGGCCACCTCTATCGCACCGGCTTTGCCGACACGGCCCTGTTGCTCGGCTGCGGCCTCATCACCGCCGTGCCGCTGATGATCTACGCAAACGGCGCCAAGCTTCTGAAGCTCTCGACGATCGGCATCATGCAGTATATCGCGCCGACGATGATCTTCCTGATCGCCGTCTTCGCCTTCCACGAGCCGCTCGGCACAGCGCGCATGATCGCCTTCTCGCTGATCTGGGCAGGGCTGTTCCTCTATAGCTGGTCGATGCTGCAGGCAAGCCGCGGGCGCTAGCTGCTCGGTCCCGCCATTTTATGGGCATTATTCCTTCGGAGCGGAGGCATCATGGCGGAGCGCATAGGCTCAAAGCCATGATACCAGCGCCACGCGAATAATGATTCCGGCCAGCGCACACAAGACGGCGACGCCTGCAACGGGTCGGAGCGCAGGTACTGAAGCGGTAAGAATGGAGATACCGGGAAGGTCGAGAGGGTTCAGCAGCAATGCGGAACTATGAATGATTTTCTCGGTTGGGAGGCTTAGCTCCTTGTGAATGTCGAATAACAGTGTGACGGCTGCGCTCGATCCTGCCAGGCACTTCGTCAGGAAGAACAGGACATCCTGTTGCGAAACGCCGAGCAACTGCAGCAGGGGCTGCGTAACGGACGTGAATGCTGAGAGTGCTCCTGTACTTTGGATTAGTCTTACTAGCGCAAGAGAGATCACGAGCACCGGCAGGACCGCGGAAATGACCCGAATGGCATCTGCGCCACCGCGATTTATCGCCGCGAGCAGGTCAAGCCTTGCGGCGACGTGGTAATCCGCTTTGTCATCGGAACAAATCTTTCCAGACACAGGACGGCGCCCAAGCATCCAATATGCAAGAGTGGACGCGACAAGCGCTCCGCAAATGCCGTTCAATATGATCAATGCGGGATCGACACCGAGACCGGCGAGCGGAAAGCTGGCATTTGCCGGCGCCGCCGCAAGCACTGCGGCGAGGGCGGCGGCCATAAATCTGTCCGATGTTTTTCTGTGCGCCATGAGCGACAGGGCCGCAATCGGGGCAGCCGAACTTACGAGGCTGAGCTGTAAGACCGCCAAGGCTCCCAAACCATCCAAGCCGAAAGACCTGAAGAGCGGATTGGCTCGGCCGGCGACCCATCGCAATGCGCTCATTCCTTCGAGGTAACGCATCAGCGAGAATGTCACGATCATCAGCGGCAGAAACGTAAATATCGCAATATCGACGGCACTGCGCCCTGCATCCAGGATAGCATTGATCAGAATCGTCATAGAACACGAGAGGATTTGACGGCCAGGCTGAAATTCTCGGCCGGCCTGATAGGAGAAGCGCGGCCCCCGGGGATGTCGGATCCCCGGGGCCCCTTGTCGTTCAATTCCTATTCCGGTTTGAAAGTCTCATCGAAGAAATCCGCAACTTCGGAATAAACCTGCATGCGGTTGCTTTCCATGAGGGCGAGGTGTGTCGTCTCTCCGATTTCGACCCATCGCCGGTAAGGGGTGCCGGTGAGTTGCTTGAAATAGGCCTGCGCCAGATCAAGCGGAACGTCGATGTCCCACTCGCCATGCAACAGCAGCACCGGAGAGCGGATCTCGCTCGGCTGATAGTAAGGATTTCCCGCTCTCCAATAGGTGCGGATGTCCTGGATGGGACCGTTGGTGGCTCGGAGTTTTCCTTGCTCCCTGTCAGCTTCCGAGGTCTCTTCTGAAAGCGTGAATTTTGCCCAAAGATCGAACCAGCCCTCGGGAACAAGACGTTCACGCGCGTATTCGGGTGCCGTGCTCAACCAACGAGCCAAGGCGGCGTGAACCGGAACAAGCCGATAGGAACCCAGGGGGCCGCCCTGGTCAATCGGGATGGGAATGTCGCTGAGCCATTGCGGCGCGAGCAGCGCGAGCTTGACAACCTTGTCCCCGTTGCGCGCGGCATATGCGCCCGCCACGGTACCACCCCACGACATTGCGAAGACGTTGACGGCCTTGAGACCGCGAAGTCGGAGGACGAAATCGACCGCCGTAGCGAAGTCCGCAACACCAGTGTCGGTGGCGACAAGTGGCGGGTTCAGATCGGGCTCCGCCAGCATTTCCGGCGGTCGGCCGGACTTTCCGTAGCCCCGGACATCAACCGCAAAGACGTCGAAGCCTTGATATGCAAGGAAGTCAATGAAGGAGATCCCGTTGAAAGGAACATCGTAAAGACTTCCGGATGAGAAGGTCGCCCCGTGCACCATCACGATGGTTCTCTCCGCGAGAAAGGCTTTATGGTCTTTCCTTCTCTTGTTGCGTACATAGAGCTTGATGCCATCGGTTCCGCTATCGACGTAGTGCTCTTCGAATGCAATCTCGCCGGCGTGAAAACCTGAAAATGTGAGCTTGTTCTTAGACATAGGACCACCTGAATTTTTCGCCATCGCGGGTGACATATCCGGCAGACGAGCCGGGGAAATGCGTTGAGAAGTACATCGCGTGTTTGTCGGCTGTGAGTTCAAGTACGCGCCGTCTGGACTGGGCCGCCAGGTCCAAAAACTCGCAGAAGACCGTGTTGAAGTCCGGACGTTCCACCTGGATTGGGTGATGCATGACATCGCCTGCGAATATTGCCGATTCATTATCCGCTTCCAGCAGAACGGACATGTGGCCGATGCTGTGCCCGGGCGTCGGCAAGAAGGTGAAGCGATCCAGGAATGTGCCACCTTCGCTGTCGATGAAATCAGCAATCCCCGCGTCGATTACGGGCCATACGCTGTCTTCATAGACGCCGGAACTGGGAATATTGACGTCGTTGTGGCTGGCCGTTGACGAGTAGTATTCCTGCTCGACGCGCGGAAAGATGTAACGCGCATTCTTGAAAGTGGGGACCCATTTCCCATCCTGCAGCACGGTATTCCAGCCGGAATGATCGACGTGGAGATGGGTATTTATGACGAAGTCAACATCTTCCGGCGCAACACCTGCACGACGCAGTCTGTCGAGAAATGGAATGGTCTGATGATGAAAACCGGGGTTGCGAGGCCTTTCCTTGTCGTTACCCGAACCCGTATCAATCAGAATGACGTGATCGGGCGTCTTTACCAGCCAGGTGTGTATGCTGACGACAAGGGTGTCGCGGTCCTCGTCCATATCGATCCCGGCGAGCCTGGGCCCGATCGCTTTGATCTCTTCAGCTTTGGCGCTCGGGTAAAGAAACGAGGGCGGTACATCGTGCAGGTACTGTTCCTGCACTTTCCTCACCGTAACGCCGGCAATATGATATTCCTTTCCAAGATCGCTCATGGAACTTCCTTTCAAATTGAACTGAACCGGGACAGCGCTGTCTGATGGCCATGGACAATAAGAAGAATTCGTGCAACGATCAAATCGATGAATGAGATTGTCTCCATCGATCATTTCAATTTGTGGTCCTTCGACCTGAACCTGCTTGTTGCGTTCGATGCGCTCATGAAGGAGCGGAGCGTGACGAAGGCTGCTGTTCGCCTGAAAATCCAGCAGCCTGCCATGAGCCACAATCTCGGAACTCTTCGGACGTTGCTCCAGGACGAGCTCTTTGTGCGTGTCGGCCAGGTGATGCAGCCAACCCATCGAGCGCTACAGTTCGCGGAAGCCGTAGAGCAGATACTGAGCCGCACACAGCAAGCAATTGTAACTTCGACGACCTTCGAACCTGGTCTGGCGGAGCAGATATTCCGCATCGGTTTTTCCAGTGAGCTGGAGGTGTTGCTGGTGCCGCGTCTGGCGGCCATGCTGAACGAGACAGCCCCGGGTATCAAAGTGCTTGCCCGTTCGGTCGATCCGGAACTGGTTCACAAGCTTCTTGACGACACTGTCATCGATCTTGGCGTCGGCTGCTTTGATGACGGCAACAATAGACATCGGCGAAGCCTGCTATTCGAGCAGTCTCTGATGTGTTGCTACAATCCGAGGCTTGTTGAACTTCCCGAAATATTGGATCGTGACACCTATCTCGGGCTGAAGCATGCACTGGTTTCACAAAAGGATGCCATCGAAGGCTGCATTGATACAGCCCTCAAGCGCATTAACGTGCATCTCGACGTGTCGGTGGCGGCTCCGGAATTTTTGACTGTGCTTACCGCTGTCCTGGAAGCGCCCTTGATCGCGACCCTGCCGACCAGAATCGTGAAGCGGTATGCCGGCCTGTTTGGCTTGGCGGTCGCCGACGTTCCCCTCGATTTAACGGTAAGCCCGATATCGATGGTCTGGTCGGCGGCAAGCGACAATGATCCCGCCAACCGATGGATGCGATCTCAGGTGACGCAGCTTGTTTCGGCTTATAGCTGAATTCGCCTGCAATATAGCTTGACCGCGCCAGGGCCCCCCTGCCCCGCCTACATTTTCGAAATCACCTCGTCCTCGCCGTCACGATCGGCGGCGAGTTGGGCTGCCTGGGCCATAATCGCCGGAATGATGCCGGGGATCTCGTCGACGACGAGCGGCTGCACCCGGTGGGCGGTGTGCAGGAAGCCTTCGTCGGTCATATGGCGCATCAGTTCCATCATCGGATCCCAGAAGCCGTTGATGTTAGCAAAAACCATCGGCTTTTCGTGGCGGCCGAGCTGCGCCCAGGTCATGATCTCGACGATCTCTTCCAGCGTGCCGATGCCGCCGGGGAGCGCGACGAAGGCGTCGGAGCGCTCGAACATCGTATGTTTGCGCGCATGCATGTCAGGGGTTACAATAAGTTCGTTGAGCTGACCGAGCGAGTGGCGAGTCGCTTCCATATCGATCAGGAATTCGGGAATGATGCCCGTCACCTGACCGCCGCCTGAAAGCACCCCGCTGGCAACCGCGCCCATGATGCCTTTGGTACCCCCGCCATAGACGAGGCGCAGGCCGTATTCGGCGATCTCTCGTCCGAGAGCACGCCCGGCCGCCATGTGGGAGGGATCGCGTCCCGGCCTAGAGCCGCAGTAAACGCAGATGGATCGAATCGATACAGATTGCTCGGTCATGAGGGCAAACAACTATTCCATTTCAATGCAGTCAAGAAAATTGACTGAAAAGCAGCGTGCCTAGCTTGCCTAATTGCTTTGAATGCTTGTGAAAAGCAACGGGAATCGCTAGCAATTTCGGTTACTACGGCAAATTGCCGCCTTGGGAGACATAATGATGAAGAACCGTGCCGGCTTGCTGGCCCTTGCAGTCCTCGTAATCGCAATCTTACTGATGGTGTTTTTCGTCATGCCGCGCATCGGCGGCGATGCAGCCAAGGTCGGCGACGCCATCAACCAGGCGAGCACGGAGCTCAAGAACACGGTTAACGAGGCAGCAAAGACATCGCGCTCGGCCGTCGCCGACACGGCTGGGGTCGCCGATCGGGTCGGTCGCCTGTCGGCTGATGCCGGCGTCTCTCTCAGCGAGCTCAAGGCACTGTTTGCCGACGGCAAAGGCCCTGCCGACGATGTCTTCACCGCAGCCAAGACCAAAGCCGTCAAGGCGCTGACGGCGCTTGCCGAGTTCGCCATCCCCGAGGGTCTCGATCCCGCAACGCAGACGCTTGCCGTCAAGGCCAAGGAAGGCGGCACGAAGGCGCTCGCCATCGTCCAAACCCTGCCCGAGAACATCGCCGATGCGCTTGCCGCGATCGCCAAGGCCGAGGCTGCGCTGAGCGGTGCGCCCGAGCCCGCCCCTGCTGCAAATAACGTGGCGGCGAATACCGGCCCGAAGCTTCCGGCTTTCGACGTCTTGCGTGTCGAACCCGACGGCTCGACGGTGATTGCCGGCTCCGCCGAACCGAACGGCAAGCTCGAAGTGCTTGACGGCGAAAAGGTGGTGACGACGGCCAATGTCGATGCGAGCGGCGATTTTGCCGCCGTCCTCGACGATCCGCTTTCGGCCGGCGACCACCAGCTCGTGCTCAAATTCACCGGCAAGGACGGCAAGAGCACGCTTTCCGAAGAGGTCGCGACGATTTCCGTGCCGAAGGACGGCAATGGCGCCAATCTGCTCGCCATGGTCTCCAAACCCGGCGCGGCGAGCCGCATCATCACCGCACCGAAGGCCGGAACCGAAGTCGCCGATGCCTCCGATCCGATGGCGCCGCCTGCGGACAAGCCGGCAGAGACCGCGGCTGCGCCCGCCGCAACCGGCGAGCTGGCGCTGCAGACGCCTGATGTCACCGACGCCGCCTCCGGCACGGATACGGCACCGGCCGTTCCCGGCACCGCCGCACCTGATAAGACCAATGCGCCTGATGTGATGGTCAATGCCGTCGAGATCGAAGGCAACAAGATCTTCGTTGCCGGCACGACACGCGCCAACGCCAAGGTCATCGGTTATGCCGACGACAGCCTCATCGGCCAGGACACCGCCGGCTCCGACGGCCATTTTATCATCGACGGCGTGGTGGCGCTTTCGGTCGGCGACCACAAGATCCGCGTCGATGTCGTCGATCCCGCCGGCAAGGTGATCGTGCGTGCAGCGGTGAATTTCAATCGCCCGGCCGGCGATCAGGTCAGGGTCGCCGCGCAAGCCGGTCCGGCCGACGCGGACGGATCTTCCGCGATGGTGCCGCTCGACGAAGGCGAACTCGGCAAACGCAAGGCCGAGGCCGGCAAGGCCTTCGGCCTGCTGAAGGGGCTGTTTGCCGATGGCAAGCTGCCCGGCGCCGAACAGCTTGCAGCGGCACGCTCGGCCACGGAATTCGCGTTGCGCTCCGTCGCCGATTTCCGCCCCGCTGCCGATGCGCCCGACGCCTTCAAGCAAGCGTCCGGCTCCGCCTCGCAGGTCGCCACCAATGCGCTGAAGCTCCTGCAGGGCCTGCCTGGGGATGCGAAGTCCGTCGGCGCAGAACTCGACAGGCTGGGCGCTATGATCGCCGAGCTCACCGCGGCACCTGCCCCGACCGCACCCGCTGCAAACGAGGTTGGGAGCAACCAGCCGAAGACGATCGAACAGGCGCCGCTGACGGCAAACAACGCGGCGGTCATCATTCGCCGCGGCGACACGCTGTGGCAGATCTCACGCCGCACCTATGGCCTCGGCGTTCGCTACACGACGATCTACATCGCCAATGAGGACAAGATCATCGATCCCGACCGCATCCGCCCCGGCCAGATCTTCGGGCTGCCGAAGGATGCGCTGCCGAACGCCGAAGAGCTGCACCGCAAGCGCATGTCTCACCAGCGTCTCTAGGCGCCAAATAACATGACGAGGCCGAGACTTGCGCGTCTGAAAAGCAGCGCTGTAGTTGCCCGGCCTGTCTTTTCCTGACCCTTGCATTTGTTGTATTCGTCCGCCCGGCACCTTATCTGGCGGTAGCGGCTGCGGATCAATTGCGGGAAGCGCTCTCAGGCACGTCCCGGTCCCCACTCCTGCATCGAAGCGCCGCAAATCGCGGCAAGCCCATCCGGGCTGGAGACAATCATGGCAAACAGCAAGACAGTCTCGGAATCCAACCTGCTGCGCACACTTCTCAACCTATGGCCCTATATGTGGCCGGCCGGCCGCACCGACCTGAAGATGCGCGTCGTCTGGGCCTCGGTCTTTCTGCTGATTTCCAAGTTCGTGCTGCTGCTCGTTCCCTATTTCTTCAAGTGGTCGACCGATGCGCTGAACGGCAGGATGGATCTTGCCGGCTCGGTGCCGCCGCTGCTTGCCGGCGCCATCGCCCTTGTCATCGCCTACAACATCACCCGGCTCATCCAGCTCGGCCTCAACCAGCTGCGCGATGCGCTGTTTGCCAGCGTCGGCCAACATGCGGTGCGCCAGCTCGCCTACCGGACCTTCGTGCACATGCACGAGCTGTCGCTGCGCTTCCATCTGGAGCGCAAGACCGGCGGCCTCTCGCGCATCATCGAGCGCGGCACCAAGGGCATCGAAACGATCGTGCGTTTCACGATCCTCAATTCGGTGCCGACCGTCATCGAATTCCTGCTGACGGCAGCGATCTTCTGGTGGGGCTACGGCTTCTCCTATCTCACTGTCACCGCCTTCACCGTCTGGGCCTATATCTGGTTCACAATCCGCGCGTCCGACTGGCGGATCGCCATCCGCCGGTCGATGAACGACAGCGATACCGACGCCAACACCAAGGCGATCGACTCTCTCCTCAATTTCGAGACCGTCAAATATTTCGGCAACGAAGAGATGGAGGCGAAACGCTTCGACAAATCGATGGAACGCTACGAGAAGGCCGCGACCGATGTCTGGACTTCGCTCGGCTGGCTGAACTTCGGCCAGGGCGTCATCTTCGGCATCGGCACGACCATCATGCTGGTGCTGTCGGCGTTGGCCGTGCAGCGCGGCGAGCAGACGGTCGGTGATTTCGTCTTCGTCAATTCGATGCTGCTGCAGCTTTCCGCACCGCTCAACTTCATCGGCTTCGTCTACCGCGAAATCCGCCAGGGGCTGACCGATATCGAGCAGATGTTCGATCTGCTCGAAGTGAAGGCCGAGGTCAGGGATGCGCCTGACGCAGACGAGCTTCGGATCGGCCAGGGCGCTATCGCCTTCAAGGACGTGCACTTCTCCTATGATCCGGCCCGTCCGATCCTGAAGGGTATTTCCTTCGAGGTGCCGGCCGGCAAGACGGTCGCCGTCGTCGGCCCGTCGGGCGCCGGCAAATCGACGCTGTCGCGGCTGCTCTATCGTTTCTACGATATCCAGAGCGGCACGATCACCGTTGACGGCCAGGATATCCGCACGGTGACGCAGAAAAGCCTGCGCTCGGCGATCGGCATGGTGCCGCAGGATACCGTACTCTTCAACGACACGGTCGCCTACAACATCCGCTACGGCCGCACATCGGCGAGCGACGGCGAGGTCTTTGCAGCAGCCGAGGTGGCGCAGATTGCCCATTTCATCGAGACGCTGCCCGAGGGGTTCGAGACCAAGGTCGGCGAACGCGGCCTGAAGCTATCGGGCGGCGAGAAGCAGCGGGTGGCGATCGCCCGCACCATCCTCAAGGCGCCGCCGATCCTGATTCTCGACGAGGCGACGTCGGCGCTCGACACGACGACGGAACGGGAAATCCAGACCGCACTCGACGTGGTGTCGAAAAACCGCACCACGCTTGTTATCGCCCACCGGCTTTCCACCGTCATCGGCGCCGACGAGATCATCGTCTTGAAAAGCGGCGAGATCGCCGAGCGCGGGACGCATGCTGCCCTGCTCGAACAGAACGGCCTCTATGCCTCGATGTGGAACCGCCAGCGCGAAGCGATCCAGGCGGAGGAACATCTGAAGCAGGTGCGCGAAAGCGACGACCTCGGCGTGATCACCCGGCTTGCTCCGGCAAGCTGAACCAGAGACCGATGCCGGCAGGCTTTTGTTGTTCAGAACCCCGGCGTAGGAACCAGTGCCGGGGCCACAGCATTGCCCCGGAGACGGTTTTTCGCTAACCAGCAAAAAACGACAACGCAAGGAGACCGGCAGCATGAGCCTGTTCAACACGGTTCGCAACACGATCGTCCCCGTGCATAAGGAGGGTTATCCCTTCGTTGCCGCCTTCTTCGTCGCATCGCTGGTCCTCGGCTGGATCTTCAAGCCGCTCTTCTGGATCGGCATGATCTTCACGCTGTGGTGCGCCTATTTCTTCCGCGATCCCGAACGCGTGACCCCGCAGGACGACGATCTGGTGATCTCTCCCGCCGACGGCAAGGTCTCGGCGATCCAAATGGTGACCCCGCCGGCCGAGCTCAACCTCGGCTCCGAGCCGATGCTGCGCATTTCCGTTTTCATGAACGTCTTCAATTGCCACGTGAACCGGGCGCCGATGCGCGGGCGGATCGTCAGCATCAACTACCGCTCCGGCAGCTTCGTCAATGCCGAGCTCGACAAGGCGAGCGAGGACAATGAGCGCAACGGGCTTGTCATCGAAACCCGCCACGGCCAGATCGGCGTCGTGCAGATCGCCGGCCTCGTGGCGCGCCGCATCCTCTGCTGGGCGAACCCCAACGAGCCGGTGGATGCCGGCGAGCGCTTCGGGCTGATCCGTTTCGGCTCGCGGCTCGACGTGTTCCTGCCGGCCGGTGCGGCACCCCGCGTCTCGCTCGGCCAGACGGCAGTTGCGGGAGAAACCGTGATCGCCGAATTCGCCTCCGCCAAGGGTCCCGTCATCAGCCGCCGCAGCTAGGAACGTCGATATGGAAACGCCCTTTCCGCCCTTCGAGCCCAATGGACCTGATGATTCCGCCCGCGGCCCCCGGCTGCGCGAAATCCCGCTGCGCCTCGTCTTCCCGAACCTCATCACCATTCTGGCGATCTGCGCCGGGCTGACCGGCATCCGGCTGGCTTTCGAGAACCGTTACGAACTCGCCGTCTCGATGGTGCTGCTCGCCGCCTTCCTCGACGGCATCGACGGGCGCGTGGCGCGGCTGATGAAGGCGACCTCGAAGTTCGGGGCGCAGATGGATTCGCTTGCCGACATCGTCAATTTCGGCGTCGCACCCGCCCTCGTCGTTTATGTCTTCGCACTCGACCAGGCCCGTTCGCTCGGCTGGATCGCCGCCCTGATCTATGCGATCGCCGCGGGGCTTCGCCTTGCCCGCTTCAACGTCATGGCCGAACGCGAGAACAAGGCGAGCTGGCAATCGGAATATTTCGTCGGCGTGCCGGCGCCGGCCGGCGCCATGCTGGTGCTGTTGCCGGTCTATCTCGGCTTCCTCGGACTGACGACGGACCGCACCTTTGCCTATCTCTCGTCGATCTACACCGTGCTCATCGCCTTCCTGCTGATCAGCCGGCTGCCGGTCTGGTCGGGCAAATCGGAAGGCAACCGCCTGCGGCGCGATCTCGTGCTGCCGATGATGCTCGGCGTCGTGCTCTATGTGGCGCTGCTGATGAGCTACACCTGGGAAGTGATGGTCTTTACCGTTGCCGCCTACCTCGCATCGCTTCCCTTCGGCGCGCGGAAATGGCAGCGGAAATACGGGACGCTGACGATCGAGGAACCCGGCGTCGGCGACGACGACATCGGCCGGCACATCTGACCTCCGAGCATTTCCGGATTTCTCGAATGACGGAAATGCTTCTCTCCCCGTCGTTCTAACGGATCACCGGGAAAAGCATGCGCTTTGTCCCGGGGAAAACCGTTGCGTGCCTTTCCCCAGAAAACCGCTTTCGCGTTTTTATCGGAACCGCTCCCTTCAGTAAGTATTAACCAACGTAGGCTCCAGTTAAGCCTCGCGAATTATGGTGGGCGTTTACAATTCCTGATAAGCTACGCCCCCGTTTTGTCGCTATTCGTGACGAAACATCAAACGATAAAATACCCAGGGAAGAACCACGTAAGGAGAGTATCGTGACTTCGAAGAAAAGCAGTATCGGCGAACAGCAGGCGGCCAAGCCAGACCTCGCCGCCAACTATCGCCCCCTCGGCCTGAAGGCTGTTGCCGCAGCATCGCTGATGGCGAAGCACAAGCCGACCAGCGTCAAGAAATCCGCTTGAGGCGGAAGGCTTCAAATTGGGGTCATGCGTGCTTTCGGGTTACATGCGTTAGGCACCGCTGACGAAATGCATGACGAGGCGATCGCCGGAAATCTCCCGACGACGCTCTGGCGACATAAGCACAACCCGAAAAAAATCTGATGGATGAAGCGACGCATCGCCGCCGCTGATGCGAGACGTCGGCGCCGATAGGTCGCCGACGTGGATAGGGTTCAGAAAAAGCTGAGCTGGCCGTCGTCAGGTCTTTGTTTCTCGGGCGCCTTCAGCGGCTTTTCGATGACGACCGGCTCCTGCAGGTCGGGACCCATATTGGCGACCTTGTTGACCTTGTCGGAGACCGGGACGGCCTCGAAGAAGTCGTCCTGAACGGGCCGCATCAGCTCTGCCACCTCGCGCGGTTCCTGCCTCTTGCAATCGAGCCAGCGCGAAAAATCTTCGGGTTTGATGACGACAGGCATGCGATCATGGATCGCTGAAATGCCCGAATTGGCTGACGTCGTCAGGATCGCACCGGTATCGACCTCGGAGCCGTCAGCCGAGGACCATGTCTCCATCAGCCCGGCAAAGGCGACGACCCCGCCCCGACGCGGCCTGATCCAATAGGCCTGCGGCCGTTCGCCGCTTTCCTTGGACGGGCGGTGCCATTCATAAAAGCCGGAGGCCGGGATAAGCACGCGGCGATGACGCATGGCGGCCCGAAAGGAGGCCTTGCCGATCGCGGTCTCAGAGCGCGCATTGATCAGCAACGGGAAGTCCCTCGGATCCTTGACCCAGCCCGGCGTCAGGCCCCAGCGCACGAGCACGGCGCGGCGATCGGCCAAATTGCTGCCCTGGTCCCTGCCCTCGCCCGCGATGACGACGAGGATCGGTTGCGTCGGCGCGATATTGTAGCGCGCCGGAAAGTCGTCGAGATCGAGACCGGAGAAGAAGTCGCGCAGGTCGGCGCTGGAGATTGTCAGAGCGAAACGTCCACACATCGGCCTGTCTTTGCACCCGTCCCGAGTCTGGTCAAGGCGCCTCAACCTCTCGGCGCGAAGAGGATGAGGCTGGCGCCAGCAAGGCAGATCAGCGCGCCGCCGATATCGTAACGATCAGGCACGCGGGCTTCGACCAACCACAGCCAGAGCAGCGAGGCAAGGATGTAAATGCCGCCATAGGCCGCGAAAGTGCGGCCGGCGGCCCCGCTCGGCACAAGCGTCAGAAGCCAGGCAAAAAGTGCGAGCGAGACCATGCCCGGCGCCAGCCACCAGACGGGCTTTTCGAGCTTCAGCCATGCCCAGAAGGCAAAGCAGCCAGATATCTCGAGGAGAGCGGCAAAGGCAAAGATGATGTAGGTCACGGAAGCACCTTTCGAATCCCGGTCGCACTCTTCATCCGATAAGATGGGCGACCACAGCAAGAGCAGACCCGATGACCTCCACCGCCAAAGCCGCCTCGTCCGCCATTCTCGAACGCGACGGACGCTTCCTTCTGGTATTGCGGCGCAACTCGCCTTCCGCCGACATGTATGCCTTTCCCGGCGGACGCGCCGAACCGGGTGAAACGCCGGAGGAAACGGCATTGCGGGAATTCCGCGAGGAAACCGGCATTTTCGCCCGTAATCCGCGGCTGTTTTCGACCTATGACCTGAAGACGCATGCCGCCGACGGCAGCATCAACAGCCATTTCCTGCTGTCGGTCTTTCGCGTCGATGCGGATGAGGACGCCGTGGCCGAAGCCGCCGACGATGCCGCCGCTCTCGGCTGGTACACGGTGGAGGAAATCCGGCGATTGCCCGTGCCGCAGAGCGTGCTCGAATGCGCGGAGCGGATTTCGGGCGGCGAATAGAAGTGGAAACTTTCAGGCGCGCCTTGTTGCCGTCATGCTCAGCGTATCAACTGTGAAGCATGATTCCCGTGCGACGCGTTTTCCTGTCTCTGCCCGTGCTGGCCCTCGTCTTGGCCGGCCCCACTATGGCGCAGGGCAAGAATACGCCGCCTCCGCAGACGCAGGAGATTGCGCCGCCACCAGCCGCGACCGTGCCCTATGACGACAAGCTGGCGCGGCTCGCGGAGGTGTTGGGTTCGGTGCATTATCTCAGAACGCTCTGCAAGGCGGCAGGCGGCGACGAGTGGCGAAGCGGCATGCAGCAGTTGCTCGATTCGGAGACCGGGGGCGAGCCGCAGCGTCGGGAAAAGCTCACGGCGGCCTTCAATCGCGGCTATCGCGCCTTCGCCTCGGTCTATACCGATTGCACCCCGGCGGCCATCGTGGCAGAAGGGCGCTACCGTAACGAAGGTGCAACACTCGCCACAGAAATTACCTCGCGTTTTGGAAATTGACGTTTAATTAACCTGTTTTCGCATGCGGACGTGTCGTTTTGGGAAAAGGCTGTTAGTGTTGTTAACGGTGCAGTAAGACATGAGAAGTTCTGAGGAAAAAACAATGGAAGCAAGCCTCAACGAGATCGACGACATGATCGTCCACGAAAAGATGCAGGCGGCTCTGGAGTACCAGAACGAGGCTTGGGCCGACGGCATGGCCGACGGAATCGAGCCTGAAATCATCGCTGATGCAGCCATTGCGCATGCACTGAGAGAGACCATCAGATTGCACGGGGAAAACAGCGCCGAAGCCTTGCTGGATTCGCTGCGCGAACGCATGCTTGCCGGCGAATTTTCCGCCAACCGCACCCTGCAATAATTGTTATCAGAGAGTTTGATGCGCACCGGTAAAGAGAAAGTTTCGCGAATTCCGCTCGCGCCGGTGCTGCTTGCGTTCAGCCTCGCCGCCGGCAATATTTGCCTCGCGCCGGCAGCCTACGCGCTTTCCGAACTGCACAAGATCCCCGGCCAGGCGGCCAATGACGCCCCGGCCGCGCAGGGAAGCGCTCAGGGACAGAGCCAGCCGCAGGGTGGGACCGCTTCCGGCGTTCCCATGGCCGATCCGCTGGTCAACAGCCAGAACAATCAGGGTGTCGACAAGACGCCGGGTGCTCAGGATGCTTCCAAGCCGGTGGAGGTGATCTACGACATCAGCAAGGCGCCCGAGCCGGTTCGCAAGATGCGCGAGCAGATCGTCGAGGCGGCCGCCTCCGGCGATCTCGAACGGCTGCGACCGCTGATGGGCACCGGCACGGAGCAGACGCAGGTGACCGTGGGCGAGCCGACCGACGATCCGATCGGCACGCTGAAGGATCTTTCGGGTGATCCCGATGGAGACGAGATCCTCGCCATCATGCTCGACATCATCTCGACCGGCTTCGTGCATGTCGGCCAGGGCACGCCTGAAGAAATGTATGTCTGGCCTTATTTTGCCGAGAAAGACTTGAAGTCGCTGACGCCGCCGGAGCGCGTCGAACTGCTGCGCATCGTCACAGCAGGCGATCTTTCCGACATGCAGGAATTCGGCGGGTATAATTTCTATCGTCTCGGCATCAAGCCCGACGGGAAATGGAAATTCTTCACCGCCGGCGATTGACGCCGTCCTGCCTGCGCCCTTTACCTCTCGCATGGCGCTTGCGATCCATCCTGCAAAGACATACCTCTGAGCGATGACCAACGCGACAGGTTCCGCCATGCCAGCCGTATTCCTGAAAGACCGCTCATTGCTCCTTGTCAGCGGCGCGGAAGCTCAATCCTTCCTGCAGAACCTGATCACCACCGATATCACCGCGCTTGAACCCGACGAAGCGCGGCCCGGGGCATTGTTGACGCCGCAGGGCAAGATCCTGTTCGACTTCATGATCTGGCAGGACGGCGAAGGCTTCGTGATCGAAACGGATGCCGATCAACGCGATGGCCTGCTGAAGCGGCTGACCATGTATAAGCTGCGCGCCGCCGTCACACTTGCGCCAAGCCCCGAAGAGGGCGTCACCGTTTCCTGGGGCGAGGATGCCGATGGCAGCCAAGGCGTCCGCGACAGCCGCTTCGCCAAGGCGGGCGTCACGCTGATCCGCCGGCCCGGCAAACATGGCGACGGCGCGCAAGCGCTCTACGACGCGCTGCGTGTCAGCCACGGCATCGTCACATCGGGATCGGACTTCGCCCTGCAGGACGCCTTCCCGCATGACGTGCTCATGGATTTCAACGGCGGCCTCTCCTTCAGGAAGGGCTGCTATGTCGGCCAGGAGGTCGTCTCGCGCATGCAGCACCGCGGCACCGCGCGCCGGCGCGTCGTGACCGTCTCCGCCATTGCAGCCTTGCCAGGCACGGGAACCGAGATCACCGCCGCCGGCAAGCCGGTGGGAACGCTCGGCTCGGTCGAAGGCGACCATGGACTTGCCATCGTGCGCATCGACCGCGCCGGCGCCGCGATGGCGGCAGGCACGCCGCTGCTCGCCGGCGAAATACCCGTTTCCCTCGTTCTGCCGGCATGGTCCGGCCTTGCCTTTCCCACCAGTGCCGACGAGGCCAGCGCGTGACAGTGGCGAAAGCTCCGCGTGCCTGGCAACGCATGCTGTCCGGGCGCAGGCTCGACCTGCTCGATCCCTCGCCGCTCGATGTCGAACTGATCGACATCGCCCATGGGCTGGCGCGTGTCGCCCGCTGGAACGGCCAGACGTCAGGCGATCATGCTTTTTCGGTGGCCCAGCATAGTCTCGTCGTCGAGGATATTTTTCGCCGCTTCAACGAGGCGCGCCCGCAGGAGTGTCTGATGGCCCTGCTGCATGATGCGCCGGAATATGTGATCGGCGATATGATCTCGCCGTTCAAATCGGTGGTCGGCGGCGGCTACAAAACGGTGGAAATGCGGCTGGAGGCCGCCGTACACCTGCGCTTCGGCCTGCCGCCGCATCCCTCGCGCGACCTCAAGGACCGGATCAAGAAAGCCGACACGATCGCTGCCTATTTCGAGGCGACCGTGCTGGCCGGCTTCACACCCGCCGAGGCACAGAAATTCTTCGGCCAGCCGCGTGGCATCAGCAGGGAGATGCTGATGATCGAGCCGCTGCCGGCGATCGAAGCGCAGCGGTTGTTCTGCGAACGCTTCGCGGCGATCGAGGCAGAGCGGACGATGGTGTCATGAGCTTCATCGTCGTCTCGCCGCTGTCGCGCATCGCGGAGATGGCCGTGCGCCATAAGGCGCGTGACATGATCAGCCTGATCGCCAAGGAACAGGCCTTTCATCGGCCGGGCGTGATCGCGGCCGACCGTCATCTGACGCTTTGCATGAACGATATCACTTTCAAGGGCACCGGCGGTCTCGTGGCCCCCGACGAGACGCATGTCCGCTGGCTTATCGACTTTGCCGCCTCGTGGCGGCAGGAGACGCCGCTGCTCATCCATTGCTGGATGGGCGTGTCGCGGTCGCCGGCGGCAGCCCTGATCGCAGCACTCTCGCTCGCGCCGGATCAGAGCGAGGAACGGCTTGCCCGTCGGTTGCGGATCGCCTCGCCTTTCGCGACTCCGAATGCCCGGCTGATCGAGATCGGCGACACGCTGCTTAACCGCGGCGGCCGGCTGGTCGCGGCGGTGCGGGCAATCGGACGCGGTGCCGATGCCGACGGCAACGCGCCCTTCGTGCTTGATATCAGGGACGCCGCCTGCGGTTGACGCTGCCGCCAGCCGCTCCATCTAGCCCCCGACCACGCAGAATCGACAGGGCCAGATCATGCAACAACAGGCAGCCGATGTTCTTCTCGCCACGCAAACAGCGCTCAGCCAGGCGAGCGCACTGGCGGTGCAATATTCCTTCTCCGTCCTCGGGGCGGTGATCCTGCTCGTTCTCGGCTGGACGCTTGCCGGTTTTGCCAGCCGCTGGGCCTATGAAGGCCTGTCGCGCGTCCATGGCATCGACGAAACGCTGGCGCGATTCTTCACCAATGTGCTGCGTTACGCGCTGCTCATCCTGGTGTTCATCACCGTGCTTGGCCAGTTTGGCGTCCAGACCGCCTCAATCATCGCCGCCCTCGGCGCAGCAGGCCTGGCGATCGGGCTGGCGCTGCAGGGAACGCTGCAGAATATTGCCGCCGGCATCATGCTGTTGATCCTCAGGCCGTTCCGCGTCGGCGAATATATCGAGACCAGCAGCGTGGCGGGCACGGTGCGTGAAATCGGATTGTTTGCAACCGAACTCAGGACTGCCGACGGGCTTTATCGATTGGCGCCGAATTCGACGCTCTGGAACACGCCGATCACCAATTTCAGCCGCGAGGCCACCCGGCAGAACGAGGTGAAGATCAAGGTCGCCTACGAGGATGACCTCGATCAGGCGATGGAGAAGTTGATGGGCCTTGCCAAAGGCGATGCGCGGGTGCTGACGTCACCGGCACCCAGCGTCTTCATCGACAGCCTCGGTGACAGCGCGATCTTCGTGACGCTGCGCTATTGGGCAAAGACCGGCGACTGGTGGTCGCTCAGCCGTGACATGGTGAAGCGCGTGAAACTCGCCTTCGACGAGAAGGACAGTCCGGCCACGCTATCGGATGCTTCCGACGCAACCCCGACAAGGAAGTCCAACGGCAGGGCGGCGGCCGAAAAGCCGGCGCCGACGCGGCAATGAGACACGACGGCCGCCGTGCCTTTGCATGTCGATGCTGCAGTCGGCTATTGAATGACGCCGCAGGACAATCTTTCCCCGGCATCGCCTGAGGGCTGGCTGCGATAATCATCCGAATTGGCGTGCACCATCAATGCGCGGCCGCGAATGCCGTCGGTCTTGCCGTCGAGCGTGACCATGCTGTCGAAGATCTGCGCCCGCAGCACGCCGTCCTGTCCGACATATTGATTGGGCATATCGCCGGCATGCGGCCCCTTGGCAGCAAGAATGCCGTGCTCGGCCTTGCCGGGGTTGAAGTGACCGCCCGCCGACTCGTGATGGGTCGCGGCGTCGCAACGGCCGGTCTCGTGAACATGGAAGGCCACCCATTTGTTCGCCGGCAGTCCGGATATCTCGACTTCGATCAGCACGCCGCCACTGGCGGCAGCCGTCAACTGCGCGCGGCCGTCTTCCTTGCCGTCTTTGTCGACGAAATTGGCGATCGCCGTCTGCTTGTCCTGAGCGCCCGCCGGCAATGCAACTGCAAGCAGGCTAAGGGCGGCGATGGTGCGCATGGCTTTCATGGAGATCTCCTTCCGTCCGGTTGTCCTTCTGAACGTATCAACCCGGAAGGTGTTCCTGATGAAGAAATATGCCACGAGAAAAGCCGGCCTAACGGCCGGCTTGCAGATCACCCGAATCGGCAGGCCGTTCAGGCGACGGCGTCGAAATCGAACTGGCCGTAGGTCTTGCGATAGAGATCCTCGGGCTGGTCGCCGGTCGCCGGCGCGGTCTGTTGCAAGGGATAGGAAACGGCGATGCTGCTTGCCGTGCCGCCGTCACGCGTGTCCATCATCAGCGCTATCAGGCTGCCGGAAAACTTCGGCTGCGTCTCGCCGGCCTTATCTTCTTCGAGGAGTTCCTTGATGATGCCGGGCTTCTTATCGGCGGCACGTTCGCCGCGGCTGAGTACGCCGTCGCCATTGGCATCAAGCCGCGAGAGCGTCGCCAGATATGCGTATGACGTGTCTGAAACGGATGTGGTGCTGGTCATACAAACCTCCATTCACCGCCTTTTGCCGGTGGTGTTTGTACGCAATACGAAGGTGGAAAATCATTGTTGACTCGCTGGTTAAACTGATTTGCGCAGTGCGTCAATAAGTTGTTAACTTCTGATTAACGATGATTGACAACAGTTAACGAAATGCCGCGGGGCCAAGCTTCCTCCCGCGCCAAACGAGGGGAGCTCGGGGTATTTCAGCGATTTTTCACATATAAAACA
Source organism: Rhizobium sp. BT04 (assembly GCF_030053135.1). Classification (NCBI taxonomy): domain Bacteria; kingdom Pseudomonadati; phylum Pseudomonadota; class Alphaproteobacteria; order Hyphomicrobiales; family Rhizobiaceae; genus Rhizobium; species Rhizobium sp. BT04. The sequence continues at coordinate 4,488,787 of NZ_CP125652.1, read as the reverse complement.
AATGTCTAACGACGTGCCGTCGCTGCTGCACTGCAACCGAATATTAATCCGACCCAGCCAGAATGGGCGTTGCAAGACACTACCCAGACGTTCAGCTTATAAAAAATCAATTTGGTGTTCATTTTAGGAAGGATCTCCGAGGCAATGAGGTACGTCCATCAAAAGAAGACGCCCATTGTCGTCGCAGCCGTCCCGCAAGAAGCATCCACATGAAAGCTGAAGCGCTCTTCTGGCAGCAATGCAGCCAGGCCGTCACGGCCGATGGAACGGTCGACGCGCAGCGTCTGATGGAGCTTGTGATCGCGACCTATCGCGTCCATGAAAATGACTATGACGAAATCGAGAGAAGCGCGGAAACGCTGTTGAGGGAAAACCATGCGCTGAGAGGCAATATATCAGCCCTCAGTCAGGCATTCGACGGACAGCAAAGGCTCTTCGAAATCATCCTCAACAACCTGCCGCTCGGTCTCAGCGTCTTCGACGCCGACCAGCGGCTGACGCTTTCCAACATTCGCTTCGGTCAACTCTTCGGCCTGACGCAGGACGATGTCGTCGTGGGCGTGACGATCACCGATCTCATCGGCAAAATGCGCGGGATGGAGGGCACCAGCGCCAAGCACGGCCGGCGAACGAGGCGACATTCCGCTGTAACCGTCAAAAGCAGCGGTATCCGTCGGCGCGAATGGCTGATGGACGACGGCCGCACCATCCAGAGCATGGTGACCATCCTTGCCGACGGCAGCAGCATCGCCATTCACGCCGATATTACCGAGGATCGAAAGGCGGCCGAGCGTATCACCTATCTCGCTCACCACGATCCGCTGACCGGCCTTCCGAACCGCATCCATTTCCGCGAGCAGGTCGATGCGACGCTCATCGAGCGCAAGCCGGATGAGCAGATCGCGCTTGTTCACCTCAATCTCGACCGGTTCAAATCGATCAACAACACGATGGGCGTGTCGGCCGGCGACAAGATTCTGCAGCAGGTCGCCGAGCGCATCCGAGCCTCGGTCGGTTCGGAGAACGCCCTGGCGCGCCTCGGCTCGGATGAATTCGCCATCCTGCAGACCGGCGGACAGCAGCCGTGGAACGTGACTGCCCTTGCCGAGCAAATCCGCCGCGCGCTTTCCGAGCCGTTTTTCCACAGCGAGAAACAAGTGGAGCTCAGCGTTTCCATGGGGATCGCAATCGCCCCTGATGATGGCGAGGAAACCGATATCCTGCTGAAGAATGCCGGCGTGGCGCTATCGCATGCCAAGGCGGACGGGCGCAAACGCGAGCGTTTCTTCGCCGGTGAGATGGAAGTGCAGATGCAGCTGCGCCACGCGCTCGAGGCAGACCTCAGAGCAGCCGTCGAGAACGAGGAATTCGAGCTGCACTACCAGCCGCTCTATGACCTCCGGCAGCGGCGCATCTGCGGCTTCGAAGCCCTGATCCGCTGGAACCACCCGATCCGCGGCCGCGTCCCGCCGATGGATTTCATTCCACTCGCCGAAGAGGTCGGCCTCATCGTCGATATCGGCCGATGGGTTTTGCGCCGAGCCTGCAGCGATGCGGCGCAATGGCCGGAGGGCATCAAGGTCGCGGTCAACGTTTCTGCAATCCAATTCAGCGGCAGCGACCTGACAAAGGACGTCGGCGAAGCGCTTGCCGCCGCCGCACTGTCGCCGTCGCGGTTCGAACTCGAAATCACCGAGAGCGTGCTGATGGAGAATCTCGACGAGGTGCTGCCGATCCTGCATGCGCTGAAGGAGCGCGGCATCCGCATTTCGATGGACGATTTCGGCACCGGCTATTCGTCGCTGAGCTATCTCTCGAGCTTTCCCTTCGACAAAATAAAGATCGACAAATCCTTCGTCAACGACATCGCCGACAACAAGGAGGCGCATGCGATCATGCACGCAATCATCCTGCTCGGGGATGCGCTCGGCATGCGCGTCACCGTCGAGGGCGTCGAGACGGCCGAGCAACTGGCGCTGCTCGAATGCGAGGAATGCGACGAAATCCAGGGCTACCATATCAGTCCGCCGAGACCGGTGCGTGACGTGCCCCACCTTCTCGCCCTGCCGCCGAAGAACGGCGGCGTGACACGTCTTCCTAAAACCAGGCGCTGAGATTCGCTCGATTGCGACTCGCACGGCAAGCCGCTAGACAATCGGCTGCGATTGCCGAGGCCTCTCTGTTGCATGCTTTGGCCGGCATCGGCTTGCAGCCTATGCTTTTAACCTTCCTCATAACAGGTGGCGCGATGTTCGAGGCTGAAGCCTTCTCCCCTCACGAAACGCTGGCGGCGGCGCTGATTGCGCATGCGGCCGACGGCGACGACGGCTCGCACGATCTCGCCCATATCCTGCGCGTCTTCCGCAACGCCATGCGCATCCATGCCGAGGAAGGCGGTGACGGGCGGGTTCTTGCCGCCTCCGTGCTGCTGCACGACTGCGTCGCCGTCGAGAAGAATTCGCCGCTGCGGGCAAAAGCATCGGCTCTGGCGGCGGAAAAGGCATCGGCGATCCTGGCAGAGCTCGGCTGGGGAGAGGCGGATATCGAGGCTGCCGCGCATGCGATCACCGCGCATAGTTTCTCAGCCGGGGTAGCGCCGCAGACGCTGGAGGCAAAGATCCTGCAGGATGCCGACCGGCTGGACGCGATCGGCATGGTCGGCGCCGCCCGCTGTTTCTATATCGCCGGACGACTGGGATCGGGGCTTTACGATCCGTTCGACCCAGCGGCGGAGCATCGCCCGCTCGACGACAAGCGTTACGCCATTGACCATTTCCGGACGAAGCTGTTCAAGCTGGCGGAAGGGTTCCAGACCGAGACCGGCCGCAGGCTGGCGGCCGCGCGTGACAAAAGCCTGCGCGATTTCCTCTCGGCATTCATGGATGAAATCTAGAGCGGGTCAGCTTTTCAGCGAATCGCGGAGAACCGCTCTAAGTTTTTATTTTTACGCGATTCCAGGAGAACGGCATGCGTATCAGCGACCTCTTCATCTACCCACTCAAGAGCGCCCGCGGCATTGCGCTGCCCGCCGCCGAGATCGATGCCCACGGACTGTCCGGCGACCGGCGGGCAATGATCACCGACCCCAAGGGTCATTTCATCACCCAACGCGAATTGCCGGACCTCGCGCGCATCGCGCTGCGGCCGGAACCCGGCGCTTTCCGGCTGCTGATGGAGGGAAAACAGGAAATATCGGTACCGCCGCCTCGGCCTGACACCCGCATGGATGTGACCGTGTGGAAATCGACTGTCAGCGCCGCCGTCGCCGATCCCGACAGCAACCGCCAGCTTTCCGAATGGCTTGGCCGCGAGGTCCGGCTGGTCTTCTTCGATGGCCAGGCGCGGCGGACGGCGAATGCCGAATGGGCCGGTGAAGGCACGCCGGTCACCTTTACCGACGGCTACCAGATCCTGGTGACGACGACCGGCTCGCTGAGAGCTTTGAATGCCGATCTCGCCGCCCATGGCGAAGGCAGCGTCGGCATGGAACGCTTTCGACCGAACATCGTCATCGATATCGACGAGGCTTGGCCGGAGGATCGCTGGGCGGCGATCGAAATCGCCGGCATCCGCTTCGATCTCGTCAAGCCCTGCTCGCGCTGCATTATGACGACACAGGACCAGTTGACCGGCTCACGCGAGGTGGCCAACCCGATGCCGGCCATGGGCCGCATCCGCATGTCGGCCGACCGCCGCGTGCCCGGCCCACTCTTCGGCTGGAACGTCACGCCGCGCGGCAGCGGCAGGATCACGACCGGCGACAAGGTGAAGATCATCGAGGCGCGGTCGGAGGGCTGGGCGATGAAGGTTCGCGCACGGGGGTAGGTCTCACGCATGCCCGAGCGCTGAATCGATCCCGGCCATGACGTCGGCCGGCAGCGGTCCTTTTTCCAGCGCGCCGGCATTTTCTTCCACCTGGGCGACGGTGCGGAAGCCCGGAATGGGCAGGGTGCGCGGCGACCTCGCCCAGAGCCAGGCAAGCGCCCCCTGCGTCAGCGTGCGGCCGCCCGATGTCAGGAGATCGCGGACGGCATCGAGCCTCGCGGCGAATTCCGGGGCCATGCGCCCGTCCTTGAAATAGACCATCCAGTCGAGGGCCGCACCGCGCACATCCTTGGCGCCCACCGCCTTGTCGGCGGTGAACTTGCCGGTCAAGAGCCCCATGGCCAGCGGGCCGCGATTGATGGAGATCAGTCCCTTCCCTTCGATCACCGCAATCATCTCCGGCACCGGCTCGAACACGTTCATCGTGTGCTGGATCGAGACGTAGCCCCGGCGGCCTGCATGACGGGCAGCGCGATCAGGAAAATCGGTGCTCCAGCCGAATGCATCGATCTTGCCTTCGCTGCGCAGCGCCTCAAGCGTATCGAAGACGGCATCCGATTGTTCCAGCGGAAAGTCATTGATGTGGAACTGTAGGAGATCGAGGCGGTCGCGCTTGAGGCGGTGCAGCGAGGTCTCGACCGAACGGCGGATAAAGGCCTCATCGGCGAAGGCACCGGTGGCCTGCTTGGTTTGCGGATCGGTCGCGAAGCCGAACTTGGTGGCGACAATAACGTCGTCGCGATTGCCGAGTGCCCGGCCGAGCACATCCTCCGAGTGGCCGGCACCGTAGTTTGAGGCCGTATCGAAGAAGCGGATGCCGAGTTCGATGGCACGGTCGATCGCTTCGACGGATTCATCGTCGTCGACTTCCCCCCAGCCGAGCGGCGTGTCGCCGGCAAAGAAGGGACCGCCGATCGCCCAGCATCCCATGCCGAGACGCGGAATTTCGCGGCCGTTCCAGAGCGTGATCGTCGTCGGTGATGCGGTCTTGGTCAGCATGAGATCCTCCCCGGTTGGCGTCTCCAAGACATAGGAAGGGCTCCCATGCGGGTAAACCGCCAAATCCGGAGGATGTTTTGCACCGGTAAAAAATGCCCGAAAGAAAGGAAGTCAGGCGGAAATACCATTCGGACCGGAAAGCGTCCGCAAGGCTGGATTGAGCGCCTTGAGCGCCGCCTGAACGAAACCGTCACGGGCCGCCGCCGCCTCGATGCCGCGCGGTTCATAGACGTGGCGATGCAGAAAGAATCCCGTCAGCCGGAATGCCGCTGCGAGACTATCGAAGTCCGCCGCATGATTGCCTTCGATACTGAGGAAGGGTGGCAGGAGCAGCATCTTGTCCGCCCAGGGGGCGCCGGCGCTGCGGCTAACGGCGCGGCCGGATTTCGGCGAGACATAGACGAGATCGGAACGGGCGCCGGTCGCGGCGCATTCGGCAAGATCGAGGCCGAAGCCGAGATCATTCAGCACCGCAAGTTCGAAACGCACGAAGAGTTCGCCGGCATCGGCCGGGTTGTGCAGGTGATCGAGGATCACTTCGAGCGCATCGAAGAGGTGCGGATGCGGATCACGCTCCGGCAGCAGCCGCAGCAGCGCGCCCATCGCCTGGACACCGTAGACAGCGGTCGCCGTTTCCATCAGGCGGGCGGCGCGCAACGTCACCGGCTCGACGCGGAATTCACCGAGATGCTCGTCTAACCTGGCGCGCCAGAGGACCTCGACGGCATTGCCGGCCTGCAGCACCGGCTGCATGGCGCGCGAGCGACCGGAACGCACCAGGCCGAGATGGCGGCCGCGATCCCGCGTCATCACCTCGGCGATGACACTCGTCTCGCCGTGGCGCTTGACGCCCAGGATGATCGCATGGTCCTGCCACTGCATCGAAAGAAGTCCTCACGGCTGACGAATCCATCCTACTGCATAATTCAACGCGTGACAGCGTCCTTTGCACGTCTGAAAGACGCGCGTCGCTGTCGGCAAGGCCTGGATTCTGTCATGGACCGTGTCAGGCTACAGCCGGGAAAAGCCTCTGCAGGAAGTCGCGCATCGCTGTTTCGTCGAACGGCTTCACCAGAAGCGGTATGTGCTGCAGGTCGGGCGGGAAATCGCCTGTATCGGAATAGCCGCTGACGAAGCCGAAGGGGATGCCGATATCGAGAAGATGACGGGCAAATCCGAAGCTCATGCCCTCGCCGAGATTAACGTCGAGAAGGGCGAAATCATATGTCTCCGCAGCGATGGCAGCCCTTGCCTGTTCCACACTGCCGACGATATCGATGCCCTCGACCCCGGTAAGGCGCAGCATATCCTCCGCCTCCATCGCGATGATCAGACTGTCTTCAAGAACCAGAACACGGATTGCGCTCATGATTCCATGCCCCCCGTCGGGCGCCTGTCGCAGCGCCCCGGCCGTTTCCCCAACATCATTGCCCTCCGGTGCCCCGCATGGCACGCTATCGGTGAATTCCGCCACCACTTTTGAATAAAACATTTTTCTGCCCGGTCGATAAGAATCAAATCGGAGGAACGATGATGGCCAACCTTATTTTTCCTGATGCTAATGCGCATTTAAAAAAGACATAAGCAAGGGGTTTGGCTACTGCATGACGCGGCACACTTCCGGGCGATAAGCATCAGATGAAGGGACGTTTGCCCTCTCCAAGCCCTTCCCAGCCGGAAATGGCCATCAATTCCTCGCCGTTCAACACCTCACAGCCGCGCTCCTGCCAGCGGATCAGCCCACGTTCACCTAGCTTTTTCAAGGTCTTATTGGTGTGAACGATGGAGAGGCCAAGGGTATCGGCAATGTGCTGCTGGGTGATGGGGATGAATGTACGGCCGTTGAAGAGGTTAAGCTTCCGGCCACGCTCAAACAGGAAAGCGATCAGGTAGGCTGCTCTTTCCAGCGCCGTGCGGCGGCCGATGGAGAGCAGATGCTCATCCAGAATGCGTTCCTCGCGCGCCGCGATCCAGGTGATGTCGAAGGCGAGCGAGGCGTGTTTGTTATAGAGCGTCATCAGCCTGGCGCGCTCGAAGACGCAAAGGGAAACCGGTGACAGCGCTTCGACCGAATGCTGCATCTCACCGGCGATCGTCCCCTGCAGGCCGATCAGATCGCCCGGCATGATATAATTCAGAATCTGGCGGCGCCCATCCTCCAGCATCTTGTAGCGAAAGCCCCAACCGGACAGCACCGTGAAGAGGTGCGCGCTATGGGCACCCTCGACGAGGATGGTGGAACCGGCATCGACAGCTAGCTCACCCCTCTTGAAGCTGGCGACGAACTCCAGCTCGTCGCGGCTGAACTCCCTGAAATGCGGCAGCGGCCGCAAAGGACATTGCTGGCAAGGGGTCTTGAAAGAATTGATCGATCTCGACGTCACCATATTTGCCCTTGCCGTCGCAAAACCGGCGCGCCAACGTTGGCGCGCCGTTCATCGAGGAATGCTCCAGGCATGGAATTGTTCCATGAGCGAGGCGCTTTTTTTATGCGGAAACAAAGGGCTGGCGCCTGCCAGACGGAATCCTTGCCTTGGTTATTTCGGGAAATCGAGGCCCATTTCGCGGAAGCGCTCGGGATCATCGCCCCAATTCTCGCGAACCTTGACGAACAGGAAGAGATGGACCGGCTGTTCCAGGATTTCCGACAATTCCTTGCGCGACGCAGTCGAGATCGCCTTGATAGTTTCACCGCCCTTGCCGAGCGCAATCTTCTTCTGGCTGTCGCGCTCGAGATAGATCACCTGCTCGATGCGCACAGAGCCGTCCTTGCGCTCTTCCCACTTCTCCGTTTCGACATGCGAGGCATAGGGAAGCTCCTGGTGCAGGCGCAGAAACAGCTTCTCGCGGGTGATCTCGGCAGCAAGCTGGCGCATCGGCAGATCGGAGATCTGGTCTTCCGGATAGTACCACGGCCCCTCCGGGAGGGTCTTCGCCAGATAGTCCATGACATCGTCGCAGCCGGAGCCGTTTTCGGCCGAGATCATGAAGGTGCGCTCGAAAGCGATCTTCTCGTTGGCGGCAGCGGCCAACGCCAGCAGATCCTCGCGGTTGACGCGGTCGATCTTATTCAGCAGCAGGATCTTCGGCTGGCGGACTTCCTTCAGACCTTCGAGGATGGCTTCAGCATCGCCACGCAGGCCGCGCTCGCTGTCGATCAGCAGCACGATCAGATCGGCATCCTTGGCACCGCCCCAGGCCGAGGTCACCATGGCGCGGTCGAGCCGGCGGCGCGGCTTGAAGATACCGGGCGTATCCATGAAGACGATCTGGGCGTTGTCGTGGATGGCAATGCCGCGGACGATCGCGCGCGTCGTCTGCACCTTATGGCTGACGATCGACACTTTGGCACCGACGAGGCGGTTGACCAACGTCGACTTGCCGGCATTGGTCGGCCCGATCAGCGCGACGAAGCCCGAATGCGTCGGACCACTGGTTTCTGCGGCAGCTCCGGCCGCGATATCTTCTTCTTGTGTCATTGTCCCGTCAGTTTCCGGCAGGCGATTGCTGCCAAATGCCTTCGCGCTCAAGCATCTTCGTCGCCGCAACCTGTTCAGCGGCACGCTTTGACCGCTCTACGCCGGTTTCGGGCTTAATGCCAGCAACTTCCACCGTCACCTTGAAGCGAGGATCATGATCCGGTCCGCTGCGTTCATCAACCCGATAGATCGGGGTGACGCCGAATTTCGCGTGCGACCATTCCTGCAGCTCGGTTTTGGCATCGCGCTTGGCGCCATCGGCCCTGACCGCCCTGCCCTGCCAATAGCGCAGAATGAAGCGGCGGGCGACCTCGAGGCCGCCGTCGAGGTAGATTGCGGCGATCAGGCTTTCGACGACGTCGGCACGCACGTTCATCATGCGCTTGCCGGTCAACTTCTTCACATCGGCGCCGGTGCGAATATAGAGGTGAAGATTGAGCTCGTCGGCGACCGCTGCGCAGGTTTCAGCACTGACGAGCTGGTTGAGACGGACCGAGAGCTCGCCTTCCCCCGCCGTGCCAAAGGTACGAAACAAGAGCTCGGCGATGCAGAGCCCGAGGACCCTGTCGCCGAGGAATTCCAGCCGTTCGTAATTGCCGCCCTTTTCCGTGCGGGCGCTGGCATGGGTCAGCGCCCGGTCGAGGCGTTCCTTTTCGGCGAAGTCGTGACCGATCAGGCCTTCAAGCTTTGCGCGGTCCGCCGCAGAAAGCGTCTGCGCCTTACTCATTCAACAACCTTGAAGAGGCGGTCCCAGCGCATGTTCGTCGGCCACTTCCAAATTTCCCGGAAAGAGGTGTCGTTGCCGAGCGAGAAGAAGATCACGCTGGCGCGGCCGACAAGATTTTCGGCCGGTACGAAACCGACGTCGAAGCGGCTGTCGAGCGAGTTGTCGCGGTTGTCGCCCATCATGAAATAATGGCCTTCCGGCACGATGAATTCACGGGTGTTATCGCCGCGCGACACAGGAGACTGATCGAGCGTGTCATAGGTCTTGCCGTTGTCGAGCGTTTCGCGGAAGACCGGCACATCGGCACCTGGATCGAGCTTGTAATCCGACGTAAACGTACCATCCGCTACCTTTGGAACCGGCTTGCCGTTGACGTAGAGCACGCCGTCGGTCACCTGGATATGGTCGCCCGGCAGGCCGATGCAGCGCTTGATGTAATCGACCTCAGGATTTGGCGGGAAGCGGAAGACGACGATGTCGCCACGCTTCGGATCGGCGCCGAACAGGCGGCCGCTGAAGATGTCGGGCGAGAAAGGCAGCGAATATTTCGAATAGCCGTAAGCGAACTTATTGACGAAGATATAGTCGCCGACGAGAAGCGTCGGCATCATCGAACCGGACGGAATGGTAAAGGGCTGGAACAACACCGTTCGGATCACCATCGCCAAAATCAGCGCCTGAATGATGACTTTGATATTTTCCCAGAGGGCGTTCGGCTTGGCTTCGACTTTTTCGGACACGCAGTCTTATTCCTTCAAGACGCCGCGGCGGCGCAATTCTTTCTGTCGTTCTCTCTAGAGCATGATGCCGAAAAGTGTGAGCGGTTTTCGGACGACATCATGCTCTAAATCTTAATCTAGAACAGGATTCAGATTTTAGGCCGGGTCGGCCCGAAATCATCCTGTTCTATCGGCTTCGGCCGGTTGCGGCAATGGCGACAGCATCAAAAGCGACGAGAGGTCGCGTCAAACGCTTCCGGGGTCGCGATCAACGCTTCCGGGGTCGCGATCAACGCTCCCGAGGTCGCGATCAACGCTCCCGAGGTCACGATCCAACGCTTCCGACGTGCGGTCATACGCTCTCGGGCAACGCCTCGATAATCACGAAGGCCTGCGCCAAGGGATAATCATCCGTTATTGTCAAATGAATGGCGGGCCTGTGGCCCGCCGGCAGCATCGATTCGAGGATCAGGGCGGCAGCACCTGATAGAACCATGGTCGGCTTGCCGCTCGGCAGGTTGACGACGCCCATGTCCTTCCAGAAGACGCCCTGGGCGATACCGGTGCCGAGCGCCTTGGAACAGGCCTCCTTGGCGGCAAAACGTTTGGCGTAGGATGCACCACGATTTGCGCGGCGGTCGGACCGCGCGCGCTCGATCTCGGTGAAGCAGCGATGGGTGAAGCGGTCGCCGAAGCGCTCGATGGATTTCTCGACGCGGCGAATGTCGATCAGATCGCTGCCAATGCCGATGATCATGCCGGAACCTTCCGTCGCTTAAGAATTCTTGATCGGGCTCATACACTCGGCATGTCGCCGACCGGGCTGGCCAGACGCAGGCGCGCCCGCTCCAGCAGCCGTGTGTGGCGGCGCGTCTGAAAACCCTTCACGGTGTAGAATGTCAGCGCATAGAGCGCAACGGAGGTGACGATCGCCGGCGGAATGGCGCCGACCAGCATCGGTTCCAGCACCGGCTTCCACAGCTCGGTGAAGTTCAGCTTGTGAAAGAGGGCTGCGAGATCCACCGTCTGACCGGCCAGATGATCCTCACGACTCAACAGCAGATGCCCGATCTCCCAGGTGATGCCCCAGATGAAGGGATAGGTCAGCGGATTGCCGAAGGCCGCGCAGCCGAGGGCGGCGGCCACCATACTGCCGGAGAGGAAATAGGTGATCACAAACGCCATGACGAAATGCACGCCGATGAAAGGCGTCCACGAGACGAAGACACCCGCAGCGACGCCGGCCGCGACCGCATGCGGCGAAGCGCTCAGGCGCAGGATGCGCATGGAGAGGTAACGGAGCGGGCGAAGGAAACCTTTGCGGGGCCATAGAAGCTCTCGCATCTTTTCCTTGAATCCCGCGGGCTTGCGACGGCGAAACAACATGGCCGGTATTTAGTGCAGCGCACATGACCATGACAAGAGCGGCAAATGGTACCGCCGAAAAAACAGTTCAGTCCCCAAAGCAGCGGGGAGCTTCTTCATGCCGAGGGGCGTCCGTTATGCATAACGTCCCTCACCCATCTCAAATATAGAAGTTCAGTATCAGCGATTGCGGAACAGACCGCGATCGACCTGGCGCTGACGAAACTCGAGATCGATACGATCGAACGAGCCGTTCAAATATGCCATTTCACGTTCCTGGGCAGTCGGAGCGCGAAGGGCGCGAGCGATTTTCCTGATAGGGTCAAACATTACCTTGTCTCATCTTCTGTTTGTTTTCGATGACCCGAAGATAGTCGCGGCAGAGGTTAATTACCACCGCTGCAACATGGAGACAGCCATGCGTCATTCGCATTGCTTGCCTATCCAATGCGCCACTCCGACCACGAAACGATCACAAAATGTGCAATTTTCCGATCCAGCCGGCGACAGGCTTAACAAAATCCTACTCGTAGAGCCGCCGCACCGTGGCGATGCAATCCAGATCCTTCATCTGGGCGAGCAGTTGATTGAGCTGACGCAGGTCCCAGACCTCGACCTCGAGCATCATTTCGGTGAAATCGGCCGCGACGCGCACCGTGTTCAACAACCGGATATTGACGTCGAGGCCTGCAACCGTCTGGGCGACCTTGGCAAGCGTGCCGGGCTCATTCAACCCATTCACCATGATGCGCGCCATGAAACGCGACTTGTTGGCTTCGTCGAGATCCCAGCGAACGTCGATCCAGCGGTCGGGCTGATCGTCGAACCGCTGCAGGCTCGGCGACTGGATCGGATATATGGTGATGCCCTTGCCCTGGTCCATGATGCCGACGATGCGATCGCCGGGCACGGCGCCGGTCGACGCGAACTTGACGTCGACATTGCCGGACAAGCCGCGGATCGGCCCGATATCAACATCGGTGTCGACCTCCGGATGGCCGCCGTCGAGCCCGGGCTTGGTCTTGCCGGGGATCTTGAAGATCATGCCGGCGGCGCTGCGGACGTTGAACCAACCGTCATCGCCGGAGGGCTTGACGGTGACGCGCTCATCCTGATGGTCGGGATAGACGGCGCGCAGCACATCGAGCGAGGACATCTCGCCGCGGCCGACGGCGGCGATCGCATCCTCGACATCCTTCTGACCGAGGCGGTGCAGCGCCGGCTTCATCGCCTCGCGAGAGAAAATCTTGCCGGCTCTGTCGAAGGTGCGCTCGAGAATGCGGTGACCGAGGCCGGCATATTGCTTGCGGATTGCCATGCGGGTGGCGCGGCGGATGGCGGCACGCGCCTTGCCGGTGACGACGATCTCCTCCCAGGCAGCGGGCGGAACCTGCACGCCGGAGCGGATGATCTCGACCTCGTCGCCATTGGCAAGCCGCGTCACCAGCGGCATGATGCGACCGTTGATCTTGGCGCCCACCGTGGTGTCGCCGATATTGGTGTGCACCGCATAGGCGAAATCGATCGGAGTGGCGCCACGCGGCAGGGCAATCAGTTTGCCCTTCGGCGTGAAGCAGAAGACCTGGTCCTGGAAGAGCTCAAGCTTGGTGTGTTCGAGGAATTCTTCCGGGCTGTCACCCTCGGCGAGCGCCTCGATCGTGTGGCGCAGCCAGGAATAGGCATTGGATTCGCGAGAAAGGATGTCGCCATCGGCATTGGTGGCGCCGTCCTTATAAAGCGTGTGGGCGGCGATGCCGAATTCGGCGATTTCATGCATGCGCTTGGTGCGGATCTGCAGTTCGATGCGCTGGCTGGACGGACCGACGATAGTCGTGTGCAGCGACCGGTAATCGTTCTGCTTCGGCGTCGAGATATAGTCCTTGAAGCGGCCGGGCACGACGCGCCAGCGGGTGTGGACGATGCCGAGCGCCCGGTAACAGGACGGGATGTCCTCGACGATCAAACGGAAGCCATAGACATCGGAAAGCTGCTCGAAGGAAAGCGACTTCGACTGCATCTTGCGGAAGACCGAATAGGGCTTCTTCTGCCGGCCCTTGACATAGGCGCTCGTCAGGCCGCTTGCCACCAGCAGGTCGCGCAGTTCGGCCTCGATCTTCTTGACAATACCCTCGTTGCGCTTGGAAAGCTCTTCCAGCCTTTTGGTGACGGTCTCGTAGGCTTCCGGGTTCATATGGCGGAAGGAGAGTTCCTCCAGCTCCTCGCGCATGTCCTGCATGCCCATGCGGCCGGCTAGCGGCGCATAGATCTCCATCGTCTCTTCGGAGATGCGGGCACGCTTGTCGGCCGACATGTGGTCGAGGGTGCGCATATTGTGCAGGCGGTCGGCAAGCTTGACGAGCAGCACGCGCACATCGTCGGATATGGCGAGCAGCAGCTTGCGCAGGTTTTCCGCCTGCTTGGCCTTCTTAGTGACGAGGTCGAGCTTCTTGATCTTCGTCAGGCCCTCGACCAAGCGGCCGATATCCTCGCCGAACAGTTCGTCGATCTCGGCGCGCGTCGCCGTCGTATCCTCGATCGTGTCGTGCAGCAGAGCAACCGCGATCGTCGATTCATCGAGATGCATGTCGGTGAGGATGGCGGCGACTTCGAGCGGATGGGAAATATAGGGATCGCCGCTCGCGCGCTTTTGCTGGCCATGTTTCTGCATGGCGTAGACATAGGCTTTGTTCAGCAGTGCTTCATTGGCGTCGGGCTTGTATTGCTGAACCCGCTCCACGAGCTCGTACTGCCGCATCATTCCAAAGCCACTCCGATAAAAATAAAAGCGCGCCAATCAACGATTGGCGCACACGTGGGCAATAATATGCCTAAGCAATAAAGGCGCAAGATTGACGATTGGTAATCATCGCTCTTTTGCATCGCATGAAACTGTTTCCGTGCCGCATCCGACCAATGCGACGGGAATCCGGTCTCTACGCTTAGTAGTCGTCGCTCTTTTCCGGCGGCACCAGGCCTTCGATGCCGGCAAGCAGCTCTTCTTCCGACATCTGGTCGAAAGTGATCGTTTCCGGCAGGTCGTCCTGCTCTTCGCTGTCGGCTGCGGCGACACCGCCGGCGGCGATCATGCTTGCCGGATCGGGCTCGGGCTCATCGACTTCGACATGCTTTTGCAGCGAATGGATCAGATCTTCCTTGAGGTCATCGGGCGAAAGCGTCTCATCGGCGATTTCGCGCAGCGCCACGACCGGGTTCTTGTCGTTGTCGCGATCGATGGTGATCGAGGCGCCCTGGGAAATCAGCCGGGCGCGGTGGCTGGCGAGCAGAACCAGCTCGAAGCGGTTCTCCACCTTGTCGATGCAATCTTCAACTGTGACACGGGCCATTGCCTGTCCTTTACGGTCGTCATTTCGGGATTAGCACGCCCGATACAATTAAAACCGGGCAAATACAAGTTTTTCATTCCGGCTCCCCTCGTCTTTGTCCTCGGCTGAGCTAAATTTCCATGGAGAATGTCATAATTCCACCTAAGGTTGCTTGGAATATGCCGAATCGTGCCCTAAATCTTTCGTATATGAATAATCCTTAAAGTAAGGCCCGGATCGAAAACGACAAAACAACCTATTGTTTTTATTGACGTTTGGCACTTGCGGATTTCGATTGCTCTCATTGGATTGGTAAGCGATGTTTGACCCACGCGAAAAAATTGCACTCTTCATTGACGGCGCCAACCTCTACGCTGCGTCCAAGAGCCTCGGCTTCGACATAGATTACCGTAAGCTCTTGAAAGCATTTCAGAAACGCGGCTATCTCCTGCGCGCTTACTATTATACGGCTCTGATCGAGGATCAGGAATATTCGTCGATCCGGCCACTGATCGATTGGCTCGACTACAATGGCTATAAAGTCGTCACCAAGCCCGCCAAGGAATTCACAGATTCCATGGGTCGCCGAAAAATCAAGGGCAACATGGACATCGAACTTGCGATCGACGCCATGGAACAATCCGAAACTGTCGATCATCTCGTGATCTTCTCGGGCGACGGCGACTTCACCAACCTCGTCGAAGCGTTGCAGCGCAGAGGCCGCAAGGTCTCTGTGATCTCGACCATGGCGACCCAGCCGCCGATGATCGCCGATGACCTGCGCCGCCAGGCCGATCATTTCATCGATCTCTTGTCGTTGAAGGCTGAAATCGGTCGCGATCCCGCCGAGCGGGCTCCACGCCCGGCAGAAGTCGCCCCGGCCAGCGATTTCGAGGACTGATCCGCCTTCATCCCGAAACTGAGAAACAATATGATTACCGTGCGAAACGGCAATCATCGGGCATGCCGCGTGGTCAGCCGTTATCCTTCAGCAGGCGGCTCTTCTGCCGGTTCCAATCGCGTTCCTTCTCGGACTCGCGCTTGTCGTGCAATTTCTTACCCTTGGCGAGCGCGAGTTCCATCTTCGCCCGACCGCGGTCGTTGAAATAGATCTTCAGCGGGATCAGCGTCATGCCCTCGCGGTTGACGGCTGAGCGCAGGCGATGGATCTCGCGGCCCGACAGCAGCAGCTTGCGGCGCCGGCGGGGTTCGTGATTGAAGCGGTTGGCCTGCAGGTATTCCGGCAGGTAGGAATTGATCAGCCAGATCTCGCCACCCTCATCCGACGCGTAGGATTCGGCGATATTGGCCTTGCCTTCGCGCAGCGACTTGACCTCCGTGCCCATCAGCACGAGGCCGGCCTCGTAGGTATCGATGATCTCGTAGTTGAAGCGGGCCTTGCGGTTTTCGGCCACGACCTTGTTCACGACGCGCTGGCTGCCTTTGGGGGCCATGACGATATTCCATTCATTTAGAGCGCGAAAAGCCGCGCCCTCATTCCTGCTCTTTGTAGGGCCTGCTCTTTGTAGGGCCTGCTCTGTGTAGAGCGTGCTCTGCGTAGGGACTTGCCCTTTATGTAAGGGAACGACCCGGTCTTGTGAAGACGGCCGGTCTCTTCAGTTCAGAAGGCCGGCATGACGCAGGGCAGCGTCGATCGCCGTTTCCGTTGCCGGCTCCAGTGTCGAAAGCAGCGGCGAGCGGACGTTGCGGCTCATGCGGCCAAGCCGGGAGAGCCCGTATTTGGCGCCGCAAAGACCGGGCTCGAGGAAGATCGCCTTGTGCAGCGGCATCAGCCGATCCTGATATTCCAGCGCGCTGATGTAGTCGCCCGCCAGCGTCGCCGCCTGGAAGTCGGCACAAAGGCGCGGGGCGACATTGGCCGTGACCGAAATACAGCCGACACCGCCATGAGCGTTGAAGCCGAGTGCCGTCGCATCCTCGCCCGACAACTGTCGGAAATCCTTGCCGCAGGTGATGCGCTGTTCGGAGACGCGCTCGATCTTGCCCGTCGCATCCTTGACGCCGACGATATTGCGGTGCGCCTTGGCGAGCGCACCCATTGTTTCCGGCGTCATGTCGACCACCGAGCGGCCGGGGATATTGTAGATATAGATCGGCAGATCGACGGCCTCGGCAATCGCCGAAAAATGCGCGATCAAACCCTTCTGCGTCGGCTTGTTGTAATAGGGAGTGACGACCAGAACGGCGTCCGCACCAACCTTTTCGGCGTGCTGGGCAAGTTCGACCGCCTCACGCGTGTTGTTCGAGCCGGCGCCGGCCATGACGGGAACGCGTTTTGCAGCAACCTCGATGCACAGCTCCACGACCCGTTTGTGTTCGGCATGCGACAGCGTCGGCGATTCGCCTGTCGTGCCGACCGGAACGAGACCGCCGCTGCCTTCCTTGATCTGCCAGTCGACATGAGCAGCGAAGCTGTCTTCGTCGATCAGTCCGGCATCCGTGAAAGGGGTGACGAGGGCGGGAATGGACCCATTGAACATGCAAAGCTCCTCACGACCAAATCCTTGCTTCGGCCGCATTCCATGAATATTTTGCGCACCATAGAGCGCCGAAATCATCGCGACAAGCGCGTAGAGTTCGGTTTAGGGCAAATTCCGATAGCAGATGTGAATGAATTTTACCTGGTACGGTAAGGTTTCGTTAAGATGCCTCTAGCCAAATGGCAGGGCGTGTTTTCGTTGCGAGATCCCGGATGAAGAAAGCTGTCCTGATTCTGTCCGCCTTCGGCTTCGCCGCCGCCGCGTGGGGCAGCATAGCGTCGCCGCTTCCGGGCGAGAGCACGCCCATGCCTGGCGTCAAGCCGCTCGGCTTCATTCCCCAAACAGCCATGCCGGAAGCGATCACAACGGGCGCCATTCCGCGCAATCCGGCCATCGCGCCTGTCAACAGCGACCTGAAAGCCGGCCTCGATGCGCTTTCCGACAAGAACCCGCAGCTGGCGCTGTCGATCCGCGACAGCATGCAGGGCGGTACGCTCGACCGCCATATCCTCACCTGGGCGATCGCCGTTTCCGGATTGAAGGGCGTCCCCTCTTATGAAATCGCCAGTGCTGGGCAGGAGCTCAAGAGCTGGCCGGGCCTCTCGCGGCTGCGCTCCTATTCCGAACGTGCGCTCTATGACGAGAACCCCGCCCCATCCGCCGTGCTCGCCGCCTTCGGCGATACCGCGCCCGAGACGATGCAGGGCGCCGTCATCCTCGGCCGGGCGCTGGTTGCATCAGGCAGACAAGCGCAGGCGGCAAAATATATCCGCAAGGTCTGGCGCGGAGAGGCTCTCGACAAGGCGACCGAGGACAAGATCCTCCTCGAATTCTCAGCTCTGTTGACGCCTGCCGACCATAAGGCGCGGATGGACTATCTGATGTATCGCGGCCGGGTGGCGCAGGCCAAGCGCTTCGGCGACATGGCCCAGGCCCAGTCGCTCTACAAGGCTTGGTCTGCCGTCGACGCCAAAGCCGGCAACGCCGGCGCGCTGCTCAACGCTGTCGATGCAAAATGGCGCGGCGATGCCGGCCTGCTGTTTGCGCGGATTGAATATCTGCGCAAACAGGACAAATATGCCGAGGCGGCAGCACTTCTGGAGCAGATGCCGCCCGAGCGTAGCGAACTTGTCAACTCCGGCGAGTGGTGGAACGAGCAGCGTATCGTCAGCCGTGGTCTCGTCGACCAGGGACAGTTCAAGCCTGCCTATCGCATCGTCGCCAATTACGCCGCAACGAGCCCGACTGACATCGTCGAGGCTGAGTTCCATGCCGGATGGTACGCGCTTCGCGGCCTGCAGGATCCGGCAACCGCGGAAAGACACTTCCGCAAGATTCTCCAGACATCAAACGGGCCGATCTCGGTTTCACGCGCCTGGTACTGGCTGGGACGGGCGGCCGAAGCCGGGGGCCCCGGCAAATCCAGCGAATTCTATGGGAAGGCTGCGACCTTCCCCGGCACCTTCTACGGTCAGCTCGCGGCCGAAAAGCTGGGGCGAAAGACGCTGAACGTTACCTATCCCGCGCCGAGCACGGCCGACCGGCAACGCTTTCAGGCACGTGAAGCGGTGCAGGCGATCGCCCGACTAGAGGCCGCAGGCCATGGATGGCGGGCCGATATTCTCTATCTTGCGCTTGCCGACCAGTTGCAGAGCCCCGGCGAACTGGCCGTGCTTGCGGCGCAGGCCGAGCAATCCGGCGATCATCATTTGTCGCTGCAGATCGGCAAGATCGCCTATGGCCGCGGCATCGATGTCGCAGCGCTCGCCTTTCCGGTCGGCGTCATCCCGGCGAATGCCAACATCTCCGGCTCCGGCAAGGCGCTCGCCTATGCCATCGCCCGGCAGGAAAGCGCCTTCAACCCAGCCGCCGTTTCAGCGGCGAATGCGCGGGGATTGCTGCAGCTTCTGCCGGGGACGGCCCAGGCGGTGGCCAAGCGCCACAACATCGCCTATTCGAAAGACAAGCTGACGGCCGATGCCGGTTATAACGCCACACTCGGCGCGCATTATCTCGGTGAGCAGATCGAAGCCTTCGGCGGCTCCTATATCCTGACCTTCATTGCCTACAATGCCGGGCCGAAACGGGTGCCGGAATGGATCAGCCGTTACGGCGATCCGCGCGGCAGGTCGATCGACGAGATCGTCGACTGGATCGAGCGCATCCCCTTCCCCGAAACGCGGAACTACGTCCAGCGGGTGATGGAGAATTACGAGGTGTACAAGGCTCGCCTCGGCCAGCCCACCGATATCGAGCGCGACCTCATCGGCGGACGCAGTGCTTCCTAAGGCGTTTGGCGCAGCCGGAAAAGCAGGCTACATCTTCGCGATCAAACAGATCTCGAGGATGCGATGCCGGATAATTATGCAAGCGGTTTCCAGGAACGATTTTATACGTCTCCCGATGGGCTGAAGCTTTATGCCCGCGACTATTGGCCCGGCGAGACGGCAACCGCCGGACGGCTGCCGGTCATCTGCCTGCCCGGCCTGACCCGCAATACGCGGGATTTTCATCCGCTGGCGCTGCTGCTCTCCCAGGACATAACAGCACCACGCAGGGTCATCGCGCTCGATTCGCGCGGGCGGGGAAACTCGGCATGGGATGAGAACAAGGCGAACTACAATCTCGCCATCGAGGCCGGCGATGTCGTTGCCGCTTGCGCGGCGCTCGGCATCGAGCGGGCCGTCTTCGTCGGCACGTCCCGGGGTGGGCTGATCCTGCATCTGATCGCAGTGATGCGGCCGGATCTTCTCGAAGCCGTCATCCTCAATGATATCGGGCCTGCCGTCGAGGCCAAGGGGCTAGCGCTGATCCGCGACTACCTCAACAGCGGCAGAAGGCCGGCAGACTGGCGCGAAGCGGTCGAAATATTGAAGGAAAATCATGGCGCGGCGTTCACCGCGCTTGCAGAGCAAGACTGGCGGGAGATGGCGCTGGCGCTTTATCGAGACGTCGGCGGAAGACCGATCGCCGATTTCGACCCGGCGATCGCCGAAGCGCTGAAATCGATCGATTTCAGCCAGCCGTTGCTCGATCTCTGGGAGCAATTCGAGAAGCTGAGCCACTTGCCGCTGATGCTGATCCGCGGCGAAAACACGTCGCTGCTTTCACAGGAAACCGCGAACGAAATGGCACGGCGGCATCCGAAGTTGATCCTTCATGCCGCCGAAGGACATGGACACGCGCCCCTCCTGCATCTCGGCAACATCCCCGCAGCGATTCGAGCCTTTCTCGCCTCTTGCCAGTAACCTTATCGAAGCCAGTCCGTCGGCACATTTGCCATGGCTCGAAATATAAAAAAGCCCGGCTCAAACGAGCCGGGCTTCCTGATTGACCGAAGTCAGATCAGATTAGAACGAACGCTGCAGGCGGAAGTAGCCCGAGGTGGAGTCGTCAGCATCTTCCGGATCGAGGTACTGAACCGAAGCCTTGGCGTAGAAGTTGTCGACGATCTGGTAATCAACCGTCAGACCGACCTTCCAGGCATCGCCATCGGCAAAGTCGTCGCCGTCAACGCCGAAGTTGCTGTAGTACTGAACACCGGGAGTGATCTTGAGCTTGTCGGTTGCCTTGATTGCATATTCGGCAGCAACAGCCCACTCAGCTGCAGTGTAGTAGGAGCTCGGGCCGGTGGCATATACGGCAGCGAGGCCGAGCGTACCAGGACCGATGTCAACCGTACCCATTGCACGGACAGCGCCTTCTTCGTTGTCGACGTCGTAGCCGGCAGTGATCTGGTAGCTGAACGCACCACCCTTGCCGCCGAGACCGACGGCAACGCCGACGTTGTTCGGATCTTCGTCCGCCTTGAAGAAGCCGTCTTCCAGCTCATCGACGCTGATGCCAGCGTAGAAGGCGTCGGTTTCGTACTGATAACGGATGGAGTTATGCAGCGTTACCGGCGAGCCGATATCATCGGTTTCGCCCGAGAGGCCGTCGTCCCACCAGCTGTAGAACAGACCAGCGCGGAAGCCGGCGATGTCGAGGTAAGCGGAGTCGAGCTTGGCGTTCTGATCGGTAGCGTTGTCAGCATTGAACTGCATGACGATGACGCCGGTCAGCGGACCGTACTCGGTGTCGCTCTTGGCGGTGAACTGAACCTGACCACGGGTGACAGCATCCCAGTCGGAGTCGTTACCGCGCGTCAGCGAATTGCCAACCCGATCGCCAACGTTGACCTGGAAACGGATGTAACCGTTGATCTTGAGGCAGGTTTCGGTGCCCGGGATGTAGAAGTAGCCGGTGCCGTAAGCGTCGCAGACGCGGACGTATTCAACCGGTTCCGGCTCGGCAGCAACGATAGCGTCAGCAGCCTGAGCACCGGAAACTACTGCGAGAGCAGCAGCGGAGCCGAGAAGAAGGCTCTTGATGTTCATAAATGACCTCCAATTCAAAGTTTCGATCGGGTTTGGGATCTTTCGCTGAGCAGCGTTCCCTGCCCCATCCCCGTGTTTCAAGAAGTGGACGATCCGTCGCCCTTGCTTCCGAGGGTGAAAATACAAGACGGCGGCCGTCACGCAATCACCAACTTGCTCGGATGGGGGGTTTGAGGGAGCCTTCCCGACATTCTGTTGCTGAAAGGACACAAGTCGGGCAAGCGGCCCCGCTTTCCTTTATGCTTTGTTAAGAAAACCCTGATTTTGCGGCCGCTTAGGTCAGATCCACAAAGAGTTGGACACGCGCCTTTCGACGCATCTGCGACACTTTTCCGACAAAATCCGGCTCTTGCGGGGATGTTAGGATTGCTGGAAGCGTAACCTGGTGATCACCGATCCGCTTTCGCCACCTGATGGAGCGTGGAGGCGGGAGACGATTCCCGCAACCGATTCTCTCGCTGATGGCGGAGAGATTTGCGCCATCGCGCGGCCGTAAGGCGTAGCCGACTAAGCGAACCTGATTCCCTGGCAGGAACTAAAGATCGCGAAATGTTCAGGAAATCAGAATGGCGGAGAAGATGGGATTCGAACCCACGATACGCTTTTGACGTATACTCCCTTAGCAGGGGAGCGCCTTCGACCACTCGGCCACCTCTCCGGTGCGGCCTAACTATGGTGACCGGTCTGTGAATGCAAGAGTTTTTTGAATTTTCACCACAAAGAAATGCGGCGGGCGGCATTTCGGCTGGCCCGCGCAAACAGAGCGCATTCCCTGCCACGATCCGAGAATTTGATCGCGCTTCGTTCTCTTCGATGAAGAAGCCGGGCTTTGCCGCCCGGCGTCGACAGGGTTGGCAAGCCCGGCGCAGCGTCACCGACCGGGCCTGAAGTCAGCCGAGCAGGCTCTTGAGGTCGGCTGAGGGGTCGGCGAGAATCGATCTGTCGGGATTGGTCCCGGATTCCAGCAGCTTTTTGCCGGTCACATAGGCTTTCGCGTCGTTGATCGCATCGACGGCGATCAGCTGGCCTTGCCTGAAGTACCAGACCGAATGGGCGCCTTCGCGGGCGCCGGGGCGCAGCAGTGTCTCGTCATAACCGAGATTGAAGCCGGCAATCTGCAGCTTGACGTCATACTGGTCGGACCAGAACCAAGGCTTCGGATCATATGGCGCGCTGCCGCCGGCGATGACGGCTGCCGCCGCCTCGGCCTGGTCGACGGCGTTCTGCACCGATTCGAGCCTGATGCGGCCACCCTGCCAGGGAAGGGCTGCGCAATCACCGGCGGCAAAGATCGCCGGATCGGAGGTGCGGGCGAATTCGTCGACGACAATGCCGTTGGCGACTTCGAGGCCGGCTTCCTTGGCAAGCTGGTCATTCGGCACGACGCCGATGCCGACGACGGCAAAGTCGATGTCGATCACAGATCCGTCGGAAAGTGCGGCGCCCGTGACGCGGCCATCCTTGCCGACCAGATGCTTGAGCCCTGTCTTTTCCCGAATCACCACGTCATGGCTTTCATGGATCCCCCGCATGATGTCGGCGGTCTCCTTCGCCGCGACGCGCTGGAGGATGCGGTCAGCCATCTCGATGACGGTGACCTCAAGGCCGCGGTGACGGGCAACGGCTGCAGCCTCGAGACCGATATAACCGCCGCCGATGATGAGGACGCGGCGACCGGGGCGCATTTCTTCGGCGAGCAGATCGGCATCGCGCTTGTCGCGGGCGACATAGACGCCTTCGAGATCGCCACCGATTGCCGCCGGCAGCCGGCGCGGCGTCGAGCCGGTGGCCAGCGCCAGCGTGGCGTAATCGAGAACGGAGCCGTCCTGCAGCAGAACCTGCCTGCTATCCGGCTTGATCTGTTCGGCCCAGGTCGAAAGGCGAAGATCGACGTCATTGTCCGCATACCAGTGCTCGGCGCGAAACAGCAGGCGGTCGAAAGCCATTTCGCCAAGCAGGTATTTCTTCGAAAGCGGCGGGCGCTGATAGGGAGCCACATCCTCCGCACCGATGAGGGTGATCGGGCGCATATCCTTCAACGCTCGCAGCTTGGCCGCCAATGCGAAACCGGCCTGTCCCGCGCCAATGATCACCAGTCTGTCCGTCACGATCTCACTCCCGAAACTGCGCCCGACAACGAGGTGCAGGCCTATCCCTACGGCGCCGCGCGTCTGTTAGACGCGCTAAGGACGCTGTAACGTTTTGAACTTCTGCATAATTTTATCCTTAAATCGATTCCGATCTAAGGAATTATGCAGCCTCAAACGCCGTCAACGGAAAGCGGTCTTCCATTCAGCCGATCTCGATCCAGCGGCGCTCGTGGAAGGACTGTGCCATGGCATGCACCGACTTCTCTATCCTGAGACCGTCTTCAAATGTGACGATCGACGACGGCTCACCGGAAATTGCCCGGATTAGCTCGCGGCATTCGATGATCTTCAGATCGTTGAAGCCGAGGCCGTGGCCAGGCGCCGGGATGAAGCGATCATAAGGCCGATGGGCGGGTGCCGCCAGTATCTTGCGGAAGCCCTGTTCGGAACCGCGGCCCGCGGCCTGATAGAGGTCGAATTCGTTCATGCGCTCCTGGTCGTAGACGATCGAGCCTTTCGCGCCATAAATCTGCAGGGCGATGCGGCCCTTGCGGCCCCAGGCGGCGCGATTCGCCATCAAGACGGCGGAGATGCCGCCGCCAAGCCGCATCAGCACGTTGGCGCCATCGTGGTTTTCGACGGCGCGGCGGCCACCCTCGCTCAGCGGGCGGTCGGCATAAGGCCTCACCATGTCTGTAACGACAGCCTCAACATGGCCGAAAAGATACCAGAGCAGCGACAGCGGATGCACGGCGAAATCGTCGAGCGCGCCATAGCCGGCGGCAAGCTCGCTCTTCCAGTAAAAGAAGACATCGGGATCGGCCATGAAATCCTCGTCCATCTCGGCGCGGATATGGTTGACCGTGCCGATGGCGCCCTCGCCAATAAGCGTCTTGATGTGCCGCATCACAGGATTCTGGATATAATTATAGCCGAGAGCCGCCACCTTTCCGGAACCCCTCGCCGTTTCCAGCATGCGCTCGGCGTCGGCATAGGCCGGCGCCATCGGCTTTTCGCACCAGACATGTTTGCCGGCTTGAAGGGCTGCGATCGCCATCTCGGGGTGGAACTGATTGGGCGTGGTGATGGAGACGACGTCGACCTCTGGGTCGGCAATCAGCGCCCGCCAATCGGCCGTTGCCTTCTCGAAGCCGAATTCCCCGGCACGCGCCGCAGCAAGCCCGGCATTGGCTTCGGCCAGATGCACGAGACGCGGACGCTCGACATCGCCGAACACCGTCTTCACCGCATTCCACGCCAGCGCATGGCACTTGCCCATGTAACCGGTGCCGATCAAACCGATGCCAAGTGGCTTCATTTCCGTCTCCTCCAGAGCTGCGGCCGGATTTTTGGAATATTTGGATCATTTTGACAAGAGACCCGTACGCAGTCATTTTTCCATTCTTCCCGGTAAGTTGTTTAAAAGCCTTCAATTACAGGCGATTAAAAACAATTAGGCGGGCCGTTTGAAATCGTCTATGTTCGGCAATATGGAATATTTGTTTCATCTCGTGAGCCGCAAGCATGGATAACGATCCCCAGAGGCACGCGCGTGTGCCGCGCGATTTCGAAAGCCTGCGCAGCACCATCATCGAACGCAAGACAAGCATGCCGAAGCGGCTGGCGCAGGTCGCCGCCTTCGCGCTCGGCAATCCCGATGAAATCGCCTTCGGCACGACGGCAAGCATCGCGGCGGCCTCCGACGTCCAGCCTTCGACGCTGGTGCGCCTAGCGCATCATCTGGGTTACGAAGGCTTCTCCGACCTGCAGAGCATTTTCCGCGAAAGATTGCGCGACCGGACGCTGAGCTATGAAGAGCGGCTCGTCACGCTGGAGCAGACGAGCGGCGACGATGAGGACGCCAATCTGCTCTCCGGCTTCATTGCCGCCGCCAGCCAGTCGGTCAACCGGCTGGCGGCGACGGTGCAGAGCGATACTTTCACGAAAGCGGTGAATATCCTTGCCGGCGCCGAGACGATCTATCTGATCGCCAAACGGCGCTCCTACCCGCTGACGGCGCACATGACCTACGCTTTTTCCAAGCTCAACATCCGCCACCAAATCGTCGCCTCGCCGAATGGCGTCGACCCCGAAATGGTGCAGTTCGCAACCCCTAGGGATGCGGCGATCGCCGCGAGCTTCTCGCCCTATGCGGCCGACAGCCTCAGCCAGAGCCAAGAGCTTGCCGACCGCGGCGTGCCCGTCATCGCGATCACCGATTCGGCCTTCTCGCCGCTTGCCGCCTGCGCGACGCACTGGTTCGAAGTGGCGGAGGCCGATTTCGCCGGCTTCCGCTCGCTTTCGGCATCTATGGCGCTGACCATGGCGCTGCCGGTGGCCATCGCCGAACGGCGCCGCAAGCATCAGCACTCAAAAGCTGGAAAAGCGAAAATGGAATAAACATTCCGAATTGACAAAATATCGGAACCGATGTTTCATTATTGAAAATTCGCAGGCATTGGAAGCCGCGCAAAATCTAGCGGGAGGACATCATGGTACAATCGAATCCGGGCTCACAGCCGGAGCCGGCGCTTGATGTAATCACCATCGGCCGCTCCTCGGTCGATCTTTACGGTCAGCAGATCGGCTCACGGCTGGAGGATATCGGCTCCTTCGCCAAATCGGTCGGTGGCTGCCCTGCCAATATCGCCATCGGCACGGCACGGCTCGGCCTCAAATCCGGTCTCATCACCCGCGTCGGCGACGAGCAGATGGGACGTTTCATCCGCGAGCAATCGGCGCGCGAAGGTGTGGCGACACAGGGCATCATCACCGACAAGGAGCGGCTGACCGCACTGGTGCTGCTGGCGGTCGAGGCCGAGGGTGTGTCGCCGATGATCTTCTATCGATCGGACTGTGCCGACATGGCGCTCGATGAAGGCGATATCGATGAAGATTTCATCAAGTCGTCGCGCGCCGTTCTCGTTTCCGGCACACATTTCTCCCGGCCGAATACCGAGGCCGCACAGCGCAAGGCGATCCGCATCGCCAAGGCGAACGGCCGCAAGGTGATCTTCGACATCGACTACCGGCCGAACCTCTGGGGCCTTGCCGGCCATGCAGAAGGCTTCGAGCGCTATGTGAAGTCCGACCGCGTCTCTTCGAAGATGAAGGAGACGCTGCCGGATTGCGATCTCATCGTCGGGACCGAGGAAGAAATCCTGATTGCTTCCGGCGCCGACGACGTGCTTGGCGCGCTCAAAGAGATTCGCCGCCTGTCGCCGGCAACGATCGTGCTCAAGCGCGGCGCCATGGGCTGCATCGTCTATGATGGACCGATCGCCGACGACCTCGAAGCCGGTATCGTCGGCCAGGGTTTCCCGATCGAAGTCTTCAACGTGCTCGGCGCCGGCGATGCCTTCATGTCCGGTTTTCTGCGCGGCTTCCTGCGCGACGAGCCGCTGAAAACCTGCGCCACCTGGGCCAATGCCTGCGGCGCCTTCGCTGTTTCACGCCTGCTCTGCTCGCCGGAATATCCGACCTGGGCCGAACTCGACTTCTTCCTGACGACCGGCAGCCAACATCGAGCGCTGCGTAAAGACGAAGCGATCAACCATATCCACTGGGCATCGACCCGGCGCGGCGAAATCCCGCTTCTGATGGCGCTGGCGATCGACCACCGTTCGCAGCTGGTCAGTGTCGCCGATGAACTCGGTGTCGGCCACGACAAGATCGTCGCCTTCAAGCGGCTGGCGGTTGCCGCAGCGGCGCGGGTTTCGAACGGTCGCGACGGCTACGGCATGCTGATCGACGAACGCTTCGGCCGCGACGCCTTCTTCGACGCGGCGACGAAGAATTTCTCCTGGATCGGCCGGCCGGTGGAGCTGCCGGGCTCGAAGCCGCTGCGCTTCGAATTCAGCCAGGATATCGGCTCGCAGCTTGTGGAATGGCCACTCAGTCATTGCATTAAATGCTTGTGCTTCTATCATCCTGACGATCCGGCTGACTTGAAAACGGAGCAGCAGGAGAAGCTGCGCACGCTGTTCGAGGCGTCCCGGAAGGTCGGCCGCGAGCTGCTGGTGGAGATCATCGCCGGCAAGAACGGGCCGCTCACCGACGACACGATCGCGACTGCGCTGGAGGAACTCTATGCGCTCGGCATCAAGCCGGACTGGTGGAAGCTCGAGCCGCAGGCATCGACTGAAGCCTGGAAGAAGATCGATGCGGTGATTGCCAAGAATGATCCATGGTGCCGCGGTATCGTGCTGCTCGGGCTCGAGGCGCCCGCCGACGAGCTGATCTCCTGCTTCGAGGCGACGCTGGCCGCTCCCTCCGTGAAGGGCTTTGCCGTCGGCCGGACGATCTTTGCCGACCCGGCGCGTGCCTGGCTTTCGGGCGGAATGAACGACGAGGAGGCGATCGCCGATATGGCCGGCCGCTTCCAGCAACTGACTGAGGCGTGGCTGAAGACGCGCGGACAGCAGTAGGAATAGAACGAAGACCCTCCCCAGCCCCTCCCCCACAAAGGGGAGGTTAACTTGAGGCAGCGCCTCGCGCCAGACAGCGGCCACCTTGCAAGAAGGGACGCCGTAATATGGATGAGACGGCACGGCGGGTTAGCCTCTCCCCCTTGTGGGGAGGGGTTGGAGGAGAAACAGGTACAGTCAAAAGTCCGGGAGGACCCGATGGGCAAGACGATACGGTTGACGATGGCGCAGGCCGTCGCGCATTTCCTCAAGAAGCAGATGACTGTTGTCGACGGCAAGAAGGTGCAGATCTTCGGCGGCGTCTGGGCGATCTTCGGTCACGGCAACGTCGCCGGCATCGGCGAGGCGCTCTATCAGGTGCGCGACGAACTGACGACCTATCGCGCCCACAACGAACAGGGCATGGCGCATGCCGCGATCGCTTATGCCAAGGCGAATTTCCGCACTCGTTTCATGGCCTGCACAACCTCGATCGGTCCTGGTGCGCTGAACATGGTGACGGCCGCGGGCGTCGCACACGTCAATCGTATTCCCGTTCTCTTCCTGCCGGGCGACGTCTTCGCCAACCGCGCGCCGGATCCGGTGCTGCAGCAGATCGAGGATTTCGGTGACGGCACGGTTTCAGCCAATGATGCCTTTCGTCCGGTTTCGCGCTATTTCGACCGCATCACCCGGCCCGAGCAGATCATTTCGGCGCTGAAGCGCGCCATGCAGGTCCTGACCGACCCCGTGGATTGCGGCCCGGTGACCTTGTCGCTCTGCCAGGACGTTCAGGCCGAAGCCTATGATTATCCGGAAAGCCTGTTTACTGAAAAGGTCTGGACGACCCGTCGGCCGCAGCCGGATGCGGACGAACTGGCCAATGCCATCGCGCTGATCAAGGCGTCGCAGAAACCGGTGATCGTCGCCGGCGGCGGCGTGCTTTACTCGCAGGCGACGAAGGAGCTTGCCGCCTTTGCCGACGCCCACGGCCTTCCCGTCGTCGTCACCCAGGCCGGCAAGTCGTCGATCGACGACACCCATCCGCTGGCGCTCGGCTCGGTCGGCGTGACCGGCACGTCGGCGGCGAATGCGATTGCCGAAGAAACGGATCTCGTCATCGCCGTCGGCACCCGCTGCCAGGATTTCACCACCGGCTCCTGGGCGCTGTTCAAGAATGACAATCTCAGGATGATCGGGCTCAATATCGCCGCCTATGACGCGGTCAAGCACGACAGCTATCCCGTGGTGGCCGATGCCCGCGAAGGGCTGAAGGCGCTTTCATCGGGTCTTTCCGGCTGGAAGGCGTCGGCGGCACTCACCGAGAAGGCAACCGCGGAGAAGAAGATCTGGATGGAGGCCGCCGCCAAGGCGATGGCAACGACCAATGCCGCCCTGCCCTCCGACGCACAGGTAATCGGCGCGGTAGCGCGCACGATCGGCGGCGATAATACGACGGTTCTTTGCGCTGCGGGCGGACTTCCCGGCGAATTGCACAAGCTCTGGCCGGCAACAGTGCCGGGCAGCTATCACATGGAATACGGCTTTTCCTGCATGGGCTATGAGCTCGCCGGCGGGCTCGGCGCCAAGATGGCCCATCCCGAACGGGATGTCGTCGTCATGGTCGGCGATGGCTCCTATATGATGATGAATTCCGAGATTGCGACCTCGGTGATGCTCGGCCTCAAGCTCAACATCGTCCTGCTCGACAATCGCGGCTATGGCTGCATCAACCGCTTGCAGATGGGAACCGGCGGTGCCAACTTCAACAATCTGCTCAAGGACTCCTATCACGAGGTGATGCCGGAGATCGATTTCCGCGCGCATGCCGAAAGCATGGGCGCCATCGCGGTCAAGGTCGGCTCGATCGCCGAGTTGGAGCAGGCGATCATTGATTCGAAGAAGAACGACCGTACCTCGGTCTTCGTCATCGATACCGATCCGTTGATCACCACTGAGGCCGGCGGTCATTGGTGGGATGTCGCGGTGCCGGAGGTCAGCCCGCGCGAAGAGGTCAACAAGGCCCGCAAGGGTTATGTCGAAGCACGCGCCGCCCAGCGCATCGGCTAAACGGCTGCATAATTCCATAAATCGGAATCGATTTAAGGGCAAAATTATGCAGCAATTCGAAGTGCTACAGCGTCCCGTGCGCGTCTGAAAAAGACGCGCGGCGCTGTAGTGCCATCATTTTTTCGGAAGAGCGCAGCTGCTCTTCCGAAACATTTTTAAGGAGAATGTTGATGAAGGCCAAACTCGGCATGTCGCCCATCGCCTGGTGGAACGACGATCTTCCGGAGCTTAGCGACGATGTGTCCCTCGAGGAGTGCCTGCGGCAGTCGCGCAGCGCCGGTTTCACCGGCATGGAGCAAGGCCGCCGTTTCCCCAGCAATCCCGAGGAAATGCTGCCCATCCTGCGCGCCGCCGACGTGACGCTGTGCGGCGGCTGGTTCTCCGGCACGCTTGTCAATGAGGAGCTTGCCGCCAACAAGGACCGCATCGCGCCGATGATCGAGCTGTTCAAGGCGGTCAATGCGCCGTGTATCGTCTATGGCGAAGTCGGCCGCTCCATCCAGGGCGACCGCTCCAAGCCGCTTGCCACCAAGCCACGCCTTTCCGATGACGAGATGAAGGCCTATGGCCGCCGCGTCACCGAGTTCGGGGAATGGTGCGCCGAACAGGGCATGCCGCTCTCCTACCACCATCACATGGCGGCCGTGGTCGAAACCGAGCCGGAACTCGACGCCTTCATGCGCTCTTCGGGCGAAGGCATTCCGCTGCTGCTCGATGCCGGCCATCTCGCCTTTGCCGGCGGCGATGTACTGCGCGCCATCGGCAACCACCACGCCCGCATCAACCACGTCCACGTCAAGGACATCCGCAAGCCTGTGGTGGACGGGCTCGACCGCAGCCGCCAATCCTTCCTCGATGCGGTGGCGCTCGGCGCCTTCACCGTGCCCGGCGACGGCTCGCTCGATTTCGGCGCCATCGTCCAGCGGCTCGCCGATCACGGCTATGAAGGCTGGTTCGTCGTCGAGGCCGAACAGGATCCACGCAAGGCGCCGCCGCAGAAAATGGCCGAGATCGGCCATGCCGAACTGATGCGTGTCATGACGGCCGCGGGTTATACCGTGGAAACGGAAGGCTTCCCGAAGGGATAGCGGGAGTAAAAGACCCCTCCCCAACCCCTCCCCACTCCCCACACGGGGGAGAGACTTAACTTGACGCACCGCCTCACGCCATAAGAGAGCGTCCTTCTGGACGAGAGGTTACGGCGAGAATGGAAGGAGCCCGGCAGGTTAGTCCCTCCCCCTTGTGGGGAGGGGTTGGGGAGAGGAATTTTCCAAGTAACGAAGGAAAAACACCGATGCCAAATCTCAAGGTGAAACCGTCCGGCACCCATGGCCGCGTCACCCATGTCACGCCGGAAAATGCGGGCTGGACCTATGTCGGCTTCGATCTGCATCGGCTGAAGCCGGGCGAGACGGTTTCGGGAGAGACCGGCGATCGGGAAGTTTGCCTCGTCTGGGTGACCGGCAAAGGCAAGGCGTCGGCCGGCACCAAGGATTTCGGTACGCTCGGCGGCCGTATGAGCCCGTTCGAAGGTGCGCCGCATGCGCTCTACATCCCGATGGAATCGACATGGTCGGTGACGGCGGAGACCGATCTGGAACTCGCCGTCTGCTCGGCGCCCGGCGGCGGCAGCTATCCGGCGAAGGCCATCCCGCCCGGCACGCATCCGCAGGTGACACGCGGCAAGGGCACGAATGTGCGTTACGTCAACAATATCATGCCTGAGGACGACAGCTCGGCGCATTCGCTGCTGGTCGTCGAGGTGATCACGCCGGGCGGCCACACCTCTTCCTATCCGCCGCACAAGCACGACCAGGACGACCTGCCGAACGAGAGCTTCCTGGAAGAGACCTATTATCATCGCCTCAACCCGCCGCAGGGCTTCGGTTTCCAGCGCGTCTACACCGACGATCGTTCGCTCGACGAGGCAATGGCGATCGAGGACGGCGACGTGACGCTGGTGCCGAAGGGCTATCATCCTTGCGCGGCTACTCATGGCTACGATCTCTACTACCTCAACGTCATGGCCGGGCCGAAGCGGGTCTGGAAATTCCACAATGCCGCCGAGCACGAGTGGCTGCTGAAGGCGTAAGGGCCTCGTTCGATCGCTAAATAATCTGACAGCGCGAAATCGCGGCTGATGGTTCACTGCCTCCATCCAAACACGGATGGAGGATCACCATGCAGAGCTCGAATGTCACAATCTCGGCCCGCAATATGCGGCCCGGCCTGTTCCTTGCCATAGTCATCGCGGCACGCCGGCTGGCACGCAAGATTGCCGAACGGCGCAACTGCAAAGCGCTGATGGAACTGTCCGACGAGCAGTTGAAGGATATCGGCCTTTCCAGGGGGCAGACGGAAAGCGACGTGCATGTCTATAGTCGCTACTGAAACCTGAGCGTGATATTGTGCCGACAGGTCGCCTCATCGGGCGACCTGTCTGACCCGGAACATGCCATGTCGCAGTTTTCAACAGCACCGCTCCTGAAGACAAAGACCGTCACCATTCGTGACATCATCTGCAATGGCGAGTGTCGTCACAAGAGCGACGAGGAATGTGCCCACAGGACGAGCCTCGTCTATCCCTATCGCGGCGTCTTCATGCGGCATGTCGGCCGCAACGACACGGTGGCCGAAGCCAATCAGGTCTTGTTCTTCAATGCCGGCCAGGGATATCGGATCAGCCACCCCATCGAAGGCGGCGACGCCTGCATCGATCTGGCGATCGACGAGGTCATGCTCGAAGAACTCGCGCCCAAGGATCAGGTACAGCCCGGGCCGGCCTTTGCCTTCCGCCGCCAGCGCCGGCGGATCGATCCGCGCGCACAGGCGCTGGTCGCGCTGCTGCGTCATGGTCTTAGCCGCAATGTCGCGGAAACGCTGGAGGCGGAAATATTGGCGCTGACGCTGGTGCGCCGCTCGCTCGGCGAGCGCACATCGCATGCGGCGGGCGCCAGCGCCGGCCGGCAGAAACTCGTCGACCGGGCCAAGCTGGTGCTCTCCTCCGATCTCGCGCGGCGCTGGACGCTTGCGGAAATCGCCTCCGAAGTCGGTGTCTCGCCGGTTTATCTCACCCAGGTCTTCCAGCAGGTCGAGGCCACACCGCTTTACCGCTACCAGCTGCGGCTGCGGCTTGCCCGCGCGCTCGATCTGCTCGGCCAATATGAGGATCTGACCGCGCTCGGCCTCGATCTCGGCTTTTCCAGCCACAGCCATTTCAGCGCTTCCTTCAAGCTGGCCTTCGGACAGAGCCCTGGCGAATTCCAGCGCTCGGCGCAATTGCGTCGCAGGTAAGGTCCATCGCTAAAGATTTCGACAGCGGCGATGCGGTGTTCGATGGTCTGATGAGACTGTCCCGATCCGGGGACGATCAATCGGAGGATCACCAGATGAAGAAGACCACATGCGCCGCCTGCGACTGCGAACTGGGCGCCGAGGCCATCACCGTCAAGCTCGGCGGCAAGACCGTCGAGGTCTGCTGCCAGGAATGCGCCGAAGCGCTGAATGAGGCGGAAGCTGCGACATCGGCCGCTTCGGGCGGCAGGGAATAGACGATACGAGGCAAAAGCCGCCAGTGACCTGACCCCCGAAGGTTCATGTTCAACCTTCGGGGGTCAGGTCACGAGGGAGCGCGGCTTAGCCATTTCAAGCGGGCAGAAGCCCATAGCGCCAGCCGCGGTGTTTGGCGTTCTGCGACAGCACCGCAAAGGCCAGGATGACCATGCCTGCCTCGGCAAAGACCGGCACCATCCAGATCCCCTGCTCGCCGAAGAGGAAGGGCAGCAGGAAGGTCAGCGGCAAGGTCAGCAGATAGGGCCGCGACAGGCCGAAGATCGCGGCGCGCGGTGCATCGCCGATCGACTGGAAATAGGATGACAGGATCAGCATCTGCCCGAAGAGAAAATAGGCGCCGATCGTCCAGGGCAGAATTCGTCTGACCTCGGCGATAATGGCGGGATCGGCGACAAAGACGGCGCCAAGACGGCCGGCCATGAGCTCGACTATGATTTCCACCAGGGTGCAGTAGACGAGTGCTGCGAGCATGGCGATCTGCAGGCTGCGGCCGACGCGGAGCCCGAGGCTGGCGCCGTGATTGTTGCCGGCGATCGTCTGCAAGGCGATGCTGAGGCCGAGCAGCGGCAGATAAGTGAAGGTCATGATCCGGGTGATGATGCCGTAAGCGGCAACCGTCGCGACATGATCTGCCGCGCTCCAGAGCGAGACATTGATCAGAATGGCGGCCGAGGCCAGCGATATGCCGACGAAGCCGAGGCTCATCGGCGCGCCGAATGCCATGATGCTGCGCCATTCGACAAGAGCAAATTCCGCGGAAGGCCTC
This sequence comes from Rhizobium sp. BT04, assembly GCF_030053135.1. Taxonomy (NCBI): domain Bacteria; kingdom Pseudomonadati; phylum Pseudomonadota; class Alphaproteobacteria; order Hyphomicrobiales; family Rhizobiaceae; genus Rhizobium; species Rhizobium sp. BT04. The sequence goes on along the minus strand of NZ_CP125652.1, from coordinate 4,454,568 downwards.
AGTGCCAGTGGCCGGCGCCATCGATAGGCGAGCACGGCTGCGAGACAGACGAATTGCGACGCAATGGAGCCGACCGCCGAACCGAGCACGCCCCAATGCATCACCGCCATGAACAGCCAGTTGGCGAAGATGTTGAGCAGCGAGGCCGACAGCGTCACCAGCGTCATGAAACCGATCTTGCCTTCGCAGCGCAATCCGTCGAGATGCAGCGGCAGGAAGAAGCTGACCGGCGCAAAAGTGATCATCGCGCTCATGAACAGCATGGCGCCATCGGCAACAGTGGCATTGCCGGCAGCACCGGCATCGATGATCTGCCGGCCGACGGTCCAGAAGACCGCATTGAGGATCAGGGTGACGGCCAGCGCCAGCGTATGGGCGCCGGCAAACACCCGGCGCGCGCCTTGGCGATCGCCGGCGCCGAGCCGGCGGGCGAGGATGCTCGCCATCCCGTTCGAGACCAGTGATTGCAAAGCGACCAGCAGCATCAGCCCCGGGAAGATCAGGCTGACGGCGGAGAGCGCATTGGGGCCGACATAGGCGCCGAGGAAATAGGCGTCGACGACGGTGAAGAGGCCGTTGACGGTGGTGATCGCAACGATCGGCGCCGCCGTCCTGAGGAAGACGCCCGGCAGCCAGCCGGTAAGAAAGACATTGCCTTGCGGAAGATCGGTCATGGAGAAATCCGTGTAATATCCGGCCAAGCCCGATCCGGATTAAAATCATCCGGATTGCGACGGCCTGAAAGGGATGGGAAAAATTTAAAGGTCGAGCACCAGATGCGGCACGCCGTTCGAGGTCTTCCTCGGCGAGACGCCGTCGGCATCGACCTGCGCGTTCACACGCCGGCGAAAGGCCGAAAAGCTCTCGAAGGTGACGACGTCCACCGGCTCGTCGAAATGAATGGTGATCCTGTGGAGTTCGCCGCCCGGCAGGGCCGAAAGCGCCAGAATCTCGCCGGTGAACGGCTGGTTGAGATAACGGCCGCGAATATGCGCACCGACGAAGAGCGACCTCTTCGGGCCAGCATTGGGCTTTGCCGCAAGGGCTGCGAGCGTATTCCAATCGCGGGCGCCATGCTGGCGGGCAATCATTTCCAGGGCCGCACTGTGGGTCAGCGGGGTGCCGCGATCGTTCATCGTCTGGCGCAGGCGCTTGGCCTGGGCCTTCAATTCGTCAATGGCAGGATAGGTCGTCGTCATGGAGTGAGCCTTCGCAAGGCATGCTCTTCGACTGTGGATGGGAGCTCGCATTGCCGCCAGTCAGCATGCACAAAGGGCCGTGACCATGATCGCGAGGGCTTCACCATGGATTTTCATCCGCGAGCGGCTGGTGCCTCGAACCGGCCCTTTGTATGCGCGAACACCGCAGACATGTCAAGAATGGCGCATCCGCGCCGGGAATGAGCAAATTTGGGGCACATCTGCACGAAATCGGTGCGTTTTTCCTGCAAGTTTCGCGAAAGCATCCAATCTTAACGGTATTTTTCAGCCTCCGTCAGCATTCTTCAGCCAATATCCTGTTGTATACCCAGCGGAGGCTAAAAGGGCCTTTCAGATGCACCTCGACACAGAACACCGCAAGCCGGAACGTGCTTACAGGGAATTCAATCTCGACAGGCCGGGCAACATCATCTTCGTCGGTCATCACCTCAGCACCGGAACGCAGGTGCGCTGCCTGATCCGCACGATCACGCTCGCCGGCGCCCTGCTCGAAGTCAGCCCCAACCTGGAAATGCCGAGCCACTTCTTCCTCGAAATCCTCGGCATCCATGACGAGATCGGTTCGACCGTGGTCAAGCGCGAAGGCGAATGGGTGACGATCAGCTTCAACATGCTGCTCAATCCGGAATTCCTGCACCACGTGCTGCGACTGAGCTTCGAAAGCTGAGGCCTTTTTCCGTCTGCGATTTATCGGGACGCAACGTCTTTCTCTCCTCGCCCCGTCTTGCGGCCAGACGCGCGATGGCGGAAGCGGCCCAGAGGAATCCCCGCCATTCCGGCCCCTCGAGCGGGTCGGCGAAGGGATCGCGGCGCACCCGCCTGTGATAGATCTGCAATTCATTGAAGAGAACAACCCAGTTGAGAAGCATTGCTTCATCCTCCATCTATTGGCTCATGCACTGGAGCTAAGCCTTCGCGCCCTTCGGATGTAGAGGCGCGGGGGAAAGGGGGTTTTCATCCATGAAAGATGCGAGCTGGGACGACCTGCAACTTTTCTTCCATGTCGCGACCGGCGGCGGGCTTTCGGCGGCAGCCGCGCGCACCGGGATTAGCGCGCCGACGATCGGCCGGCGCATGCTGGTGCTCGAACGGGCGACCGGCCGCTCGCTCTTTACCCGCAGCCCGACCGGCTATCTCCTCGCCAAGGACGGACAGGAGCTGCTCGATCGCGTCCGGCTGATGCAGGATGCGGCGCGTGCGATCTCCGACTGGCGCGGCGAGGTGCTGACACTGCCGATCGTCTCGACGGCCGCCGACAGCTGGACCTCGCGCTTCATCGCCGATCATCTCAGCAGCGTCTGGACGCCGAAGGACAGCTTTCGCATGTGCTACAAGACCTGCGACACAGGCGTCGATTTCACCTATCGGGAAGCGCATATCGCCATTCGCCACAGCCGGCCGGAGAGCGGCAATGTCGCGATCCGTCCTTCGGGCAAGGTAGCGCATGCGGCTTATCAGGCGGCAGATTATGACGCGGCCAACTGCAACTGGATCTCGCTCGGCACCGATACCGCCATCACGCCGGCCGACAAATGGACGTTCGAACAGCCGGATTACTGGATCACCAGCTGGACGAACACGCCGCATATGCTGTTTCACCTGATCCGCGGCGGTGCCGGCCGCGGTGTGCTCCCCTGTTTCATCGGCGATCAGGAGCGCAAGCTCGTCCGCGCCGACCCTCTCATCGACGAACTGACCTATGACATGTGGATCGTTGCGCATGACGACGAGCGGCAACGGCCGGAGGTCAGGATCGTCATCGACCGCCTGGCGGCGCTCTTTGCCGGTCATGAAGATCTGTTCGCCGGGCAGCGACCGCTGGCATGACGCGAAAACGCGGGCCTCTCGACCCGCGTTTCCTCAAGTTACTGCGTACGGCTCATGGCTGCGAGCGACTCAGGCGGCCAGATGCCGCTCGATCTCGTCGACCGGCATATTGGTATAATCCTTCGCCACCTCAGCGGTGATCACCGCCTGCGTATCGGCGCGGAGCGCCGGCCGTAATGTGCCGAGCGCCTTCGGCGGCGCAACGAGGACGATGCGACGGGCATTCTTTTCCTGTACCAGCTCATCGAGCTTTTCCGCCACCTGTTTCAGAAATTCGGCTTCGGCCTGATCCTGCCAGCTGGTCTCCTCGACAGCGCTGCCGCTGAAGCCGTCTGCGGCATGGGTCCGGCCGGGCTTATCGGCGCCAATCTCGCGATCCGGCGCGCTCGGCTGCGTCAGAGTTTCCAGCACCTTCAGGTTCATCAGCTTGGCATCGCCGGCATTCTGCATGATCAGAGCCTTGGCTCCATCACAGACCACCACCCATGATTCCCAAGGGATTTTGACGTTGGTCATATTCAACTCCTCGCTGTCGTCATTCGAAGCGCGCCGTGCTTCATCGATCAAGGCAGAACGCCCGGCAATTGAAAGAGTTCGGGAAAATTGCGCCGAAATCGAACGCCTGGCGTTCCGGCCGGTCTATGGCAGCTACGACATCACCAATCTCGCCAAGCTGCGCTACCGGCAGCTCGGCTATAGCCTCATCGACATGGCCCGAGGCACCTTACCGACGGCGCTGACGGATATTTCGCCGGCAGAATCCCCGGCTCGAATGAAAGCCCCGCGTCCCGATAATGCACATCGGGCGTCCCGCTTGGGAACAAAATTTAAACTCGTTAAAATTGTCATTTTATCTTTGACGAATGTGCAAAACATTCATGTGACGTTGGCTGGAGCAAGAACCCCAAATGTGCCCTGACTGACGGAGAATGTAAGATGACTATGCTCCGCGCCACCCACCTTGCCACGGTCAAGTCCGCTATCTACGACCTGCGTTGGGAAGAGTTCAGCGTCAAGCGGCCAGCCCGCATCGTCGCCGTCCGGCCGTGCCTCACCGGCGTCTCCATGCGAAGCGCCGAGATCATCGATATCTCGCAGGGCGGCGCGACGTTCATCGTGTCGACCACGGCCGGTCTGCCGAAGCATTATTATCTCAACATTCTCGGCCTCGCCTATCGGATCGGCTGCGCCGAGGTCTACCGCCATAAGGAACGCATCGGCGTGCGGTTCATCAACATCATGGACCCCGAGGTCCTGCGCCGCGTCGTCCGCACCGATTTCCTCGTCGGCAACATGGAAGCGATCGCCGCCCGGCGCGCGCCGATCTTCAGGGCGTGAACCGTCCCGTAACAGGCTTGCTGCAGAAATAATCTTGCTTGCGTTGGCCGGGCCCGGGCCTATTGTTTCGTCAATTGTCAATATGCCCGGGAAACTGCCTTCGCATGTCCGCCTTTTCGCGCTTCACCCCCCTCGCCAGCGCCCTGCCCACCACAGTTCCCTTCGTCGGCCCCGAGGCGATCGAGCGCCAGCGCGGACTGGCCGTTCTCGCGCGCATCGGCGCCAATGAGAACGGCTTCGGCCCGGCCCCTTCGGTGTTTGCGGCGATGCGCGAGGAAGCCGGCAATATCTGGAAATACAATGATCCGGAGAATTTCGCGCTGAGGCAAGCGCTAGGCGCCCATCTCGGCGTCTCGGCCGCCAATATCGCCATCGGCAGCGGCATCGACGAATTGCTCGGCCAGATCGTCCGCTTGGTGATCGAGCCGGGTGCACCCGTCGTCACCTCGCTCGGCGCCTACCCGACCTTCAACTTCCATGTCACCGGTTTCGGCGGCCGGCTGGTGAGCGTTCCCTACGCCAACGACCGCGAGGACCTCGACGGCCTGCTCGATGCCGTGAAGCGCGAGAATGCGTCGCTCGTCTATTTCGCCAATCCCGACAATCCGATGGGAAGCTGGTGGGATGCCGAGAGCATCGTCGCCTTCGCCCGGGCGCTGCCCGAGACGACGCTGCTGGTGCTCGACGAGGCCTATAGCGAAACCGGGCCGGCAGGGTCGCTGCCGTCGATCGCCTCACTGATCGAACTGCCGAACGTCGTTCGCACCCGCACTTTCTCCAAGGCCTACGGGCTTGCCGGCGCACGCATCGGTTATGTGATCTCGACGCCGGGCACGGCGCGGGCCTTCGACAAGATCCGCAATCATTTCGGCATGAACCGGCTGGCGACGGCAGCAGCACTCGCCGCCCTCAAGGACCAGGCCTATCTCGCCGAGGTGGTCGGCAAAATCCACGCAGCGAGGGAGCGGATCGGCGGCATTGCCCGGGCGAACGGTCTTGAGCCCCTGCCCTCGGCGACGAATTTCGTGGCGATCGACGCCGGCCGCGACGGCGTGTACGCACGGGCGATCGTCGATGGCCTGATGGAGCACGGCGTCTTCATCCGCATGCCCGGTGTGGCGCCGCTCAACCGCTGCATCCGCGTCAGCGTCGGGCCTGAGGCGGATATGGCACTCGTCGAAGAAGCGCTGCCGCAGGTGCTGAAGAATGTCACCCGATAAAACAGAAGAACCGCGCCCGGTGGAGGATCCGGCCGCGGTTCCCTTCTCCTGGCATCGGCCCCGTCCAAAGCGCCCCGCCAGCCCCCTCTTTCGAGGTTGTTATTCCTGTCGAAATGTTAGCTGGAGACGGTTTCAGTGAACCGTCATCCACTCGCGGGCGGCGCGCAGCGCTGCGACGAGCTGCATCTTGTCCATGGCGGCGGCCACGTCGGCACGAAGCTCGGCGGCGCGATCGTTGCCCTTGATAGCGGCGATGTTCAGCCACTTGTGGGCAGCGACGAGATCGATGTCGCAGCCGCGGCCGGTCGCATACATCAGACCCATTTCGCAGAAGACATCGGCGTTGTTGTCGCCACCCATGGTGGCCGTTTCAGCATTGTGCATTTCAAAGCGTGCCATCGGTTTTATCCCTGTTAGCCTGTTTATGACTTACCCTGTTTTACCTCCGGGCGTTGCCGTCTATCGCGGCTTGCGGCCCTTGCGGTCCGGCGGGTTTGCCCCGCTCGTTTGATGGGTTCACTATGCCAAACGGCTTTCAAAAAACGCCTAAAATGCATGATTAATTTGAGACAAACAAAGTGCAAATGCTTGGTAAATTTGGTTTTTTGTTAAACATCGGATGCCTTGCAAATTAAGGATTTCGGCTTCAATTTTACGAAAGATTCAGATTTGAAAATAAAGGGATCGTTCATCATGAAATCAGCAAGCGACATCGCTGCACGTTCGCCAGACGGCTTTTTTCTTGCCTTTTTCCCCCAGATTCAGGGAAGCGGCCGCACGTATTTACCTTTACGTTCGCGTCAGTTATTTTCGCGACCGATCAATGACATCATGGAGGAAAAGATGATCCGCAGCTTCGTTCTCGCCGCAGCCATGACAGTGATCGCGGGTATCGCGCATGCCGAGGAGCCGATCGTCGGCAAGTGGAAGACGGCCGCCGGCGATACGGCGGTGATCGCATCCTGCGGCGGCAGTTATTGCGTGACGCTGAAGACCGGCAAATATGCCGGCCGGAAGATCGGCACGCTTGCCGGAACCGACGGCAGCTATGCCGGCGAGATCACCGACCCGGCCGCCGAGAAAACCTATAGCGGCTCCGGCAAGATTTCCGGCGATTCGCTGAGGATGCAGGGCTGCGTGATGAAGATCCTCTGCAAGTCGCAGACCTGGACGCGGCTCTGAGGTTATAGGATGCCTGCGCAACGCTTATCTCGAACGCAGAAGCAGCCGCGCGTCGGCATGCTTCGAAGCCCTTTACGGCCCCTCCGCTAAGCCACACGGCGGGGCCGAATGGCGTCGACTCCCCGACGGCCGCTTACCGCTCCTCTCCGCAACCTAGCCGAGCCTGCCTCGCAAGCTGAACGGTGGATGAACCGGTATCTCAGCACTCGTTCAGCCGTCGCATGGCAAAACTCATGCCACGATGAAGTGCGTATCGGGGGTAAGGCGATGAACATCTATATTCTGGCAAGACGCTTCAGCATCATCACGCTGTTTGCGGCGATCTTCGCAATCACATTTTCAGCCGTCGTGGTGCACAAAGGCGGCGGCGGCGCCCAGTCGCATTTCGGCGCGAGCTATACCTGCCTGGAGAGAAACGGCAACTTCTGCGCGCCATCGGTGCAGTAACTTTGATTTATGCACATCGTTGTCCCAAACTGCTGCGCACTTTTAGGCGACAGGCATTCGCATCAGACGGGCAAGATAAAATAATCGGATTCCGCTGGCGCGCGTCGTTTGCTTGTCAAAAACAACTCTCTATAATGCGTCATGAACAAACGAATCTCCCCTTTGTCGCCGCTCGACATATCCTCACCGCCCCCTTTCCAGCCTGAGAGTTTTGATGATCCCGCCAAGGCCGTGGAAGCGCTGACGGCGCTTTACGAGCGCAATACGGCGTTCCTGATCCAGAGCTTCACCGAACTCGCACAGGGCGCGCCGATCTCCTCGCGCTACCGCGCTTTCTATCCGCAGGTCAGCATCGAGACGACAAGCTTCGGCCATGTCGATTCGCGGCTTTCCTATGGTCATGTCACGGCACCGGGCATCTATACGACGACAGTCACCCGGCCGAAGCTCTTCAAGCATTACCTGAAGGAGCAGCTGGCGCTCTTGATGAAGAGCCACAATGTTCCTGTCATCGTCTCGGAATCGACGACGCCGATCCCCTTGCACTTCGCCTTCGGCGAGGGTGCACATGTGGAAGCATCGACCAACGCCTTCATCGACGTTCCGATGCGCGATATCTTCGACACGCCCGACCTCAACACCACCGATGACGAGATCGCCAATGGCGAATATATCCCGCCGCCGGGAGAGCCCTCGCCGCTGGCGCCGTTCACCGCGCAACGCATCGATTATTCGCTCGCCCGTCTGTCGCATTATACGGCGACGCATGCCGAGCATTTCCAGAATTTCGTGCTGTTTACGAACTACCAGTTCTATATCGATGAATTCTGCGGCTGGGCGCGGAAGCTGATGGCCGAGGGCGGCGAAGGCTATACTGCCTTCGTCGAGCCCGGCAATCTCGTCACCCTGCCCGGCTCGAACGCGCCGGAAACGGATTCCGCCCTCACCCGCCTGCCGCAGATGCCGGCATACCATCTGAAAAAGAAGGGCCATGCCGGGATCACCATGATCAATATCGGCGTCGGTCCGTCCAATGCCAAGACGATCACCGACCACGTTGCCGTGCTGCGCCCGCATGCCTGGCTGATGCTCGGCCACTGCGCCGGTCTCCGCAACAGCCAGCGGCTCGGCGATTATGTCCTCGCCCATGCCTATATGCGCGAGGACCATGTTCTCGACGACGACCTGCCGGTCTGGGTGCCGATCCCGGCGCTCGCCGAAGTGCAGGTGGCGCTGGAAGCCGCCGTTGCCGAAATCACCGGCTATGAGGGTTTCGAGCTGAAGCGCATCATGCGCACCGGCACCGTCGGCACGATTGACAACCGCAATTGGGAATTGCGCGACCAGCGCGGGCCGGTGAAGCGGCTCTCCCAGGCGCGTGCCATCGCGCTCGACATGGAATCGGCGACGATCGCCGCCAATGGCTTCCGCTTCCGCGTGCCCTACGGCACGCTGCTCTGCGTCTCCGACAAGCCGTTGCACGGCGAATTGAAGCTGCCGGGCATGGCGACGGCCTTCTACCGCACGCAGGTCAACCAGCATCTGCAGATCGGCATCCGCGCCGTGCAGAAGCTTGCCGCCATGCCGAAGGAAGCGCTGCATTCACGCAAGCTGCGCAGCTTTTTCGAAACGGCCTTCCAATAGGCCGTTTCCTCATCTGCCTGCCACAACAGACGCCGAGCCGTCCGCCAGCATCTGCGGCCTGCCGGCGACAAGGTTCAACCCTGAAATCAGCAGGGTGAAGGCTACGATGACGAATGCGATACGCTGGAGAACCTTCAGCGCATCGGTATCGTCCAGCCCCAGTTGGCGCTTTTCACGGCGGCGCGCCCAGATCTGGTTTGCCAGGGCGATTTCGAGAATACTCATTGCCATTCTCCTCGACAGGTTTCGACGAAGCCTTGTCGAGCGCTGCCTTGCGATTTCGACACCGGACCGGCACAAAAGATTTTTTCCGCGGCTGTCGAAATGCGCGAAGCTCGGTCGTCCAGGGTTATGAACGCTCGCAAGGAGGCTGTCTGCGATGAAATATCTCTGTCAGGTCTGGTTCGATGGCGGGATACTCGACGCCATGGCGCAAGAGGAGAAGGCCGAACTCGACACCAATTCCTGGAACTATGACAAGGACCTCGTCGAAAGCGGCCATATGATCGTCGCCCAGGCGCTGCAGCCGCCGAAGGCGGCGGTGACCGTGCGGGTGCGGGCTGGCGAGATGTCGGTGACGGACGGTCCCTTCGCCGAGACGAAGGAGGCGCTCGGCGGCTTCATCCTGATCGAGGCAAAGGATCTCAACGAAGCGATCCGCGTTGCCGCCGGCATCCCGCTTGCCAAGCTCGGCGCGATCGAGGTGCGGCCCATTCATGTCTTCGGCAAGCAAACGTGAGGAGACGGCGATGAAATATCTCTGTCAGGTCTGGTTCGAAACCGCAAAAATCAATGCCATTTCCGCCGAGGACGGCGAAAAGCTGACGCAGGATTCGATCATCAACGATGACAGGCTGCGCGACAGCGGCCACCTGCTGGTGGCGCTGGCGCTGCGTGAGCCCGCAACGGCCGTGACGGTCAGGGTCCGCAACAATGCGGTGACGGCGACCGATGGCCCCTTCGCCGAAATCAAGGAACATCTCGGCGGCTTCGTGCTGATCGAGGCAAAAGACATGGAAGAGGCAACCACAATCGCCGCCACCTTTCCCGTGGCGCGCTACGGCTCGATCGAGGTGCGGCCGGCCTATTCGATCAAGGAGGAGTGCTGAACCATGCGCTACATCTGCCTGATCTACAATTGCGCCGACACCGACGGCACACTGACCTCGGCAGAGACCGATGAGCTCATCAAGGCGCATTTCGCCTTCGACGCGGAGTTGCGTCGCGACGGCATCATGATCCATGCCGATGCACTTGCGATGCCGGACGAGGCGACCGTGCTGCGTGTTCGAGACAACAGGCTGTCGGTCACCGACGGCCCCTATGTCGAAACGAAGGAGCATCTGGCCGGTTTCTACGTCATCGAGGCGCCTGGGATCGAGAAGGCCAGGGAGATTGCCGGGCGGATTCCTTCGGCGCGTTTCGGCGCCGTCGAACTCAGGCCCGTAAGAATGCTGACCCTGCCGGACTGAGGTGCCCCTTGGAAAGCGTGATCGAGGAAATCTACCGAACGCAGTCGCGCCGGGTGCTGGCGACGCTGATCCGCCTGCTTGGCGATTTCGATCGGGCCGAGGAAGCGCTCCACGACGCCTTTGCGGCGGCCGCACGGACGTGGCCGGCGGACGGCATTCCCGGCAATCCCTTCGCCTGGCTGGTTTCGACGGGACGTTTTAAGGCGATTGATACGATAAGGCGGCGGGCGCGCTTCGAGGCTTCGCAGCACCACATCGAGGACAGCCTCTACACGCCGGATGCCAGGGAGATCGGCGATATGGAACCGATCGAGGACGACATGCTGCGGCTGATCTTCACCTGCTGTCATCCCACCATTCCCGCCGATGCGCAGATGGCGATGGCGCTTCGGGAAATCTGCGGGCTGACCACCGAAGAGATCGCCCATGCCTTCCTTGTTCCGGCGCCGACGGTGGCACAGCGGATCGTGCGTGCCAAAGGCAGGATCCGGGCGGCGAACATCCCTTACGAGGTGCCCGCCCGCGAGGCGCTGCCTGCGCGGCTCGACCAGGTGCTGCACGTTATCTATCTCGTCTTCAACGAAGGTTATTCGGCCTCTTCGGGTGAAGATGTGGTCCGCGCCGAGCTGAGCGAAGAGGCGATACGGCTCGCACGGCTGCTTCTCCAGCTGCTGCCGCATCCCGACGTTTTCGGCCTGCTGGCGCTGCTACTGCTGCAGGATTCCCGCCGTTCCGCCCGCAGCAGTGAGCAGGGATCGCTGGTGCTGCTGGCCGATCAGGACCGCTCGCTCTGGGATCGCGCGAAGATTACCGAAGGCCTGGCGCTGCTTGCCGAGGCGATGCGGACCGGAGAGATCGGCAGCTATACGCTGCAGGCGGCGATCGCCGCCGAGCATGCCAGGGCGCCCACCGCCGAGGAGACCGATTGGCGGCGGATCGCCTTCTATTACGATCTGCTTCTGGCCGCACAGCCCTCGGCGATCGTCGAACTCAACCGCGCCGTGGCGATCGCGATGGCGGAAGGACCGGCCAAGGGGCTGGATCTGATCGACGCCATTCTCCGCCGAGAGCTGCAGGCCTATCACCTCGCCCATTCGGCGCGCGCCGACTTCCTGCGCCGTCTTGGCCGGAGGCAAGAGGCGATCGCGGCCTATGAAACGGCGCTGTCGCTCTGCCGGCAGGAGCCGGAGCAGGCGTTTCTGAGAAAGCGGATTTCAGAGCTTGGCGCGACGCCCGAGCGGCAGTGAGATCGCCGTGCCGGTGAGCGCCGAGACGATGATCAACAGGTGGGCATTGACGCTCGCCTGCGCCAGCGCCGCCAGAGCCAGTCGCTCGCTCGAGGCGCCCAAGGCAATGGCGCCGGCGGTGATGCCGGCCGGATAGGTGCCGACGCCGCCCGGCGCATGCACCGGCAGCACCGAGGAGAGCTCGCCGCCAAGCGCACCGCCGAAGCTTGCCGCCATCGGCAGCACGCCCATCAGGCCGAGCGCCCAGGCCAGCACCATTACCTTGACCAGCCAGTTGACGATGGTCATCGCCCAGGCGCGGGCAAAGGCGATGGCATCGAGCGGCAAGCCGTTTTCGATCTCGACGACGAATTTCTGCGCCTTATCGGGCAGCAGCCTGGCGGCCAGGCGCAGCAGCGGTTTACGGGCGGCGAAAGCCGCGACCGGCAGCAGCAGAAAACCCGTCCAGAGCGACCAGGCCACGATCGGATTGGCGGCAGCGACGGCAAAACCGATACCGGCGGCAGCCACAAGCGCGTGCAGATCGAGCAACCGCATGACGAACAGCGCCGAGGTTCCGCGCGTCAGCGGAATGCCGAACTCCGTGCGCATCAACAGCGGAAAGCTGGTCTCGCCGGTGCGGAAGGGCAGCATGATGTTCAACAGATTGTGGATCTGCGTGACGCGGAAGAGAACCGTGAACCGGCCGGCCGTCTCCTTCGGAAAATAATCATAAATGCGCCAGGTGCGCAGGAAATAGGTGCTCGTCAGGAGGACCAGCGCCCCGATCACCGGGCCGGCGCCGACATCGGCCCACTGCCTGATGATGACAGGCCACCCCCAGAACCATTGGATGAAGAGCGCATAGGCTGCGACGATGACGACCGTCAGAACGGTCATGCGATTGCGCATAAACCAGGATTGCCGGCTTTCAACGATCGAACTCTTCATGTAGTAGGCATTCCTCGCTTGGGTCGGTATGGGACCGGTCCCGTCGCCAGGCCTTTTAAGAGAAATGCAGGTTGCGCACAACGGCGGAGTTGATGGCGATGGGGGCGAAGGCGCTTCCCCGCCGACGATCCGAGTGCTGACTGGTAAATGACACGCCTTGCCGGCTTGACATGGAGATCGATGTTGGAGCGGATTACCAGAAGCATTACGAGCGCCAGCATTTTGCTGGCAGTCTATTTCCTGCTCAACATCGCGCTGCGCATCGCTTTGCCGCATACGCTCGATCTCGACGAGGCGGAGCAATCCTTCTATTCACAATATCTGCTTGCAGGCTACGGCCCGCAGCCGCCCTTCTACAACTGGATTCAATATGCCATCGTTTCGGTGACCGGCATATCGATGTGGGTGCTGTCGGTGCCGAAGAACATCATTCTCTTCGGCTGCTATCTGTTCTACGGGCTTGCGGCCCGCGAGGTGCTGAAGAACCGTTCGCTCGCAGCGGTCGCCATGCTGAGCCTGATCACCCTGCCGCAGGTGGGTTTGATGGCGCAGCGCGAATTGACGCATACCGTCGCCCTGCTGTTTGCGACCTCGCTCTTCCTCTTCGGTTTTTTCCGCACACTGCGACAGCCGACGATCGCAAGCTACCTGATCATCGGCATCGCCACCGGCATCGGCCTGATCTCGAAATACAATTTCGCCATCCTGCCGGCCGCCGCCCTCCTCGCCGTGCTGCCGGACCGGGAATGGCGCAGCCGTCTCATCGACTGGCGTTTGCTGCCGGCGATCGCCCTCGCCATTCTGATCGTGCTGCCGCATGCGCTCTGGCTGCCTGACAATCTCACCAGCGCTTCTGCGCCGACGCTGGAGCGGATGACCGCCGAAGACCTGGCGCCTGCCGGCCTGCCGCGCATCGGACAGGGACTGCTGTCCCTCGTCATCGCCGTCCTCGGCTTCGTCGCATTGCCGATCGTTCTCCTCGCCGCCGCCTTCCGGCGCGATTTCTTTCGCGCGCTCTCGTCTTCCAGCCCGATGATCCGCGTGATCGAGCGGATGATGGTCATCAGCTTGATCGCGTTCGTCGCCGTGATCCTCTTTGCTGGCGCCAGCGATATCCACGAGCGCTGGCTCGACCCGTGCCTGCTCGTTCTGCCGCTCTATCTGTTCCTGAAACTGGAAACCGCAGATCTCGATCTTTCCGCCGGCCTTGCCCGCTTCCGGCCCGTGGTGCCGGTGTTCATGGTCGTCATCCTGTCGATCCTTCTTTTCCGGATCGTCGGCATTCAATATATCGGCACTTATACGCGAACGAACGTCCCCTTCTCCGGCTACGCGGCTGAGCTGACCGCGACCCGCAAGCCGGTTCTGATCGTCGCCGGAACCAAGTTCGTGGCCGGCAACATGAAGCTGGAGTTTCCCGACGTTCCCGTCGTCATCCCGTTCTTCCCGGGTTCCGGGGTTCCCGAATATGCAACGGCGAAGGGGCCGGTGCTGGTGATCTGGCGCGGCGAGACCGCCGATGACCCAACGATTCCCCCCGGTTTCGCCAACGATCTCGTCAAATCGGGCATTCATCTGCAGGAGTTGAAGACGCTGACGCTGCCCTATCTCTTCGGTGACGGCAAACGCAGCTTCTCCATCGGTTACTCTTGGGTGGAGGGAGGCGCGAAATAGCGTTGCGCCAGCTCAACCGATTGCGGGGAAACCGGCATTGCCCGCTGGCAACCGGCAGACACTTCATGTACTAGCCTTCCGCAAGCGCGGCGGCGGCAGTAAGATTGCTCGGGCGCCCGGCCTTTTGGAGATGAAAGTTGCAGACAACGGTAGAGCCCATTCGCGGTACGAATGATCCGGTACAATCGCTCGAGCTGTCGCTGGTCGTGCCCATTTTCAACGAAGAGGAAAGCGTCGGCCCGCTTGTCGAGCGTGTCGTGGCTGCGATGGCCGCCTATCCCCATCGCTGGGAGCTGATCCTCGTCGATGACGGCAGCACGGATGCGACGCTCGTCAACGCCCGCAAGTTCGTCGGACGCGACGGGCTAGCGCTCAGAATCGTCGAGCTGCAGCGCAACTTCGGCCAGACCGCCGCCATGCAGGCCGGTATCGACACCGCCCAGGGCCGGCTGATCGCAACGATGGACGGCGACCTGCAGAACGATCCGAAGGACATTCCTGCGATGGTCGCGGAGCTGGAACGGCGCGAACTCGACCTCCTGGTCGGCTGGCGCAAGAACCGCAAGGACGGTCTGTTGCTGCGCAAGATCCCCTCCTGGTGCGCCAACTACCTGATTGGCCGCATCACCGGCGTCAAGCTGCACGATTACGGCTGCAGCCTGAAGATCTATCGTGCCTCGATCATCAAGCAGGTCAAGCTGATGGGCGAAATGCACCGCTTCATCCCGGCCTGGGTCGCCGGCGTCGTCCCGAGTTCGCGCATCGGCGAGATGGCCGTCACTCACCATGCCCGCGAGCACGGTGTTTCGAAATACGGCATTTCGCGCACCTTCCGCGTCATCCTCGACCTGCTGTCGGTGATGTTCTTCATGCGCTACAAGGCGCGGCCGGGGCATTTCTTCGGCTCGCTGGGGCTTGGCCTCGGCGCGGTCGCCATGCTGATCCTCATCTATCTCGGCTTTGACAAGTTCATCATGGGCAACGATATCGGCACACGCCCGATGCTGATGGTCGGCGTCGTGCTGCTGCTGTCGTCGGTACAGATGATCACCACCGGCATCCTGGCGGAAATGATCGCGCGCACCTATTACCGCGACGACGCCTCGCCGAATTATATCGTGCGGCAGATCTTCGACGATCAAAGCCAAGCCTAAGCCGGCGGCATGATGCTGGAGCGCGCGACGAGGACGATCAAAACCGCGGGCCTGCTGCTTGCGGCCTATTTCGTGCTCAATATCGCGCTACGCATCGCGCTCCCGCATTCGCTGGAGCTCGACGAGGCTGAGCAGTCCTTCTTCTCGCAATATCTGCTGGCGGGCTACGGCCCGCAGCCGCCCTTCTATAACTGGATGCAATATGCCGTCGTTTCGCTGACGGGCATGTCGATCGGCGCGCTGATCGTTCCGAAGAACATCCTGCTGTTCCTATCCTATCTCTTCTATGGCCTTGCCGGGCGGCGCGCGCTGAAGGACGAGGCGCTTGCCGCGGTCGGCATGCTGGCGCTGATTACCCTGCCCCAGGTCTCCTACATGGCCCAGCAGGACCTGACCCACACGACGGCGCTGCTCTTTGCCAGCTCGCTGTTTCTCTACGGCTTCTTCCGCACGCTCGACCGGCCCGATATCGGCAGTTATCTCCTGCTCGGGCTTGCGACCGGCATCGGGCTGATCTCGAAGTATAATTTCGCGCTGATGCCGGTCGCCGCCTTGATCGCCATCTTGCCCGATGCCGAATGGCGGCGCCGGGCGTTCGACTGGCGCATCTTGGCCGCGATCACTGTCGCGCTCGTCATCGTCCTGCCGCATGCGATCTGGCTGCGAGACAATCTCGCATTCGCCTCCTCCGATACTCTGGTCAAGATGGCCGCCGGCAACGAACCCGCCGGCATCATGCGGATCGGCAAGGGCCTTCTCGCCTTTCTCGTCGCCATCGTCGCCTTTGCGGCGCTGCCGGTCGCGATCTTCGCCGCCGCCTTCCGCCGGGATTTTGTCCGGGCGCTTTCGGCCGGAAACCGCTGGACCGGGATGATGGAGCGGATGATGCTCGCAAGCCTTGCCGGCATCGTCCTGATCGTGCTCGTCACCGGCTCCACCACGGTGCGTGAGCGCTGGCTCGACCCGTTCCTGCTGGTGCTGCCGATCTATTTCCTGGCGAAAATGCAGGCGGCCGGCATCGACCTTTCGGCCGGATTGCGCCGCTTCCGGCCGGTGGTGCCGGTGCTGATGGCCTGCGTGCTGATCGCACTCGGCTTCCGCGTCGTCGGCGCCGGGCTGATCGGCACCTACAGCCGGCCGAATGTGCCGATGGCGGGTTTTTCGCGCGAGATGACGCGACAGGCGCGACCGGCGCTGGTGATCGCTTCCGACACCTATATCGGCGGCAACATGCGGCTGCAGTTTCCCGATGTGCCGGTGGTGATCCCGTATTTTCCGGCACCGGGCATTCCGGCCTATGCCGAAGCCAAGGGGCCGGTGCTGATCGCCTGGCGCGGCAAGACGACGGCGACGGCTGCAGATGCGGCCATGCCGGATCGGTTTTCATCGGCGCTGACGGCGGCGGGCATTGCGGCGCAGGAGATCGGCTCGCTGTCGCTTCCCTATTATTTCGGCCGCCAGGGCGACAATTTCGCTCTCGGCTACGCCTGGGTGCAGCCGGAGACCAAATAGATGACCGAAAGCAAACTTCGCGACATCAGGTGGATCTTCGCTCTGCTGGCCGCCTATTTCATGCTTCAGGTCGGCGTGCGGCTCGCCACCTCGCATTCGCTCGATCTCGACGAGGCCGAACAGGCCTTCCGCTCGCAATGGCTTGCCGCCGGCTACGGCCCACAGCCACCCTTCTACAACTGGCTGCAATATACCGTCTTTCAATTGACGGGCGTCTCGCTTGCCGCGCTTTCAGTGGTGAAGAACCTTCTGCTGTTCATCGCCTATCTGCTCTACGGCCTGACCGCGCGTCTCGTCCTGCGCGACAAGGCGCTGGTGGCGATCGCCACGCTTGGGCTGCTGACGATCCCGCAGATGGCTTTCGAGATGCAGCGCGACCTGACGCATACGGTCGCCGTGTTCTTCTCGGCCAGCATCTTCATCTACGGCTTCATTCGCAGCCTGAAGCAGCCAAGCCTTGCCTCCTATCTGATATCAGGCATCGGCATCGGTTTCGGCCTGCTAGCCAAATATAATTTCGCGATCCTGCCGGCGGCAGCTCTGATTGTCGCACTTTCGGATGCGCGACTGCGGCCGCGGATCTTCGATCGGCGGCTGGTGCTGACGGCGACGGTGGCGCTCATCATCACCCTGCCGCATCTCTTCTGGCTGAAGGGCAATCTCGATTTCGCCACCGCGCGCACGCTGGAGAAGATGACCGCGAGCGGCCATGCGAGCTATCCCGCGCAGGTGGCCATGGGGATCAGCTCGCTTGCTCTCGCCATCATCAGCTTTGCCGGCTTGACCGTGGCGGTATTCGCCATCGTCTTCGGCAAGGGCCTTCGTCCGGCGCTGACGGCGGGCTCGCAATGGACGCGGCTGTTCGAGCGGATGATGCTCGTCTTCCTGGTCGGCATTCTGTCGTTGATCGTCTTCGGCGGTGCTGCCGGCATCAAGGATCGCTGGCTGGTGCCGATGCTGTTCATCCTGCCGCTCTATTTCTGCCTGAAGATCGAGGCAGCGGGCGTCGTGACGGACCGAGCGTTCCGGCGGTTCATGGCCGTCATCGCCATCATCATGATCGGCGTGCCGGCAGCCCTTTACGGCAGCGTCGCAGCCGCACGTTTCACCGGCCATTACGAGCGGCTGAACAGGCCCTATGCCACGATGCTGGAAACGCTGCGCCAACAGGCCGAACCGGCGGCGATCCTTGCCGGCGACAGCCTGCTTGCCGGCAACCTCAGGCAGGATATTCCCGGCGTGCCGGTCCTTTCGGTGGATTATCCCGGCTTCCACCCGGATCTTTCAGGCCGGCGCCCGCTTCTCCTGGTGTGGCTCCTTCCCAAGAACGGAAGCGAAGCGCTGCCGCCTGATATGGCGGAATGGCTGCAGGCCAATCTCGGCGCGCCCGCACCCGGGGCATTGGTGATCGACGCGCCCTATTTCTATCCGCGCGGCGACGACCGCTATCGTTTCGGTTATGCTTGGGTCAACCAGCCGGGCTGAACGAAATCAGGATTTGAACGCTTTTTCTATCCCGCCGATATTGCACGCTTGATGACTGTTAAATGGCTGCAGATGCAAGCCAAAAACACGGATATGAAAAGGAAGGGCCCAAGCGGTTGGGATAGCGGCAGGAACGACCAGTCGCCCCGTTGAAATTGAGGCAGCGCAAACTCGGAAAGGCCGGCTTGCGCAACGGCTCCCCGCACCATGGTTAGACCGGTCGCGATCAGCGCGATATGGGCATGGATGAATCCTGAGCGGCGGTGTCTTTGCGGCTGCATGGCCACTCGAATCCCGAAAATCGATGCCAGCATCAACAGGACCGTGGCGCTCCAAATTCCAATGCCGGGTACCGCCAAAAGCAGATAGATGGGCTCGCGCATGACCGGAAGTATCGTCATGTAAAGCCACCAGGCGAAGGCGCTTGAGGGATGGCTTTCCAGGAGCGGTATGCTGAGAACGAAGATCGATGCTATCGCGTAAGCCAGCGATGGCCCAAGTCGCATCATCGTGAAAAGAGCGATCCACATGCGGCGTTCCATCCTTTGACCTGAGGAGGGGATAGGCGACGTTGATTGATTTCCACTCGAAGAGTCGCAAGGCAGATGATGCCTACCTTGGATAGTAGGCATTTTTATCACACTATCGCATTCCGGCGAAGACAGCCTCTCTCGCTTTTTTGTGAGTATATGCTTAAATTCTTGAGTTGTTAGCTTTTTTTCACGATGATTGCCGGTGAACGCATCCGAGTCTTCGGTAAGAGTGTCTGATGGGGATCAAATTGCCAATGTTGCAGATCAGAGCTGGAACTAAATGCATTGCGCTTTTGATAGCGACTGGAGCGATTTTAGCTGGTTGCCAGTCATCCGGCGTGGATGGCCTGGCTGCTTATGGCGATAGTGCAAAGACCGTCGAGGATGACTCAGCCGTCGCCTTCTATAAGAACGACGAGTTGATCACCACCGGCAAACTGCAGTTCCAGGAAAAGAACTACGGAAAATCCTACGCCATTTACAAGCGAGCGGTTGACGTGTTTCCGCAGGATCCGGCCGCCTGGCTAGGCTTGGCGGCCTCCGCCGACATGGTTGCCCGCTTCGACACATCAGACCGCGCCTACCAGCAGCTGTCGCGAATGATCGGCAACACCCCGGTCTACTACAACAATATCGGATATTCTCACCTGTTGCGCGGTGACTTGCGCACGGCCAGGCGGTATTTCCTGAAAGCCTATGAGCTTGATCCCGGAAACGAAATCACTGCCCGCAATCTCGAATTGATGAAGAACAGCGTGAATTACGCTCAGCGGGGATAAGCCCTTCAGCAATCGGCAATCTGCGTCGAGATGAGAGCGCCCTAGCCGCATTGCGCGCATCGGCGCCGCCCCATGGCAGCGTCCGGCGATGGCTTTGGGGTCGTTTACCGCGCCTTGCGAAGTATGAGCTGGCCTTCCGGCGAGAGTGTTCGTTCGTAGCGCGGCAGGTCACTCACTGAAATGCCCCCGGCTTCGATGGATGCCAGAGTGTTATCCGGAGTTTGCGTTTCCGCCGGCATGGCACGGGGTGCGAAAAATTGTGCCGGTTCCTTGCCGGGCGCACTGAGGACCAAAGCCGACCCCATGCGTGTGACGCTGGTGTCGCTGCGCATCCGTTCGTTCATCGACGAAATAGCCTTTTGCAGGCTATCCATCTCCTGGCGGATAAGGGCGACGTCGTCGGCCTTGGCATTGTCCGCGATGTGGCCCGACTGCTTTTCCATTTGTCCTCTCAGGCCATCGATGGACCTTTTGAGCGCGGCAATGGTCTCGCGGCTCTCGCGAACATCCGCAGAGTTTTTGGCGGTATAGATGAGAACGCCGGCATTCACAGGCAGGAGCATCAGGAGCAAACCGACGAGCAACGGGCTTTTTGAGCCTCTCGGCTCCATTGCTGGCGTCTTGCTTGGTTTTGCGCGGTCTGCTTCGACCTCGATATTCGGAATGCTGGTCATTCGTTTACTCCCCCGTAAGTCATCAAATCTGCGTTGGCCGCGATCAGTGCCAGGTCCGCAATCATTCCGACGTGAAGACACCTTCCCACGCCCGTTCGAGCATATCGAGCGACGCGTTTCCGGCTATGCCGTTGAACTCGCAGTAAGATCCGACGAAATCCAGAAGATATTTCGGATGGTAGCAAGACGCGAGCACATCGCCGTTGTACTTGCGATCGTAGAACAGGTTCAGGTCTGGATCACAGACAGCCAATCCGGCGCCGCTGGCATAGGATTTGAAAATTCTGATATATTCGTCGCGCGACGGGGTGTTCACAAAGATCTTATACTTGAGTCGCCGCAAGCCCGCCTCGTCGGAAAGGTCCTTCGGAGCGATATTCGTCGAAAATACCACCAGTTCGTCAAAGGGAACCCTGAACTTCTTGCCGGTGTGCAGCGTCAGGAAGTCATATCCGCGCTCGAGCGGCACAATCCAGCGATTGATGAGCGCCTGCGGCGCCACTTGCTGACGCCCGAAGTCGTCGATGATGAAAACGCCGCCGGACGCCTTTAAGTGTATGGGCGCTTCGTAGACATTCGGTCCTTCGTTGAAGGTGAGGTCGAGCTGATCGAGGGTCAATTCCCCGCCCGTCTTGATCACCGGACGGCGGCATTCGATCCATCGTTGATCCGCTTTCGGATGAGATTCCGTGTCAGCCTCCGATACGGGGTGATGCACGGCTTCGTCATAGAAACTGATGACATGGCCGCCGACCTCGATGGCGTAGGGCACCCAGATCGTTTGGCGAAACAGTTGCGACGTCCGCTCGGCGATGCTCGTCTTTCCGTTGCCGGGTGGTCCGTAAAGCAGGATAGAGCGACCGGAGTTGATGGCCGGGCCGAGCTTTTCGACCAGGGCGTCCGACAGCACCAGCCCGTCAAGGCTGTTGTTCAGCCGCTCCGGGGTCACGCGCTCGTGATGGATGGACTGCAAACCGACTTGCCGGCAGAACGCATCGAGCGACACCGGCGCCGGCCCGACATATTGGCATTGACGCGACGCCGCGTGGGCATATTCGAACCCCTTCATGGAAAGCGCATATCGAATATCGGATCGCACATCCTCACCAGCCAAGCCGCGCGCCTCGAGATAGGCGAGTTTCACGAGCTCCTTGATCAGGATATTGACGATCACTTTCGGCAATTTCATGCGGTCAGCCAGATGAGATGCCGTGGTCGTATCCTGCTCGGCCGCGCATTTTGACGCCAGCCGAAGCAGGAACGACGGATCCAGTCCGGCCTGTTCGATGCCTGCCGGTGCCATCGGCATACGCGGATCGAGGGAAATGATGGCCTCGTGACGATTCTGTTCGAGCGAATACTGCATACGACCTCGCTTGGCTCAACCGCCGGGTTTAATGCTGACAAGAAGACTGACGACTCGCATAACGACGGGAACGAGAACGATGATGAGACTTACCGGAAAAAGGAACGCGCCGAGCGGCAGCAGCATCTTGACCGGCAGGGCGTTTGCCTTTTCCTCGGCGCGAATAATTCGGATGTCGCGCATTTCCTTGCAGTAGACCCGCAACGTCTGCGTTACACTGGTCCCGAGTTCCTCTGATTGGCGGAACAGAACGGATAGGGCCCGGGCTTCGTCAATCCGCAGGCGGACGGCAAGGTTCGCGAGCGCCTCGCGCAATCGCCGGCCACCCCGCACTTCCAGCATCATGATCGAAAGATGCAGGCCGAAGTCCTGACGCTTATCGACGAATTCCCGGGCAACGCGGTTCGCCGCCGCCTCGATGCTCATGCCCGCATCGAGGCAGACGATCAGCATATCCATGAAATCGGGAAAAAGGCGGCGGTATTCCCTCTCCTTGGCGGCGCCACGCCGGTCGATATAGATGTTGACCAGAATAAAGGTGGAGCCCGCGGCAAACATGGCAACGATCAGCGTCGCCACCCCCGACATATCAGGCGAGACCCAATTGAGAACCCAGACCGCCGCGACCAGCACGCCGATACATACCACGGCGCGAACCACCTGAAAGGTGGTCACGGCACCGGCGGCGAAATAGCCTGCCCTGATCAGCCGGTTCTGAGTAGAGTTCACATTGGTGTCACGCCGGGTAATCTCGAAATAACGACGGATCAACCGGTTTTCCGCCTCGCCGAGATCGGCAATCGTCGTATCGACAAGGTGAAACTCTTCGCCTGTTGCCGCCGAGCTCTTCGACACCCGAACCGAGACCTCGCGCTGGCGAAAAAACAATTCCGATGCTGCTGCGGAAAAGATCAGCACTGCAAAGAAGACGATGAGGTAAATTCCATACTCACTCGACATAACAGCCTCAGTACTCGAAGTTGACCATCTTGTAGAGAATGACATTCCCGGTCGCCATGACCGCCAGCAGCACGCTCACGACAATGGTTCCGTGGCCGCTATCCCAGACAGGGTCGAAGTAGGTCGGCGACAATATCTTAATCATCGCGTAGAGCAGAAACGGATACATCGACATGAAGATCGCCGTGATGCGTCCTTCCGAGGAAATCGCCCTGACCTTTGCCTTCAGCAGCGTGCGGTCTCGCAGCGTCTTCGAAAGGTTCTGCAGGATCTCCACGAGGTTTCCGCCGGTTCCCGCCTGTACGCTCAGCGATATCGCAAGCAGGTTCAGATCCTCGACGCCGACCCGGTCCGCCAAGTTCACGAGGGCATCGTCCAGCGTCACGCCGTAGGTGAGTTCATCCGAGAGCAGGCCGAACTCGGTGCCGATCGGATCGGGCATCTCGCGCGCCACCAAAGAAATCGCCGCCGGCAGCGGGTGGCCTGCGGCCAAGCTGCGATTGGCGACATCGAGCGCTTCAGGAAGCTTCAGTTCGAATTTCCTCATGCGGCGCACCCGGGCGCGCCAGACGACGAGTGCGGGGATGAGAAGGCAGATCAGCAGAAAGGCGGGCACCCTAAACAGAGTGCTCGGCAGGAGGATCTGGACGACCAGCCACGTCAAAAGAGCGCCCGCGATCGCGTAGAGAGCAAAACGCTTGGCATCGAACTTGATTCCCGACTGGGCGTAGAACCGCAGCAGCCGCTGCATCAACGGGGTCTGCCGCCAACTGGTTGCGGCGCCGCGCTCCTTGAGCATATCGCCATAGGTCTTGCGATGATCATCGCTGACCTCGAGCAAGCTCAGCCGATGGTTCACAGCGCGGTGGCGTTCGGATGTCTTGAAATAGCCGCGCATGATCGCTTCGACAGCAACAAGGGCGGCGGTAAAAACGGCCGCGTAAAGGAGAAGCAGGATCATTGAACAGGTCCCGTCTGCAGCGGTTTGCCGGGATCAAAAATCGTCACGGGGATTTCGATCCCGAGTTCGGCAAATTCCTCGACGAACCGCGGCCGGATGCCGGTGGCGCGGAATTCTCCATGGATCCGCCCGCCTTCATCGGTGCCGATTTTCTTGAATTTCATAATCTCCTGCATCTGCACGACTTCACCTTCCATGCCGGTGATCTCGGAAATCGAGACAACTTTGCGCGTGCCGTCACTCAGGCGCTGGACCTGCACGATCATGGTGATGGCGGAGGAGATCTGCGAGCGAATGCTCAACTGCGACATCGGCATCCCTGCCATGCCGACCATCTGCTCAAGCCGGCCGACGGCGTCGCGCGGCGTGTTGGCGTGAATGGTCGTCATCGATCCCTCGTGACCGGTGTTCATCGCCTGCAGCATGTCGAACGCCTCGTCACCGCGTACTTCGCCGACGATGATGCGGTCGGGACGCATGCGCAGGGCGTTTTTCAAAAGTTCGCGTTGACGGATCTCGTTGCGTCCGTCGAGCGTCGGCGGTCGGGTTTCCAGACGCCCGACATGCGGCTGCTGCAGTTGAAGCTCGGCCGCATCCTCGATGGTGATCAGGCGCTCCTTTGGCGAAATCTGCGACGAGAGAGCGTTGAGCAAGGTGGTCTTGCCGGAACCGGTGCCGCCTGAAATGACCATGGACACCTTGCCCTTGACCGCGGCGCTGAGAAGGATGCGCATCGCATCGGCCATGGCGCCATATTGCACCAGGCGCTCCATCGTCAGCGGCTTGCGCGTAAATTTGCGGATGGAAACGAGCGGTCCATCGACCGAGATCGGCCGGATGGCGACGTTGACACGCGAGCCATCCTTGAGGCGGGCGTCAACCATCGGCGTCGACTCGTCGACGCGGCGTCCAACCGCCGAGACGATCTTGTTGATCACCCGCAACAGGTGGTCCTCGTCCTTGAACCGGACGGCGGTACTCTCGAGCTTGCCGCTCCGCTCGACATAGACGCTGTTGTAGCCGTTGATGAGAATATCTGCGATCGTGTCGTCGGCCAGCAGCGGCTCGATCGGTCCGAGCCCCAGCATCTCGTCGGTGATATCGCGGATCAGATCATTGATTTCCTTGGCATTCAGCGGAAAATTGTTGTTTCGGATATAGTCCTTGACCAACGGCCGGATCTCGGTGGCGATCTCTTCGTTGTCGAGCGTGTCGAGGATGCCGAGGTTGATGCGATCGAGCAGGTAGCGGTGCAGATTGACCCGCTCGGAAACCATGTCCGGCCCGAGCGAAGCCTCTTCTTCGCTCGGCGTGGCGCTGTCGGAGGGTTGGGCAGGCATGTTCTCAACTGCGCCGACCAAAGACAGTTCGGGCGCCTC
Source organism: Rhizobium sp. BT04 (assembly GCF_030053135.1). NCBI lineage: Bacteria > Pseudomonadati > Pseudomonadota > Alphaproteobacteria > Hyphomicrobiales > Rhizobiaceae > Rhizobium > Rhizobium sp. BT04. The sequence continues at coordinate 4,429,564 of NZ_CP125652.1, read as the reverse complement.
CAGATCCTCCCGGATTTCCCCCCGCTGCTTGTAGAAACGCCCGATGATACCGTTCGCCATGTTTCCCGCCCCCGAACTCTTATTTTACAATGACCGTGGAACCGACTTTCACCCTCGCATAGAGATCGATGACGTCGGCATTGCTCATGCGAAAACAGCCCGATGAGGCGAAACCGCCGACCGTCGACTGCTCGTTCGTTCCATGAATGCGGTAGAGCGTGTCGGTCCCGCCCTTGTAGAGATAGATCCCGCGGGCACCCAATGGATTGAGCGGCCCGGCCGGCACCAGGTCCGGAAGCCCGGCTGCGCGCGCCTTCATCTCGGCAGGCGGGCGCCAGTCAGGCCACTCTGCCTTGCGTCCAACCTTGACGGTACCGCTCCAGCGAAATCCGTCTCGTCCGACTCCGATTTTGTAACGGATCGCGCGTCCTTCGGAGATGACGAGATCCAGCGTACGATTCCCGTTGGCGATGACGATTGTCCCGGCCGCGTAGCTTTTTTCGATCGTCACCACGGCGGCTGTCGTCGGCCCAAGGCTTCGCGGCACAAGCCCGGCTGCCGCGGCATCGCCGGCAACGGCCAGAATTGCCAAAACCGCTAGACCGACATCGGCGGCGCGGGACCTTATGCGCCCACTGGCGATAACCTTCATCGCACCAGTGCTCCAAGTTTACCGACCGCGCCGCAGAAGCGCGCCCGGGAATTCACTTGAAATGGCAGCACGCCGCGATTGACCGCCTCGCTCAGAGTATCCCAGTCATCCGCAATGACATGCGTCGGGATCTCCTTGAATATCTTTTCTGTTTGTTGTCGGCGCAGGCCGAGGCCGAAAAACTTGGAGCGGTACTTGTTGATGACGATGAATATCTGATCCGAACTGCCACGCAGCCGGACCAGATTGGCAAACAAATCCTTGGCTTGAGAAAGCGCAGGGACCGTCATTTCGGTGACGATGCAGATGCTGTTGACCGAAGTGAGCACCTCGTATTTCCACGGCGTGTCGTAATAGGGAACGTCGATGATCGTGTGGTCGCTCTCGAAGGCGGCTACATCGAGCATGCGCAGCACGAGTTCACGGCCCTTCGGCGCCATAAGAACGGATGGCTGCTTGAAGGACAGCAGTGAAAAGCCACCCGAATGACGCTTTCGGACGAGATCGATGAATTCCAGATCGACCCGGGAAGGATTGGCGATGACGGGTTTCAAGTCGTAGTCGTTGACGAGGTTGAGATAATAGCCAAGCGCCCCGGAGCAGAAATCCGTGTCGAACAAGTCGATCCGCGGCGTGGAATTCTTGGTCGGCTGGGCCAGCACATGCGCAAGCGACGAAGCGATCATGCTGGCGCCCGCGCCACCGACGGCCGAGACCACGGCATGCACCCGGCTATCGCTGGCCCCGGTGCCCGGCGCATGGGTCGAAATCATGTCGATCAGGGCGCGGCGCTCGAGTGGCTTCTTCAGCCAGTCATTGCCGTTCAGGCGGAAGAGCAGCCGCAGCAAGTCGTCCGGCAGGTCTTCGGAAACGACGACGAGCGGAATGTCCCGATAGCTGGTGCGAAAGGCGAAAAGCTCCGGCTGCTGCAGCAAATTCCCGTTGTCGACGTCGAGAACGATCAGGTTGAATTGCGTCGGATCGAAGCGGCCCTTTTCTCCGAGCGCCTTCAGCGAGAGATGGCGGACATCGTAACGCGAAAGCGACCCGAACGTATCGAGCATGAAGCTCGCTGCAGCCGCGTCGTCGGAGAGAACCAGGATCTTGGTGGATGCGGCAATGTTCATGTGCGCTGTCATTTTCGCTCTCCTACGGGCATTTAAGGATTCCGCACGTCTTTAGATCTTCCGTCGAGATCGTCACCGGATGGGCCGGGATGGTGATGTCGTTCAGTCCCAGCAGCCCGCCGAGGATCGGCAGATCCAAGGGGATATCGCGCACCTCCAGCCGCATCGTCAGCACGGCCCCGTCCGGCCGGCCCCAATAGCCGAGCCCCGATCGCTGATAGGTGACCATCAGCTTATCCGGCGTGATGCGCCAGTTGAGGTCGCAAATACCGGGGTGAGGATCGGTTCCCGCGTTGCAAACGCCGTCGCTTCCCAGGACGATCCGGTTCAATTTCGGCGTGCAGTTGGCACGGTTCGGTCCGCAGGTTGAGGATATTGTGGCATCGTTCGGTGCCGCTTTGCCGTTGTTGAGTGGATCGGCAGCTCCGATCGGGAAAACGGCATCGAAATTCGTCGTCAGCGGATCGGATACGGCGGCCAAACGGGCACCATATTGCAGTGCCTTGACCGTCTGGTTCCACTGCGACATGGCATAGCCGAACTCGATGAAGACGGCGAATACCAGCATGACGATCGGAAAGGTCAGCAATGCTTCGACAAGGCTGACACCACTGCTATCCTGCCAGAAGGTCTTGATCGCCCTAGAGGTCACCATCCGATGTATCTCTCTTCATGGAAGGAACTGATCGTGATGGCACCGATTCCGAGAAAGCCGAACACCGGCGAGGTCTCGTAGAGATGAGCAGTTGAGATGGTGATGTTCCCGTCTGCATCGGGTGCCGTGATGGTGATGTCGGCGGCGTCCTTCCAGCCGGGTACGCGGGGTTTAGCGCCTGCTGCAGGTGTTTGGGTTCCGTAAAAGGCGATCGTCTTCGCAGTCGCCTGATTGCATGTCGGCACATAGGTTCCCGACACCGGTCGGCATCGCGAGAGGTAACGCCCCGCATCGCGCAAGCCTGCGTCGATCTGCATACGCTCCCAGAAGATGCTGCCAAACTCCAGTATCCCCGCCGCAAAGAGCGTCACAAAGGGGATGGCGAGCAGCGCTTCGGCGAGCACCGCGCCTTCCTCCCGCCGCCAGAAGCCGAGGCAAAGCCGATGCCGGATAAAGTTGCGGAGCGCCATCATCTGACCAGCTCCGCTTCTTCCCGCAGGAATTCCTCCAGCGTACCGCGACCACCCTTGCCCGAGATGTCGATCACCTCGAGCGAAAGATAGCGCTCGCTACCGGCCTTGATCGCCGGTTTGGTCATGAACATGCGCGCAAAGGCAACCGCCTGCGTCTGCTTCTGACCATTCAGATGGCCGACCGATGCCTCGTAGCCGCAATTGACGATTGCGGCGAAAATCTCTCGGCGATCGCCGTACTCGCTCCCCGTGTAGTTCGAGAGAGCAGGTCCCGAATAGCACTGACCGCCGCCCGTCGTCGGCGTACCGACCTCGCCGTTCGCAGAGGCATGGTTGAGCAGCGCCGCGGTATTGAGCTCGTAACGATAGACATCATAGGCAGAGGGCCGACTCGGCGTTCCGGTGGCCCCCGGGGGATAGCTGGAATAGTTGCCTAGGATCGCGCTGACCGACGGCGCCGTGCCTCCCTGGGCGACACTCCAGTAGTTTGTGTAGTTCCAATTGTTGCCGGTGCTGATCTTGCCGCCGCCGAGGGGGCTCATGGTTGCGCCGTAACCCAAAGGCACCGCCTTGGTGACATCGCCGACCGTGCTGCCGACCATTGCCGGGTCGTAGCCTTTGCAGCCGTTCTGCCCTGTTTGCTTTTGCGCGGAGCGGACGTTCTGGGCCGGGCGATAGCGGCTGTCCCCGCGCGAGCCCTTGAACGACCCCTCATAAATGCCGAAGCGCGTATTGACGCCAGCTTCCACGGGTCCGGCCATGGCACCCGTCTCGGTATCGAGGCTGTCCTGGGTATAACAGGCCCCCGGATTGCCGGTCGCCAGAGCCTCTGCCATCACGTTCGCGCCATTGCCCAGCGGGGTCCGCAGGAACCCGAAATTGCCAGGCCCGGGGCTGGACGAAGACGTGCTGTACATTTCGATTTGCCGGCCGTAGAGATTGCCGGCCGCGAAGTTGGTGTGGAGATCCGCCGCCGCCTGTTCGTTGGCGGCCGGGCTCGTATTGCCAGCCGGCTCATAGGGATTGCAGATGAAGATCGGCGTGATATCACAGGCGCTGGCATGGTATACCGCCACGGCATCGGCAGAGATGTTGATCGTATCGCGGGTGAAGCCAACCGGGATCGGAAAGATCGTCTGCATCGCCTGCGGCTTGGCGATGACCCAGGCGTAGGAAGCTTCGCTGGCCGTGGTCGTTTCCATCGAAGACGGGATGGGCGTATCGTCATTGGCCGGGATGCTCTTCAGAAAAAGCACGGTGACCGTGCTCCCGGCATCGTTGCCGGCGTCGTAGGCCACGGTAATATACGAGCCAAGCGACATGCCGGCTCCGCCCCCGGAAAAAGCCGCGCTGTTGGCGATTTTCTCGATCGCCGTCTGTGCCCTCGAAATGGCGTCGTCGCGGCCGTCGAGTTCGCGGGCTCCGGCCAGCGCCATCGCATCGACCGCGTTCTGAAGATCGGTATGCAGGTTGCTGCTGCGGCCGACATCGATGATCAGCAGCGAAAAGCCGAGAAGCATCGGCATGGCGATGAGCGTCAAGGCGATGACATAGCCACGATGATCGTTCCAGAACCGTCTGATAACCCTGCTCAGCATTGGCATACCCCCATCGCGGCGCTATCGCCGTGACGACCCCGTTTCGTGCATTTCCCCTTCCGGCGCGCTGCCGCCGTTCATGCCTTTCGATCAGCTACTGGCTGACGGTGGCCCCACTGGACGCCCCATTGGCCTCCATGGCCGGCGACGGCTGAATAACGCCCACCCCGCCGTTCTGATACTCAGTGACCGCCCTGCGGATTACCTTGCCGTCGCTTGCGATTCGGGTTCGCTGGGCCTCCGGCGGGAACGGATCCTCGGTATGGATGGCCTTGTTTGCTTCCATGGCGTTGCCGGCCCCGAATGTGATCGTATCGCGATGGTTCATGTAGTCGGCACAGCCGGAAGCCAGGCCGGCGGCAGCAAGGACGAAAAGGACGCGCTTAGCGTTTTGTAAGAGCAACTTGGCCTCCCTGGCTCAGGTCGAGACGATGGCCATAGGGCCCGGTCACACCTTCGCCGTTGCGAAAGCGTCGGAGCATGTCCTTGTCGACTTCCAGGACACCGAGCGCGAAAAGCTCGGCGTCGTTGGACGAACGCGTCTGGTCGAGGGGACTGTAGAGGTCCTCGCCCGGGCGGGCTGGTCGCACAATGTGCGGGGTGACGACGATAACGAGGTCGGATTCCTTCTTCTGGAAACTCGTCGAACGGAACAGCGCGCCGAGGATCGGTATCTGCCCGAGGCCTGGCAGTTGCTGGATGTCTTTGGCATTGATCGACTGCAGCAGGCCCGCCATGGCAAAGCTCTGGCCGTCGCGAAGCGCTACCGTGGTGCTGGCAGCGCGCGAGATGAAACCCGGATTGCCGTTGACGTTGATCGACGGATCAATCTCGGAAACCTCAGGCTCGATCTCCAGATTGATGACGCCGTCGTCAAGCACCACCGGCTTGAAGGTCAGCCGCACACCGAAGGGGCGATAGTCCGTCTCTGTGGCGACCGTCGTGCCGTTGTTCGTCGTCTTCAGGATCGGCACTTCACCGCCGGCATGGAAGCTGGCGGTCGAGCCGCTCATGGCGATGAGGTTCGGCTGAGCCAGGCGACGCACCAATCCCTTCTGCTCGAGCGCATTGATGACCACATCGATGCGGCCGCCGGAGATTTCCAGCACCTTGGCAATCAACTGGCCGAAGGGCAGCATACCCGTTGCCGCACCCTTGGGGTCGACGAGGGTACGGACCAGGCTGCCATTATCGTCCACGGTGATACCCTGGCTGGTCGTTGCCTTGCCGATGCCGTTGTTGCCGCGCCCGGACCAACCGATCCCGAGGTCACGACCCGTCTGGCGCGAGGCTTCGATGACACGGACCTCCAGCATCACCTGCTGGCTGTCGCTGACGCGCAACTGATTCAGCACCGGCTGGTCGGAATAGGACTGGGCGACTTCCATCACCCGCTGCAATTCGATGCCGTCACGGACAGTGCCCGTCAGACGAATGCGATCGTTGGAGTTGATCACCCTGACCCGGGCCGAAGGCGCGGCAGAGCGAATGGCGGAGGTGACTTCGGTGAAATCGTTGGCAACGCGAATGTCGATGACGCCGAGAAGCGCCTTGTCGTCGCCATAGACCGAGATATTGGTGGCGCCGGTCTTCTTGCCGCGGATGAACAGCGACCGGTCGGAAAGCGGCACCACGTCGATCATGTCGGCGCTGCCGATGACCAGATCGCCGAAGGGCTGGCCGGTATTGAGCGTCAGCGTCTCGTTCGGAGGCAAGGTCACATGCTGGACCGATTTGCCTAGGGTGACCGACTTTTCCTGTGCGTTGGCGTAGCCGGTAAATCCAGGCCCCAAACACACACAGGCCGAAAACACTGCCGCCCATGCCGCAAGGCTTTTCGTCCCTGCGATTCGTTTTTTGCCGTTCGCCATGCCTGCTTTAGCCCCCTCCTTCGGCCGGCCGCACCCGCGGCAGGCCGCATAAACATCACTGGATCAGGCCGACTCGGTGCTCCTCGCGCTTCGTCGTGTTCCAGACCCCCACTGTTACCCACTTCGGCTCGACCGGCAACACCGGTTCGACCTTCGGCTCCACAATCTGCACTTGTTTTTCAGGTTCTGGCAACTCAATCTTTGCCAAATCCTTGCCGAGTTCCGCCGCCATCGCCCCGCCACCGAGGTCGGCGACGGTGATTGGCCGGGTTTGCTCAACAGAGGAAGAGGCAATATTGCGAAGCGCCAGCGAGAGCGTGCCGACACTGGAGCCGAGGGTAAGGCGCTGCGCCTCATCGGTCGTGACCTCAAAGGTCACGGTTTTCACGACGGATGGCTCGTCCTTGCGCTCGTCTGCCGTCTGATCCACCGCCAGCACCTTGACGCCTTGCAGCAGCACGTCGACGAAGGTCTGATCGTTGCCTGCCGGCTCTCGCACGACCCGCGTCAGAAGCACGTCGACGCGATCGGAAGGCCTGACGAAGCCGGCAACCCCGAGCACGTCGTTGACACGGATGGAAACCGCCTTCATGCCCTGGTCGAGCGCCGCCGACAGCGTGGCGCGTTCGCCGGTCCCAGTGATTTTCGAGGATAACACCGGCTCGCCGGGGTCGATCGCCGCCATGGCATAGCGCGGCTGGGCATCGTTGCCGACGACCATCTCGATGCTGACGAACGAACCTGCGGGTGTTTCATTGGAGGGCCACGGAATGGCTCTGAGATTTTCGGATCGGATCCGGTCGCCGAAGCGCATCGGCTTGGCGGCGACAACGAGTGTTCTTTCTTCGGCCTTTATGCCGTTCATCGCCAACAGCCGGGCCTTCTGATCGGAGAGATACTCGCGCATGCCGAAAACGGCTGCTGCAGCGAGCACAAACGCAATAACGAGACTTAAAATCGTTGAAGAACGCATCGCGGTTACTCGTACACTGGATGGAGCGAATCCATTCATTGATGCTAATTTAGAAGAGAGGGGTTAACAAACCCCCCTCTTCTTTGCAATGCCAATATCAGCCTGCTGGTGCTGCTGCTGGCGGGGCGGACACGTTGTCCGTAAACCACGTCGCCCAGGTGTCCCAAGCGGCAGACAGATTTTGGCCGGCCAATGTCACCGCCCCGATCACACCGCCAACCAGCAAGGCAAGCAGAATGAGGTATTCAGTGAGTGCGACGCCATCTTCTTCCCGCGCGAAAGCGCGTACGCTATTTACAAAGGCTTTCATCGAGAATTTCCTCCCAGATAAGTTGTGCGCCGTAATCCCCCCGGCCGCCTTGTCGTCGAGACCGCCTCTTCGACTGGGACCATTAATAATCTCTTAACTCTAATTTAGTCAATCGATTTATACGCAGTCTCTCGACATCTATACTTTATGGTTAAGACCAAAGTCCCGGTGCCTATTCGTAAAAACTGACTCAGTCATCTGGATTTACTGTAGAACAACTTGCAAATCAGGCTATAATAGCCCAAAAGGGTGAATACCATGCCGCAAATGATCGATGTTATTAGTTCGCTTTCGGTATTTCTTTTTCTCTACGCCGCCTGGACCGATTTCCGCACATGGAAGATCCCCAACACGATCGTGCTCGCTCTCGTTGCACTTTATGCATTGCGCACGGTGGCCGTGATACTTGGCTCACAGGATGTCGGCGCTGCGCTGTTTGCGTCGAGCGGAATTGGCGGCGACGTCGGGGCCGGTCTGCTGATGTTCGCACTTGGGGTGGCGCTCTGGGCGTTCCGGCTGTTTGGCGCAGGAGACGCCAAACTTTTCCTGCCGATCGGCCTTTTTATCGGCTGGCACGGAATGCTGCCGTTTTCGTTTTTGCTCCTCGTCCTCGGCATCGTGACGCTCCTGCTTCTGCGGCTGCCGGTGCCGCTGCCCGTCGCACATCTCGCCTTTTTCATGCGCGTCGAGGAAATCCGGGCGAGCCGGAAGGTACCTTACGGCGTCGTGATGGTTTTCGCCGCGCTCCTCACCTTGGCCTTGCCCATGATCCGATAGCAGCTGCAGCTACGGTGACCCGGCATCGACATGCTTCCTCGCAAGAGCACCTTTGCCAAAGCGTTCAACTTTGGTGGTGGCGGATGTCAGGGGCAATGGCATTGCGGGGAATGGGGTTGTGTGACTTTGACGGCCGCCTTCGGAGTTCAGCAGGATGCCCGCTTCCCGATAGCCGTGAGCCTTGTCGGCAGCGAGGAGGCGCTTTTCAAGCGTGCCTTGAGGGCCGCAAAGAGTAATTGTTCAGTGCCGTTCGATCACTTCGGCTTAATGGTCATCAGATTGCCGAACTCCATCGGGAAGGGGAATAAAATCGTCGAGGTCTTCTCGCTGGCGATAACGTTCAAAGTGCTCAAATAACGAAGTTGCATCGCCTCCGGCTGCTTGGCCAGAATTTCGGCCGCTTCCAGTAGCTTCGCCGCAGCTTGCTGTTCGCCCTCGGCATTGATGACCTTTGCGCGGCGTTCGCGTTCGGCTTCCGCTTGGCGAGCAATTGCACGAATCATCGACTCGTTGATATCCACATGTTTGATCTCGACAGTGGCTACTTTAATTCCCCAAGCATCCGTCTGAGTGTCAAGGATTTCCTGAATATCCGAGTTGAGCCTGTCACGTTCTGCCAGCATCTCATCGAGATCGTGCTTGCCGAGCACGGAGCGCAACGTCGTCTGGGCAAGCTGGCTCGTTGCCATCATGAAATCCTCGACCTGTATTGTCGACTTCTCGGGGTCAATAACTCTGAAATAGATCACCGCGCTGACACGAACCGAAACATTGTCATGTGAGATGACGTCCTGGCTGGGGACATCGAGTACGCGCGTGCGCAAATCGACCCGCATCATCTGCTGGACATAGGGGATGAGCAGAATCAAGCCGGGTCCCTTGACTCCGGTAAAGCGGCCAAGTGTGAAGACGACGCCGCGTTCATATTCCCTCAGAATCTTCACCGCGGATGCGAGGATGGCGACCAAAATGACAATGGCCACCACATAGAAGGCAAGATCTGCAAACATTTCCATGACTTCTCCTCCTGCTTCCTGAGTGACCGTTAAGTGTCCTTAGGACGGCTGGCGACCTCGAGCGCAAGCCCATTGCGGCCAGTGACGCTGACAGGGTCACCAGCAACAAGCGGTTCGGCGGAAACCGCCTTCCAGCGTTCGCCATGCGCAATGACGTAGCCCGTGAGCCCCGTCCAACTCTCAACTTTGCCGGAGATGCCGATCATCTGTTCCGCACCGGTGGCAACCTGGCGCAAGCGCGAGGTGAATGCCAAGCGAGCAACGACAAGGCTAAAGGCAAGAGTCGCAAAGGCAATCGCGCCCAGTAGCACGCGCGACACTTCCAGGCCGGGTACATCGGTATTAAACAAAATCGTTGCTCCCAGGATCACGGCTACCCCGCCGCCAATGCCGAAAGCGCCGAAGCTTGGCGAATGCGCCTCAGCCACAGTCAATCCTACACCGAGGAAAATAAGCCCCAGGCCGGCAAAACTCACCGGCAGCAATGCGAGGGCATAGAGACCAAGGAGGAGGCAGATGCCGCCGATCGTGCCAGGAAGCATTGTCCCAGGTGCGAGAAATTCGAACATCAGGCCATAGATACCGACCATGATCAGGATGATTGCGATGTTCGGATCGGTAATGACGGAAAGCAGGCGCGTGCGCCAATCAGGCTCGAATTCCTGCACGACTAAACCGGCGGTGTCGAGCTGGGCGTCCGCTTGACCGACCCGCACCATGTACCCTTGTGCCTTTGCAAGAAGATCGTTGACATCGACTGCCGTGAAATCGATGGCATGTTCGCGCACTGCCGCATTGGATGAAAGGCTCGCAGCTTCGCGGACAGCACGCTCTGCCCAGTCGGCGTTGCGATTGCGCAATTCCGCAAGCCCGCGAATGTAAGCGACGGCGTCGTTAACTGCTTTGGCTTCGCTGGCATTGCCTGGAGCTTCTGCCTGTTTGTCACTAGGCTCGCTCGGCTTCTTTTCGGGTTCCGCATCACCGCCGAAAGGCTTTATGCTGAGCGCGATTGGTGTCGCCGCACCCAGATTGGTCCCAGGCGCCATTGCCGCAATGTGGCTTGCGTAGAGAATATAGGTGCCGGCGCTGGCAGCCCGTGCCCCACTCGGTGCGACGAAGCCCGCGACAGGCACTGGTGAGGCAAGAATCGCGCGAATGATTTCCCGCATGGAGGTGTCAAGGCCACCGGGTGTGTCCATCTGCAGAATGATCAAGGCCGCTTCACGTTCGCCGGCACGCTGGATGCCTCGTATCACGTAGTCAGCGATGGCGGGCCCAATCGCGCCGTTCACCTTGAGAATGACAGCGGCTCGGTTGGACTCCGACGCCGACGGTGCGACGAAGCCAAAAGCTGAGAGCAGCAAAAACAACAAAGTGGAGATTGGCGGTTGCCATCGCCAACACCTTAATCCGCGCGTGACAATCTGCGGAACGTACATAGCATTTAATGTATGTCGGAAATTACAAACAAAAAGGAGAAGGCGTCTCAAGATTTACGAACAAGCGAAGAACGCCAAGCTCAAGGCTTGGCTTGCATGGTTGGTTTAAGCCTCAAGCACTGGATGGGTTCCGAAGCCAATGATGATCATTGCCGTTGCGCCTTCCTACGGTGACCCGGCATCGCTGAGGGGAGTTACGACTTCAATTCCTTCCAGGCGGCATCCAGCGCCAGCCTGGTCATCCCGATCATCTCGTCCACCTCCGCGTGGGTGATGACAAGCGGCGGCGAGGCGAGCATGCGGTCGCCGGTGGCGCGCAGCACGAGGCCGTTCGCCAGCGCGTGGTTGCGCACCAGCGCACCGACCTGATCGGGCTTGGCATAACGGGTGCGGGTGCGCTTGTCGGCGGCAAGCTGCAGGGCGCCCATCAGACCGATGCTAACGGCCTCGCCGACCAGATCATGCTCGGCGAGCGCCGCCCAGGCCTTGCCGAAATAGGGGCCGATATCGTCGCGCACACGCTCGACCAACCTTTCCTCCTCGATGATCCGCAGGTTTTCGAGTGCGGCGGCGGCGCAGACCGGATGACCGGAATAGGTGAAGCCGTGATTGAAGTCGCCGACCTCGTTGATCAGCACGTCGGCGATGCGGTCGCTGACGAGCACGCCGCCGATCGGCAGGTAGCCGGAGGACAGCCCCTTGGCGATCGGCGCGAGATCCGGCTCGACGCCGAAATGCTGATGGCCGAACCAGGCGCCGAGACGGCCAAAACCGCAGATCACCTCGTCGGTTACCAGCAGGATATTGCGCGCCTTGCAGATGCGGTCGATTTCCGGCCAGTAGGTTTCGGGCGGGATGATGACGCCGGCGGCACCCTGTACCGGTTCGGCAACGAAGGCGGCGACATTTTCCTCGCCCAGTTCGTCGATCTTCGCTTCGAGCTCGCGAGCAACCTTGAGACCGAATTCGGCGGGCGAGAGATCGCCGCCCTCGCCGTACCAATAGGGCTGGCCGATATGGACGATGCCTGGGATCGGCAGATCACCCTGCTCGTGCATGTACTTCATGCCGCCGAGGCTGGCGCCGGCAACAGTCGAACCGTGATAGCCGTTCTTCCTCGATATCACGATCTTCTTCGACGATTTGCCGACCGCACGCCAATAGACTCGGGCCATGCGGAACCATGTGTCGTTCGCTTCCGAGCCGGAGCCGGTGAAGAAGATATGGTTGAAACGCTCGCCGGCATGAGAGGTGACTTTCTCGGCAAGCAGCGCGGTCGGCGTCGAGGTCGTCCCAAAGAAGGTGTTGTAATAGGGCAGTTCGTTCATCTGCCGCGCGACGGCTTCGGTGATCTCCCGGCGACCATAACCGATATTGACGCACCAGAGGCCGGCAAAGCCGTCGAGATATTTCCTGCCGTGATTGTCGAAGATGTAGACGCCCTCGCCGCGCTGAATGACGCGCGTGCCTTCGGCATTCAATTTCTTCATGTCGGCGAAGGGATGCAGGTGGTGCGCTGCGTCGATCGCGGCGAGATTCGAGAGAGGGTAAGTATCGGGCATGGCTGGTGAAAGACCCTCGTGGATTGAAAGGCTGCTATCGATGGGATAGGAGCTTGGCCTTGTCCCGGAGGATTTTCAAGGTCATGGCGAGCGACAGGATAGACGGCAAGACCGATGGCGGCGACCCGCGTTTTGAGATCCTAATCGTCGGCATGAACGGCGACCTGCGCGGCAAGCAGCTTCCGCTCGACGCACAAGGCAAGGTCTGGGCCGGCGAGATCCGCCTGCCGACCTCGACGCAATCGCTCGACATCTGGGGCGACGACAATGACGACATTACCGGCCTGTCGTTGACGATCGGCGATCCCGACGGCATGGTCGTTGCGGACCGGCGCAGCCTGGCGCCGATGCCCTGGGCGCCCGAGGGTTCGATGCAGGTGCTGGCCAGCATGCACGAGTTCGACGGCAGCCCGAGCTTCATGGATCCGCGCGCCATCCTCGCCTCGGTGCTGGAGCGCTATGCCTCGCGCGGCCTGACGCCTGTGGTGGCGACCGAGCTGGAATTCTATGTGATGGCGGGAGACTGGCGTGAAACCGGACGCCCCTCCCCGCCCGAAAACCTCACCTATCGCGGCGAACCGAACGGTTTCCAACTCTACGACATGAGCGCCGTCGACGCGCTCGACGATTATCTCCAGACGCTGAGAGCCTATGCGAGGGCACAGGGGTTGCCGGCGGATGCGACGACGGCGGAGTTCGGCCCGGGCCAGTTCGAGGTCAACCTGCTGCACCGCCCGAATGCGCTGGCGGCCGCCGACGATTGCCTCTGTCTCAAGCGCATCGCCGAGCAGGCAGCGCGCCGGCACGGGCTGAAATCGACCTGCATGGCCAAGCCCTATTCCGACCATGCCGGCTCCGGCCTGCATGTGCATGCGAGCATCATCGACCGGCAAGGCCGCAACATCCTCGATGCCAAAGGCGGTGAGCCGAAGCGGCTGAAATCGGCCACGGCGGGCCTGCTCAAGACCATGCGCGAGGCGCAGCTGATCTTCGCTCCCTTCGCCAATTCCTACCGGCGCTTCCAGCCGGGTTCATTCGCCCCTGTTGATCTCACCTGGGGCAGCGGCCATCGCGGCACGGCGATCCGCATACCCGATAAGGATGGGCCGGCCGCCCGCATCGAGCACCGCGTCGCCGGCGCCGACGCCAATCCCTATCTGCTGCTGGCGGCGATCCTCGGCGGCATGCTCACCGGTCTCGATGGCGAATTCGATCCCGGCGAGGAGACGACGCCCTCGCACACGCCGCCGAATACGGCCCGGCTGACGCATGATTTCCTCACCGCCGTCGAAACCTTCCGCACCTCGCCCTTCATTGCCGATATCTTCGGCGATCAATATCAGGCGCTCTATGGCGACACCAAGCGCAAGGAAGCGCTGGCGCATCTGCGCACCGTCTCGGATTTCGACTACCGCACCTATCTGCCGCGGCTCTGAAACCTACGCGGGGCCGGTTTACGCGGCGGGCTCACGGCGTTCGCTGGCGTGCACCTGCGCCGCAAGACCCTGCTTGACGAGAACCTTCAATTCGCCCGGATGCAGCCGGATCGAGACATCGCGTTCGAGCGGCAGCAACTCACCGTCCATGACGCAATTGGCCTTGAAGCGCAGTTTCGGGAAATGCAGGTGCACTTCGGCCGGGTGCAGCACCATGACGTCGGCATTCTCGCGGAACTTGCCGCGCAGCATATCGATGGCGAGACGGGCGACACCCAGAGGCTTCAGCGGATTTGCCGTGTAGAAGCCGAGTTCGCCGCTTGTGAGATTGTCGGCGTAGAGCAGCGCGTTCTCGCCGAAAGGATTGTTGGAGACTGAAATCGCCGACACCCTGCGACGCTCCCGCATGCCGGCCGCCTCGAAATCGACCTCGAATTCCGGCGGATTGAAGATGACCCCCAAGGCCGCCTTTGTGCTTGCCCGGATCTTGCCCAGCCGCGAACGATAGCTGTAGGCGTTGCGGTAGCGCACCATGCGGGCATGCAGGCCGGCGGAAAACTGATGGATGAAGGGCCGGCCGTTGGCGCTGGCAATATCGACATTGTCGACCTCGCCGGTGGCAAGCACGTCGAGCGCCTGCCAGATATCGAGCGGCACACGCAGCGAGCGGGCAAAGAGGTTCATCGTGCCGGCAGGCACGACGCCGAGCGCGATGCCGTTCTTCCAGGCGATCGAGGCCGCCGCCGAAATCGTGCCATCGCCGCCGCCGGCGACGATCCCGTCGATATCGTCGCGCTTGGCCGCCCGCTCCATGGCGGGAATGATTTCCTTTCCGGAGAAGACGATGGCATCGAAATCGTGCCCCGCTTCGCGGAAAGCCGCCTCTGCCCTCTTTTCGTAGGCCAGCATGTCGGTGGTCTTGAAGGTGCCGCCGTCGCGATTGAAAAAGCCTACAAGCTTCATAAGGGCTCCAGTCCCTGGCGTGGAGATAATCCGGCCTATGTCCATCAGATGGTTGCGATCAAGGCGATTTCAAGCGCCGCCACTTCCCCGCGGAAATGACAGAAATGCAAAATTTGCAATAGACGTATGCACATAGCAGGACGCTGCACTGCAAAAAATGCACTCGACGCCAGCCTGAACGTTAGGGATAGATGAAGTATCGGGGACATGGGTCTCCACCTCCCGCCATTTTACGATCGGCTCGCGGCCGCGCCTGCGTCACGGGCCATTTCCAAGCAGAAACCGCCTCGAGGAGCTCTCGTGAGCCAGATCGCCATTCATGATTCCATCGATAGCCAGCCGGATGAAGAGTTGCCGTCGGCAACGACCGTGGCGCTGGTGCAACTGGCGCTCGCCTGCGGCGGCTTCGGCATCGGCACCGGCGAGTTTGCGATCATGGGGCTGCTGCCCAATGTCGCCGAGACTTTCTCGGTCACAACGCCGCAGGCCGGCTACGTCATCAGCGCCTATGCGCTCGGCGTCGTCATCGGCGCGCCCGTCATTGCCGTGCTCGCCGCGAAGATGGCGCGCCGCACCTTGCTCTTGACGCTGATGCTGGTCTTTGCCATCGGCAATATATCAAGCGCGCTGGCGCCGACCTTCGAGACCTTCACCTTGCTGCGTTTCGTCAGCGGCCTGCCGCATGGCGCCTATTTCGGCGTCGCCGCCCTTGTCGCAGCCTCGATGGTGCCGGTGCATCGCCGCGCCCGGGCTGTCGGCCGCGTCATGCTCGGCCTGGCCGTCGCCACCCTTCTCGGCACGCCGTTGACGACGTTCTTCGGCCAGTCGCTCGACTGGCAGGTGGCGTTTTTCTCCGTCGGCGTGCTCGGCCTGCTGACGGTGGCGCTGATCTGGTTCTACGTTCCGAAGGACAGGGTTTCCGAGGAGGCCGGGTTCCTGCGCGAACTCGGCGCCTTCCGCCGGCCGCAGGTGTGGCTGACGCTTGGCATCGCCGCCGTCGGCTACGGTGGCATGTTTGCGATGTTCAGCTATATCGCCGCGACGACGACCGAGGTGGCGATGCTGCCGGAAACCGCCGTTCCGATCATGCTTGTTCTCTTCGGCGTCGGCATGAATGCCGGCAATTTCATCGGCTCGTGGCTCGCCGACAAATCTCTGCTCGGCACGATCGGCGGCTCGCTCGTCTATAATATCGTCGTCCTGACCACCTTCTCGCTGACCGCCGCCAATCCCTACATGCTCGGCCTCTGCGTCTTCCTCGTCGGCTGCGGTTTTGCCGCCGGACCGGCGCTGCAGACGCGGCTGATGGATGTCGCCGCCGATGCGCAGACGCTGGCCGCCGCGTCCAACCATTCCGCCTTCAACATCGCCAATGCGATCGGCGCCTGGCTCGGCGGCCTCGTCATCGCCTGGGGCTACGGTTTTGCGGCAACCGGTTATGTCGGCGCAGCGCTCTCCTTCCTCGGCCTCTTCGTCTTTGCAGCCTCGCTACGCCTAGAACGCCGCGACCGGAGCGCGCAGACCGTCTGAGGCCAAGCGCAGCTCGCGGCCTTCCGGGCTGCAGAAGACATACTGGTCACCCCAGGCGGCCAACGCCTGGATGACAGGCTTCAGCGTCATGCCGAGCGGCGTCATTGCATATTCGACCCTCGGCGGCACGACCGGATAGACGGTGCGTGATACCAGACCGGACTCCTCCAGTTCGCGCAGTTGCTTGGTCAGCATGCGCTGGGTCACCGCCGGTAGTTTGCGGCGGAGTTCGTTGAAGCGCAGGGTTCCTTCCATCAGATGAAAGAGGATCACGCCCTTCCACTTCCCATCGAGGTAAGTGAGCGTCGCCTCGACCGGGCAGCCGGGGAAATTCTTGACGAGCTTGGCGCGCGGCAATGACATTTTACAGTATCCTTTTGGGTACTACGTACAGAATTTGTGCATTCTTGCGTTGTCAGAACATAATGCGCATCTAGCTTCCGTGCAACGAACACAGGAGTTTCCCATGCGCGCCGTCGCCTACAAAACGCCCCAACCGATCTCCGCCGAGACCTCGCTGATCGATGTCGAGCTGCCGATGCCGGAGGCCAGGGGCCACGATCTGCTCGTCGAAATCAAAGCCGTTTCGGTCAATCCCGTCGACGTGAAGGTGCGCGCCCATTCCGCGCCGTCCGCAGACGAGCTCAAGACACTCGGCTGGGATGCCGCCGGCATCGTCACGGCCATCGGCGCTGATGTCACCCTGTTCAAGCCCGGCGACGAGGTGTTCTATTCCGGCGTCATCAGCCGCCCGGGCAGCAATGCCGAATTCCATCTCGTCGACGAGCGCATCGTCGGCGCCAAACCGAAGAGCCTCGATTTCGCGGCTGCGGCCGCCTTGCCGCTGACTTCGATTACGGCCTACGAGGCGCTGTTCGACCGGCTGAAGGTGCAGGACGCGGTGTCGGGAGCGGGACGATCCATCCTGATCATCGGCGGGGCTGGCGGCGTCGGCTCGATCGCCATTCAGATCGCCCGGGCATTGACCGATCTGACGGTGATCGCCACGGCCTCGCGGCCGGAAACGCAGGATTGGGTGAAGGAACTCGGCGCGCATCACGTCGTCGACCATTCCCAACCGATCGCGCCGCAGGTGGCAGCGCTCGGCATCGGCGCGCCCGGATTCATATTTTCGACCACCAATACCAATAGCCATATCGGCGACATCGTCGAAGCGATTGCGCCGCAAGGCCGCTTCGCGCTGATCGACGACCCGAAGACCCTCGACATCGTGCCCTTCAAGCGCAAGGCCGTGTCCGTTCATTGGGAGCTGATGTTCACCCGCCCGCTCTACGGCACGCCTGACATGATCGAGCAGCACAAGCTGCTGAACAAGATTTCCGAGCTGGTCGACGCCGGAAAGATCCGCACGACGCTTTCAGAAATCGTCGGGCCGATCAATGCGGGAAACCTCAAGACGGCGCATGCCATGGTCGAAAGCGGCAGGATGAAGGGCAAGGCGGTGCTTGCAGGATTCTGAGATCGCAGCCAGCAGGCCCGGTGTTTCCCGCAACGTCGTATAAACCGTACCCGCCCATAATGCCGCATCGTGGGGTGCGACATTCTGGCGTTAAGCATTTACCCCGCTTGACTTTTTTCGCGTTCGGGACCACCTAGCATCCACGTGGACGGCACTTGTCTTCCGCGGATTTCAACGGAGCCATCTTAACGATGCCAAGCGACAGTAGCAGTCGATTGCCTTTGCCGTACGCGGCCCTCGTGCGCTGACCGACTCCTGTCGGCTCGCCCGATCGGACGCTACGGCGGATCGACGGAAAGGCGAGCCTCAAATGAATATCAATCGCTTCCCTCTTCGGGCAGGCCATGCCGCCCGTGCCTTCATCAACAACAGCCGCGGCGCAACGATCGCCGAACGCGTCGAAGCGTTGAACGCGCTGAGCGTCCAGGACGCCGGGCGTGTGCTATGCGGCATGCCGCTCGACTATGCCGTCAACATTCTCGACCGGCCGGAGCTTCGCAACGCAGCACAGATCCTGGCACTGATCAGCGCCGAGGACGCCGCCCGGCTGCTGCACGGCATGTCGAATGACCGCGTCGCCGACGTGCTGCTCGAACTCGACGGCGAGACCCGCGCCCGACTGTTCTCCAGCCTCGACGAACCGGTGCGCATCGCGATCCAGCACCTGATGGGCTATCCGCCGCGCACGGCCGGCGGCATCATGACGACGGAGTTCGTCAGCGTGCCTGACAGCTGGACGGTCGCCCAGACACTCGACCATGTGCGCCAGGTCGAACGCTCGCGCGAAACCGTCTACGCCATTTATGTCCTCGACGAGATCAGCCATGCGCTCATGCATGTGGTGACGCTGCGCCGGCTGATCACCGGCGAGCCGGATGCTTCCATCCTTTCGGTGGCTCAGAAAGGCGTGCCGGTTTCAGCCGATCCGCTGATGAAGCAGGAGGATGTCGCTCGGCTGATCCGCAAACACGACCTGCTCGCCCTGCCCGTCATTGACGAGAATGGTCAGGTGCTCGGCATCGTCACCGTCGACGACGTAATCGACACGATGATTTCGGACACGACGGAAGCGGCCCAGAAGTTCGGCGGCATGGAGGCGCTCGGCCAGCCCTACATGAAGATCGGCTTCGCCGGCATGATCCGCAAGCGCGCCGGCTGGCTCGCCGCCCTCTTCCTCGGCGAGATGCTGACGGCAAGCGCCATGCAGCATTTCGAAGGCGAGTTGGAAAAAGCCGTGGTGCTGACACTGTTCATCCCGCTGATCATGAGCTCGGGCGGCAATTCCGGTTCGCAGGCGACGTCGCTGATCATCCGAGCCCTGGCGCTCGGCGAGCTGAAGCTTTCCGACTGGTGGAAAGTGCTCCTGCGCGAACTGCCGACCGGCATCGTGCTCGGGGCCATCCTCGGCCTCGTCGGCTTCGTCCGCATCGTCTTCTGGCAGTCGGCCGGGCTCTACGATTACGGCCCGCACTGGCAGATGGTCGCCATTACGGTATTTGCCGCCCTGATCGGGATCGTCACCTTCGGCTCGATCTGCGGCTCGATGCTGCCCTTCCTGCTGCAGAAGCTCCGGCTCGATCCGGCCAGCGCCTCCGCCCCCTTCGTCGCCACGCTGGTCGACGTCACGGGGCTCGTCATCTACTTCTCGGTGGCGCTGCTCATCCTCAGCGGGACGCTGCTGTAGCGTTTGCAAACGGCAAGACCCTCAAGAAAGACCCCTCCCCACAAGGGGGAGGGGCTTAACCTGCCGCACCCGTTTTCCATATCTGCGACGTTTCGAGTGGAATGAGGCGGGCGCTCCGGCTTAGTCCCTCCCCCTTGTGGCGAGGGGTTGGGGAGGGGTAAGCGGCAGGCGGATGGGGCTGGTTTCGGCAATCTCCCGGGCCGAAGATGCCCCGAACAACTGCCGGCAAACAGGGGAATTATTTTCCCTCGGGCAGCTTCAACGGCCCATGCGTCTTAATGCTGCGGATGGCGAAGTTCGAGCGGATGTCGCTAACATTCGGCAGGGTCAACAACGTTTCGGTCAGAAGCCGCTCATAGGCGGCGAGATCTTCCACCACCACCTCGGCGAGGAAATCGGCCGTGCCCGAAATCAGGAAGCAGGAGACGATCTCGGGGATGGCGAGCAGCGCCTTCTGCTGCGCCTCGGAATTTTCACGGCTGTGCTGGACGACCTTGAATTCGACGAAGACGGTCAGGCCGAGACCGACCTCCTTGCGATCGATATCGGCCGTGTAGCCGCGGATGATGCCGGAACGTTCGAGATTGCGGATGCGGCGCAGGCAGGGCGACGGCGACAGGTTCACCTTCTCGGCGATCTCGACATTGGTGGCCCGCGCATCCTCCTGCAGGCACTTCAGGATGGCGATATCGAATTTATCAAGATTTGGCATTTTCGCGATTCCTGTCGGCACTAATTGGCAGAAGATTGCGTCTAGCATGATTTTTGAGCCATAGATAGCAAGGACATGCCCTGCCCTCTGGCGCTAGTCTTTTCTCAACCGGAGAGGCTCCGGACTAGGGAAAGGACAGGACGATGACCACCATTGCATTTTCCGACGACAAGTCGCCATCGCAGGCGCTGGGCTATGCCGGCGGCACTGTTACCGTACTGATCTGGGCGACATGGTTTCTCGTCACCCGCCACAGCGCCGCAACGCCGCTCGGCTCGATCGACATCGGGCTGATCCGCTTCGGAATTCCGGCGCTGGTGCTTTCACCGGTCTGGCTGAAGACCGGATTGCTGCCGAAGGCCCTGCCGCTGCATCTGCTGGCAATCATGGTCGCCGGCTCGGGCGCCGTCTTCTTCCTGCTGACCACGCTGGCCATTCATTCGACGCCGGCTGCCTCTTCCGGCATTCTGCTCGGCGGCTCGATGCCGCTCGCCGCGGCGCTGATCGGGATTGCGCTGTTTGGCGAAAGACCTGACGGCACGCGCATTACCGGGCTTGCCGCAATCGTCGCCGGCGTGCTGGTCCTGCTCACACATAGCCTGACGGATGCCTCGCTGCCGTGGACGAGCTTCGTGCTGCTGCCGGCAGGCGCCGTTCTGTGGGCAAGCTATACCCATGCCTTCCGCCGCTCCGGTCTGACGGCCGTGCAGGCGAGCGCACTGATCGCCGTCTGGTCCTTCCTGATCATGGCCGCGCTTGCCCTCGCCTTCGGGATCTCGCTGCCGCAGGCTCCTCTGCAGGAAATCGGTCTGCAGGCGCTGAGCCAGGGCGTTCTTTCCGGCCTCGTCGCC
Source organism: Rhizobium sp. BT04 (assembly GCF_030053135.1). Lineage (NCBI taxonomy): Bacteria > Pseudomonadati > Pseudomonadota > Alphaproteobacteria > Hyphomicrobiales > Rhizobiaceae > Rhizobium > Rhizobium sp. BT04. The sequence continues at coordinate 4,408,455 of NZ_CP125652.1, read as the reverse complement.
ATGGTGGCCTACGGCACCGCCGTCAGAAGACTCGGCGGGACACAGGCCGCCGCCTTCACGGCGCTGACGCCGGTTCTGGCAACGCTTGGCGGCGGCTTCCTGCTTGGCGAACCGATCGGCCTCACCGAAATCAGCGCCGCCGTGATCACCGGCATCGGCGTCGCGCTTTCCACGGGTATCGCCGCGACGCGCCGCTGACCGCCAGCCGGGGCCAACAAAAATCGAAGCCGCCGGCAGCGATCGCTGCGGCGGCTTTTTCAATGAACTAGATTTTAGTCGCTCAAGCCTGGATGACGACGACCCTGGCGCCAACCTCGACGCGGCTATAGAGGTCGATCACGTCGTGGTTCATCATGCGGATACAGCCGCTCGACATGGCAAGACCGATCGATTGCGGCTGGTTGGTGCCGTGAATGCGGAAATGCGTGTCGCCGCCGCCGCGATAAAGATACATCGCCCGCGCGCCAAGCGGGTTGTTCGGGCCGCCCGGCATGCCGCCGGCGAGCTTGCGATAGCGTTCTTCGCGGCGCTGCATGTTTTCGGTGGGCGTCCAGCTCGGCCATTCGGCCTTGCGGCCGATATAGGCATCGCCGGCAAATGCCAGCCCCTCGCGGCCGACACCGACACCGTAGCGCATCGCCCTGCCGTCACCGAGAACATAGTAGGCGCGCCGCGCCGGGGTATCGACCACCACTGTGCCGGCAGCGTGCGTGGTTTCATAGGCCACCTCCTGGCGGCGGAGTTCCGGCTTGATCTTGTCGATCGGCACCTGCTTCAGCGGGAATTTTTCGTCCGGAAGTGCGGCGTAATTCGTCTGGCTGTTCAAGCCGGTCGATGAGCAGCCGGCGACAAAAAGGGGCAGAGCGATCAGGAAGCCCCGGCGCGAGATCGTCATGAATGTGTCCTTAGTGCGTCAAGAAGATGTCGCAAGCTAAGAAGATTATGGTTAATGAACGGCTAACAGCCGCCCGCAACAAGCGATCACGAAGGCGCCCGCACGTGAAAATTGTCGGCGGTGGGGTTCATCCGCATCACATATTCGGATAGACCGGCCCCTCTCCGCCCTGCGGCGGCACCCAGTTGATGTTCTGGTTGGGGTCCTTGATGTCGCAGGTCTTGCAGTGCACGCAGTTCTGGGCGTTGATGACGAAGGTCTGTTCGCCCTCCTTCTCCACCCATTCATAGACGCCGGCCGGACAGTAACGCGTCGACGGGCCGGCATAGATGTCGTGCTCCGAACGCTTCTGCAGCGCCATGTCCTTGACCTGCAGATGCACCGGCTGGTCCTCCTCGTGATTGGTGTTCGACAGGAACACCGAGGACAGGCGGTCGAAGGTCAGGACGCCGTCCGGCTTCGGATAGGCGATCGGTTGGTGCTGGGCGGCCGGCTCCAGCGACTGCGCATCGGTCTTGCCGTGTTTCAGCGTGCCGAAGAACGAAAAGCCGAGCAGCGTATTGGTCCACATGTCGAAGCCGCCGAGCGCCACACCGAGGGCCGTGCCGAACTTCGACCAGAGCGGCTTGACATTCCTCACCCGCTTCAGGTCGCGGCCGATGTCGCCCTTGCGCCATTCGTTTTCGATCTCGGCGACCTCGTCATGGCTGCGCCCGGCTTCGATTGCCGCCGCCACCTTCTCGGCCGCCAGCATGCCCGACAGCACCGCATTGTGGCTGCCCTTGATGCGCGGCACGTTGACGAAACCGGCCGAACAGCCGATCAGCGCCCCGCCGGGGAAGGACAGCTTCGGCACCGACTGATAACCGCCCTCGGTGATCGCGCGCGCCCCATAGGACAGCCGCTTGCCGCCCTCGAAGGTGGTGCGGATCGCCGGATGGGTCTTGAAGCACTGGAATTCCTCGAAGGGATAGAGATAGGGGTTCTTGTAGTTCAGGTGGACGACGAAGCCGACCGCCACCAGATTATCTTCCAGGTGATAGAGGAAGGAGCCGCCGCCGGTCTTCATGCCGAGCGGCCAGCCGAAGGAGTGCTGCACCAGGCCCTGCCTGTGGTGCTCCGGCTTGACCTCCCAGAGCTCCTTGATGCCGATGCCGAATTTTTGCGGTTCGCGATCCTTCTGCAGATCGAATTTGGCAATCAGCTGCTTGGCTAGCGAGCCGCGCACGCCCTCGCCGATCAGCACATATTTGCCGAGCAGTTCCATGCCGCGGGTATAGTTCGGCCCGGGTTCGCCGTTCTTTTCGATGCCCATGTCGCCGGTGGCGACACCGATGACCGCGCCCTGGTCATTGTAGAGCACTTCGGTGGCCGCAAAACCTGGATAGATCTCGACGCCGAGTTCTTCGGCTTTGGTGGCCAGCCACCGACAGACGTTTCCGAGCGAGACGATGTAGTTGCCGTGATTGTTCATCAAGGGCGGCATCAGCACATTCGGCAGGCGGATCGAGCCGGCCGGCCCAAGCAGCAGGAAGTGGTCGGCGCTGACCTCGGTCTTGAAGGGATGGTCGGCTTCCTCACGCCAGCCGGGCAGCAGCCGATCGATACCGATCGGATCGACAACGGCGCCGGACAGGATATGCGCCCCGACCTCGGAGCCCTTCTCCAACACCACGACTGAGAGTTCCGGATTGACCTGCTTCAGCCGGATTGCGGCAGAAAGACCGGCCGGCCCCGCGCCGACGATCACGACGTCGAATTCCATGCTCTCGCGTTCGGGCAGCTCAGTCGTCTCGGTCATTCACTCGTCTCCGCTTGGCCGCACGCGGCCGTCATCCCTCATGGTCACTTTCTTGTCAAAACGAGAAAGCATTGTCGAGCCGGGATACGACAGCCAATCTTCAATTCGCACAATCATATGCCTCGGCAGGCAAAATTATATAACGTTTACGTTAACGTCAATTCTCAAACGTTGCCGAACCGATCACGCTCCCTTTCCTTTTCCGCCACTTGCGCCTTATACATCGCCTGGAGCAATTCCGGGAAAAGTGTGAAGCGGTTTTCCGTCCGGAGTTGCGCGAAAACAAAGAGATAGAGCCTTTTCGTGATTCGAAGAAAAACGGAAATGCTCTGGAGATATTGGAGGACAATCATGGATCTCGGCATCACAGGCAAACGCGCGCTCGTCCTCGCCTCCTCGCGTGGTCTCGGTCTCGGCATCGCCGCGGCACTGGCGCGCGAAGGCGCAAACGTGCTGCTCTGCGGACGCAGTGGCGAGCAACTGGAGGCCAATTGCAAGGCGATCAACAGCGAAAGCAAAGGCCGGGCCGACTGGATCTGGGCCGACCTCGGCGATGAACGGTTCGTCGAGACGGTGACGGCGGCGGTGAAGGAGAAGTTCGGCGGGCTCGATATCCTCGTCAACAATACCGGCGGGCCGACGCCCGGCACGACCGAGGACATGACGGGCGAAAAACTCGAGATCTATTTCCTCTCCATGGTCGCCCGCGTGATTACCCTCACCAATGCGCTGCTGCCCGGCATGAAGGCGCAGGGCTGGGGCCGCATCCTGACGGTGGCCTCCTCCGGCGTGATCGAACCGATCGCCAATCTGGCGCTGTCGAATACGCTGCGCCCTGCCCTGGCCGGCTGGAGCAAGACACTTGCCTCGGAGGTGGCGGGTTTCGGCGTTACCACCAACCTGCTCTTGCCGGGCAGCATCCTGACCGCACGGCTCGACGATCTCGACGGGGCGGCGGCAAAGCGGACGGGCAAGAGCCTCGAAGAGGTCCGTGCCGACAAGGAAGCGCGCATTCCGGTCGGCCGCTACGGCAGGGTGGAGGAATTTGCCGCAACGGCCGCCTTCCTCTGCAGCCAGCCGGCAAGCTACATCACCGGCTCGCTAATCCGCTGCGACGGCGGCGCGGCACGATCCGTCTGACGGCTGCGCCTCAGGCGACGTGGGCGGCGGCGGCCCATGTCGCAACATTTCGCACCATCAATTCGACATGGGCCGGATCGTCCGCAAGCTCGGCGAGTTCGGAAAGACGATGGAAGCCCGTCAAGATCGCAATGCGCCGCCGGTCGAGCTTGCGTCCGGTCAGCATTTCATAGGCCGATACGATGCGGGCGGTCAGATCGGGCGAGATGAAGTTCGAATAGATGAATTCCTGGTGCAACGGCCCAAAGCCTGAATCGGCAAAATCATAAATGCCGTTCAGCCGCTTTTGTGCATGGTCGAACGCCATGTTCCAGCCATGACCGTCGAAGAAGCCGTAGGTCTTGCCGTGGGGATCGGGCGGCAAGGCTTCGAAATCGGAAATAATGGCCTGTGCAAAGCTGCCGATCTCGGGCGGCAGCAGCGGCAAGGCCTTCGTTCGCACCGCATCCGACGATTGCCAGGCCTGGATCGGCCCGGCGCCGGCCGACCTTATGCGATCGGCATCGAGCACGTGCAGCTCGGCGTAAAAACGGGCGAGATCTTCGGCGAGGTGCTGACGATCGCCTTCGCGAAGCGCATCGTAATCTTCGGCAATCAGATGTTCGCCTTCGAGCTTGGCATGGCTGGAGAAGATCGGCGGCCCGTCATGAATGCGCATGTCGGGAACCGCGATCGACAGCGACGGCCTGATGATGTCGAGCAAGGCGGCTTCCTTCACAAGTGCTCGTTCCGCGCCCGGATGGCGGGGAAACTTGAAGATCAGCGTGTCGTCGACGTCGACGGCAAGTGAATCCCAGCTCTTCGCCGCCAGCTTGAAGACGGAGGCCGTGAGTTCAGGAAACACGCTGGTTATGAGAGTGCGAAATTCGCTGGCGTTCAACTCGGTCATGGCGACCTGCCTTCTTTGGTTTTTCCCTGTTTTTCCCCGCGCAATCGACGGCTTGCGGGGTTGATATCGTCTCGTCGTGAGCCGCCTGCCCCAGCGCCGTCGAACGGCATCGAGTTACTCTGGGTCTATATTAGTATAGTTTGAATATTACGGAATATTCATTACAAAAATTTAAGCCGTTATAACCACTTAGTGATCGCGAACCGGGAATTATGTCTTTTTTGCGCCGCAATATAAGCGGCTCTATCAGGGCATAAAATTCGCAACCTTGCCCCCGCAACCTTGCCCAAAAACCGGTCTCGCCCATGAAGAAATTTTGGATCACCGTCAGCATTATCGCAGTTGCCGCCGTCGGCGTCTGGCAATCCGGGAATCTGCTCCCCTATGCCTCCCGCATTCCCTACCTCTCGCAGTTCATCAAGCAGCCGGCCGGCGGCAATGGCGGCGGGCAGCAAGACCATGGTGATCAGGCCCATGGTGATCAGGCACAGGGCGATCAGGCGCAGAACGGTGGGCAACAGCAGGGCGGCGGGCGCAGACGTGGCGGCGGCGGCCCGACCGTCGTCAAAACAGTCGCGGCGGTGAAAACGACGCTGCCGATGGATGTGACCGCTTCCGGCTGGGCCGATGCCGATGACAACACGACCATCGCCGCACAGGAACAGGGCCTGATCGTCAGCATCAATGCGCAGGATGGGGCGACCGTCAAAGCCGGCGATCTGATCGCCAAGCTGGACGACCGGACGGCCAAGGCGGCTGTCGACAAGGACAATGCGATGATCGTGCGCGACACGGCAACCCTTGCGGAATCAGAGACCGCATTGACACGCGCGCAGGATCTCTTCAACCAGAAGGCCGGCACCCAGCAGAGCCTCGACCAAGCGGTCGCCGCCCGCGATACCGCAGCCGCCACGGTCGATGCCGACAAGGCGTCCCTTGCCTCCGATCAGATCATCCTCGAAAACACCGACATCCGCGCGCCCTTCGACGGCCGGCTCGGCGATATCGCCATCAGCAAGGGCGCCTTCCTCAATGCCGGCTCGGCAATCGTCACCATCGCCAAATACGATCCGATCTATGTGAAATTCCACCTGCAGGAACGCTATCTGCGTGTGCTGAAAAAAGCCCTGGCAGCCGGTCCGGTCGAGGTCAGCACGGTTCCCGCGTCCACCAAGGGGCAGGTCAGGAAGGGCGAGATCAGCTTCTACGACAACACGGTCGACACCGCCTCGGGCACGATCCTCGCCAAGGCGAAATTCGAGAATGCCTCCGGCGCGCTCTGGCCCGGCCAGTCGGTCAACATCGTGGTACATTTCGACAATGACGAACAGCAGGTGGTCGTGCCGACGGTTGCCGTCAGCCCCGGCCCCGACGGTTTCCTCGCCTTCGTCGCCAAGGACGGCAAATCACATCTGACGCCGGTCACTATCGCCCGCGCCAATGGCGGCTTCACCGCCATCGAATCGGGCCTTCAGGCCGGCGATCATGTCGTCGTCGAGGGCCAGGGCCAGCTCAGCGACGAGCAGGCGATCAACGAGCAGTTCGACGAAAAGGCGCTTGATGTCGCTTCCGCCGAAGAGCCTCGGCAGCAGCAATCCGAGACGATCGCGGTGGGAGCTCAGCAATGATCCCCAATTTCTGTATCCAGCGCCCCGTCGCGACGACGCTGCTTGCCATCGGCGTCATTCTGGCCGGCCTTGCCGGTTACCAGCTCGTCCCGGTCGCAGCCCTGCCACAGGTCGATTTTCCCACTATCAACGTTTCGGCACAGTTGAGCGGCGCCTCGCCGCAGACGATGGCGACGTCGGTTGCGACACCGCTGATCAAGCAGTTCGAGACCATTCCCGGGATCAGCGAAATCAGCGCATCGAGCTCGCTCGGCAGCAGCAGCATCGTGCTGCAGTTCGATCTCAACCGCGATATCGACGCGGCTGCAGCCGACGTCCAGGCGGCGATCTCGCATGCGACCCGGCAACTGCCCGACAATCTGACGACGCCGCCGAGCTACCGCAAGACCAACCCGGCCGACGCGCCTGTCATGTTGCTCTCGGTGCAGAGCAACACCCTGCCGCGCAGCAAGCTCGACGAGATCGCCGAGGACATCATCTCGCCGTCGCTGTCGACACTTCCGGGCGTTGCCCAGGTCAGCGTCTACGGTGCGCAGACCTATGCCGTGCGCGTCGAGGTCGATCCCAACAAGCTTTTGACCCGCGGCATCGGCATCGATACCGTCAACAAGGCGCTGTCTGCGGCCAACAGCCAGCAGCCTGTCGGCACGCTGCAGAACAATTCGCAGAGCATGACCATCACGGCGAATACGCAGCGCACCAACGCAGAGCAATTCCGCTCGCTGGTCATTGCCAATCCGAACGGCGCGCCGATTCACCTTGGCGATATCGCCGAAGTGCAGGACAGTGTCGAGAACCAGTATACCGGCAGCTGGTATGACGGCCAGCGCGGCATCATTCTCGCCATCCAGCGTCAGCCGGATGCCAACACCGTCGATGTCGTCGATGCGATCAACGCCAAGCTGCCGCAGCTGCACGCGGAAATTCCGCCTTCGGTCAACACCATCGTCATGAACGATGCCGCAAAACCGATTCGCGCCGCCATTGCCGACGTGAAATTCACGCTGCTGCTGACGATCGGTCTCGTCGTCCTGGTCATCTACCTCTTCACCGGCCATGCCACGGCAACGATCATTCCGGGACTTGCCGTTCCGCTATCGCTGATCTCGACCTTCGGCATGATGTATGTGCTCGGCTACAGCATCGACAACATCTCGCTGCTCGGGCTGACGCTCGCGGTGGGGCTGGTGGTGGACGACGCGATCGTCATGCTCGAAAACATCCTGCGCCATGTCGAGGAAGGCATGCCGGTGCGGGAAGCGGCGATCAAGGGTGCCGGCGAAGTCAGCTACACCATCATTTCCATGTCGGTTTCGCTGATCGCGGTGTTCATCCCGATCCTGCTGATGGGCGGCGTCGTCGGCCGGGTATTCAACGAATTCGGCATGGTGGTCGCCATCGCCATCATCTCGTCGGCGATCGTCTCGCTGACCGTGACGCCGATGCTCGGCTCGCGGCTCTCCAACAATCACAGCCGCCCGCCGCTCCTCATCCGCATCTTCGATGCCGGCTTCGAGCGGACGCTCAACGGCTATGACAGGGCGGTCGGCTGGTGCCTGCAGCATCGCCTGACGATCCTCGGGGTTTTCCTCGGCTCGGTGGCGCTGACGGTCTATTTCTTCATGACGCTGCCGACGAGCTTCTTCCCGCAGGAAGATATCGGCCGCCTGACGGTCAGCACCCAGGCGCGGCAGGACATTTCCTATTCCGCCATGGAGGCGCTGCAGCAGCAGGCGGCAGCCGCCGTCAAGGCGAACCCGGCGGTCAATCACGTGATGTCGACGATCGGCGGCAACCCGAACAAACCGCAGAACAACGGCTCGATGTTCGTCGAGCTCAAGGACAAGACGGAGCGTCCGCCGCTTGACCAGACGCTGCGCGAGCTGCGCACGGCGATCAACAAGATCCCCGGATTGCAGGCCTTCGTGACGCCGAACCAGAGCCTGCGTTTCGGCGGCCGCCAGACCGCCAGCCAGTATCAGCTGGTGGTGCAGGCGCTGAGCGCCGATCAGACCAACCTGTGGGCCGGCAAGATCCAGGCGGCGATGCGTGGCGACCGAGACCTGTTCACCGATGTGACATCGGACGCCCAGAACAACGCCCTGCAGGCCAATATCGTCATCGACACCGAGCGGGCAGCCGCTTACGGGATCGACAACGACACGCTTCGCACGACCCTGCAGGAATCCTTCAGCGGATATGCGGCTGCGGAAATCCAGTCGACCGGCGACAGCTACGACGTCATCGTCGAATACGACACCAGCAAACCCTGGGACGACCAGAAGCTGTCGGAGATCCGTGTCGCCTCCTCCAATGGCAGCCTGGTGCCGCTGTCGAACTTCGCGCATGTGCAACGCACCACCGGCCCGGTCACCATCAACCAGACGGGCCAGCTGGTCTCGACCACGGTTTCCTTCAACCTGCCGGAAGGAGTGTCGCTCAGCAATGCCACGGCGGCGATCGATCAGATCAAGAAGGACATCAGCGTTCCGGCAGACGTCTTCACCTCCTATGGCGGCACGGCGGAGATCTTCCAGCAGTCGCAGGGCAATACCGCCTATCTGATCCTGGCGGCCATTCTGACCATTTATGTCGTGCTCGGCGTGCTCTATGAAAGCTTCATCCATCCGCTCACCATCCTCTCCGGCCTGCCGGCGGCGGCCTTCGGTGCGCTGCTAGCGTTGAAGATCATGGGCTTCGACCTGTCGATCATCGCCCTCATCGGCCTGTTGATGCTGATCGGCATCGTCAAGAAGAATGCAATCATGATGATCGACGTGGCGGTGGAGACGATGCGCACGACGGGCGAGAAGGCGACGGCGGCGATCCACGAGGCCTGCGTGCGACGCTTCCGGCCGATCATGATGACGACCTTCTGCGCCCTGCTCGGTGCCCTGCCGATCGCGCTCGGCACCGGCGCAAGCTCCGAGCTGCGCCAGCCGCTCGGTATCGCCGTTGTCGGCGGCCTGATCGTCTCGCAGATGCTGACGCTGTTCATCACCCCGGTCATCTTCGTCGAGATGGACCGCTTCGGCAATTTCCTCGGCCGCCTGATCGGCGGAAAGAAGGTCGAGGAGCCGCAGGTACAAGAGGCAAGGGCAATGGCTGCCGAGTGATGACGGCCCTCTGAGTTCGGCATTGCCGATTGCCCCTTGCGGCGCACTTCTTCTTTCACCGGGAGAAGAAGTGCGCCTCGATCACATCAACTTTCGCTCCTCTTGAATGTGTCACGCCTCTGTGGCATCACCCGCCCTCCTTGATCCGGGCGTTCCCACGCCCTTGCGGAGCAACGCTCCGTCTCCAATAACAATCGGCATGAAGAGGTGCGGGCATGGCTCAGGCGCTGGGTTTGGACTTCGGCACGACGAATACGGTTCTCGCCATGGCGGATGGCGGGGCGACACGCTCGATGGCGTTCACGAGCACGGCAGGCACGGCCGACAGCATGCGCACGGCGCTGTCCTTCATGAAGGACGCGCAGCTCGGCGCTTCGGCGCTGAAGGTGGAGGCGGGCCATGCGGCGATCCGCCAGTTCATCGACAATCCCGGCGACTGCCGCTTCCTGCAGTCGATCAAGACCTTTGCGGCCAGCGCGCTCTTCCAGGGCACAATCGTCTTCGGCAAGCGGCAGAGCTTCGAAGACCTGATGGAAATCTTCATCCGGCGCCTTCGCCATTACGCAGGCGAGAGTTGGCCCGATGATGCCAGCCGCATCATCGCCGGCCGTCCGGTGCATTTCGCCGGCGCCAATCCGGACCCGGCGCTTGCGGTGCAGCGCTACAACGAGGCGCTGACGCGGTTCGGCTTTCCGGAAATTCATTATGTCTACGAGCCTGTTGCGGCTGCCTTCTACTTTGCGCAGAACCTGAAGTCCGATGCGACCGTGCTCGTCGCCGACTTCGGCGGCGGTACGACGGACTATTCGCTGATCCGCTTCGAGAGCAGGGCCGGCAAACTGACGGCAACGCCGATCGGCCATTCGGGTGTCGGTGTGGCCGGCGACCATTTCGATGCGCGCATGATCGACAACATCGTCGCGCCGCAGATCGGCAAGGGCAGCCATTTCAAGAGCTTCGACAAGATCCTTGAGGTGCCGTCAAACTACTATGCGAGCTTCAGCCGCTGGAACCAGCTGTCGATCTTCAAGACCTCGCGGGAATTCGAGGATCTCAAGAAGCTGGTGCGCACGGCGCTGGAACCAGAGAAGCTGGAGATCTTCGTCGACCTGATCGACCATGACGAGGGCTATCCGCTCTATCAGGCCGTCTCTGCAACGAAAATGGCGCTTTCCTCCGCCGAAGAGGCTCCGTTCGATTTCGCCCCGCTCGGCCGCGGCGGCCATCGCACGATCAAGCGCAGCGATTTCGAAAGCTGGATCGTCGATGACCTCGCCCGTATTGAAGGCGCGCTCGACGAAGTGCTCGACAAGACCGAGACGAAACCGTCGGAGATCGACAAGGTGTTCCTGACCGGCGGCACCTCCTTCGTGCCGGCGGTGCGGCGCATTTTCACCGAGCGCTTCGACAGCGACAAGATCGAGAGCGGCGGCGAGCTGTTGTCGATCGCCCACGGCCTGGCGCTGATCGGCGAACGCGACGACATCGCGCAATGGACTGTGCAATAGCGCCGGCAAGGGCGGGCAATCTGTCGCCTGCCCTTTCCATGCCACAGTCTCTCCGCTAAACCTGTCGGATGATCTCCGCCAACGACCTTTCCCCCGCCGAGCTTGCAGCGCTTCTGCATTTCCATGCGGATGCCGGCGTGGAATGGCTGCTGGAAGAAGAGGCGATCGACCGCTTCGCCGAGTTCGAGGCGATGAAGGTTGCCCGGCGCCCGGCGACACAGGTGCAGCCGCAACCTTCCGTCGAAGAACGTTCCGGTCCCGGGGAAGGCCGGACACCGCCGCGTCCGCATGTAGCAGCACGCCCGGCGCCCGCCGCGATCGCCGCGTCCGGCCCCCAACCGGCGATTCCGGATGGCGAGGCTGTGCAACAGGCGCGTTTCGTCGCCGAAACGGCGCGGTCGCTCGCAGAACTCAAGACCGCGATCGAAGCCTTCAACGGCTGTAATCTCAAGCACAGCGCCCGCTCGACCATCTTTGCCACCGGTGATGCCGAAAGCGGTATCATGGTGATCGGCTCGGCGCCGGGCGCCGAAGACGATCGCGAAGGCGCGCCCTTCTCGGGAAAATCCGGCCAGCTGTTCGACAAGATGCTAGCGGCGATCGGGCTGACGCGTTCGAGCGTCTTGCTGACGCAGGTCATCCCCTGGCGGCCACCCGGCAATCGCGCACCCTCGGCAGCGGAAATGGACATCTGCCGCCCGTTTATCGAACGGCAGATCGCGCTGGCCGAACCGAAGGCGATTCTGCTGCTCGGCAATTTTTCGGCCCGCTTCTTCTTCGGCGAAAACGACACGATCCACGGCCTGCGCGGCCGCTGGAAGGAGATTGCCGTGGCGGACTGTGTCATTCCTGCCATAGCCAGCCTGCATCCGCAGGATCTGTTAACCGCACCGGTCAATAAAAGGCTGGCCTGGAACGACCTGCTCGCCTTTCAAGCGAAGCTTAAGTCCCTCTCTTTGCTTAGAAATTAGCCAAAGTTGAAGAATTTATGAATCTATCTATGCGTTGGATGCATGGCTGCATCCCGCCGTGGTGCATTGCGGAATCTATGCTGCATCGCAATATCAGCTGTGTCTTGGGAGGAATCACAGGAACCAAGGCCATGAACAAGCGTTTTCGTCCTATCCATAGCGGGTTTGAAACCCTTCGCCTCGCCGGCGACCAGGTTCGTTCCACTCAAGGCTACAGCCGTTTCGGCTTTGCCACGAACGAACAAATGATTGCCCGCGGCACCGGCATCAACAGCCGCACGGCGCGTCCGAACGCGATTTTTTCGGACTTCCAGCAATATTGAGCGGCAGGCGGGTTGCCTGCCCTTTCGCGTCAAATCCACGAGTACTTGAAAATGTCCACGATCCTCTCGCTTTTGCGCACAATCGACACGTTCGAGCATATCCGCGTCGCGATCTGCGCCGCGCGGGAATATGAGCGCGAGCTTTCGGTGAAGCCGGCCGATGCTGGCGGACGCGAGGGCGTGAGTGCAGCGGCAATCGTTCTCTGATCAGCCGGCCGTCTCATCCATCCGGGCCTTTGCCCATTCGAAGGCTTCGTCGACATAGGCAAATTTGACCGCCTGCCAGGCGCAGTATTCCTCGACGAACTTCCGTGATATCCAGAGATGCGCCTTGCGTGGTTCGTCGTCCCAGCCGACGCAGCCGCGTTGCGCCGCCTTTGCCAACAGCCTTTGGAGGTGGGTGCGCGACATCATGAAATCGGCCGCGAGCGCGCGGGTTTCGACGCGGCCGACGGAATACCTCTCCGCCTCGGTGTGTTCTATATCCATCCGGGCGATGAAATTGTCGACGACGAGGCCTCCGGCTTCCGTCCAGAGGAACAGCGCCACCTGTTCCGGCGGCTCTCGCCAGGCGGCATCCTCCAGGCAATGGCGGGCAATGCGCGGCTGAACGAGCCGCATCAATGTCGGGTTTGCCTGGAAAAACGCTGCTCTTTGACCGCCGTCGAGCAGGTCGAGCGCACCGAGATTGCCGAGAATCCAGGCAAACATCGCCTGATGGCTGACATCGGCCGGCTCGAAATGCCGTGGCCGCCGCCGCTCGTCGCCGGGCGTGTGAACAATGAAGCGGTAGGTAAAGAGCTCTTCGATGAAGGCGAGCACGGTGTTGCGGCTCGCCACCTTATGCGCGGTGATGCGCGCGGTCAGCCGAACGGCGGTGAAACCCGACGTCGGGTCGCTCGGATCATATTCCAGATTGAGGGCATAGGCGGTCTGGGTCAGAAGCCAGCGCTGATGCGAAGCGAGCAATCGCGCCAACCGCGGGCCGGCATCGAACATGCCGCGCATCTGCGCGGCCAAAAAGCGGATGCTCAGCAGAAAGGAGCAGTTCCCCGCCAATTGCTCCGCCGTGAATGCCATTATGCTTTTCTCCACCTCCGCTCACAGCCCAGCGTTCGGAGCAGCAATACCGAAGACCTCCCGGCATCAGCGGCCATTCAGACATGCACGGCTTCGAATAAATGATACTCTCTCACCTTCAACAAACATATTCCACGAAAGGACGATATCCCAAGAATTCACCATTCTTTTCGCTTTCTGCGAGCAATTTCCCCGTCGCGGCGATTTTCGCCTTAAAAGCTTTGATATCATGAGCTTGCAGGCGTCAGGCTTGCGGCGTCGTGGCCTTGCGCGCCTCTCTCTGCTCGATGCCCAGCTGATGCTCGCGATAGATGATGAAGATGCCGGCGGAGATGACGATGAGCGTGCCGATCAGCATGGTGACGCTCGGCACGTCGCCGAAGACGAAATAGGCGACGATGCTGCCGAGCAGGATGGAGGTATATTCGAACGGCGCGATGGTGGAGACGTCGGCATGGCGATAACTTTCCGTCAGCAGGATCTGCGCGACGCCACCGCAAAAACCGGCCGCGACCAGATAGAGTGCCGACGGCCATGGCAGGATGAGCCAGCCGAAAGGCAGGGAGGCCAGTGAGAAGACCGAGGCGGTGAGCGAGAAGTACAGCACGATCGTCGCTGTCTTCTCCTCCTCGACGAGACGACGCACCTGGATCATCGCCATGCCGCCGAGAACGGCCGAGAGCAGCACCGAGAGCGCCCCGACGGCCTGTTCGGCCTCCATGCCGCCCTCGCGAAACAGCGTGAGCTTCGGCCATGAGACGATGGCGACGCCGACGATGCCGACCAGGACTGCGCTCCAGCGATAGATGCGCACGGTCTCGCCGAGAAAGACGGCGGCAAAGATGACGGCAACGAGCGGCAAGGCGTAGCCGAGCGCGATCGCCTCCGGCAGCGGCAGATGCAGGAGGCCGTAGAAACCGAAAGCCATCGACATAATGCCGATCGTGCCGCGCTTGAGGTGACCGACCGGATTGGCGGTGTAGAAGGCGGCGCGCAACTGCCCGATATAGGCGAGATAGGCGATGATCGGGAAGAGCGCGAAGAACGATCTGCAGAACGTTACCTGACCCGGCGGGATCTCCGAGCCGGCCAGCTTGATGAAGGTCTGCATGGCCAGGAAGACCACGACCGATGAGACTTTTAGCGCAATGCCTCTCATCGGGTTTCTGAGAACCGAGTGCATGATCCTGGCTCTTAATACTGACTTAAGCGGAACGGGGGACGCGTTCGACTCAGGAACGCCGTGGATGACGTCTTGCATCGTAACGAAAGAAAATCCCGATTGGCGAAAAAACCGCAAGCAACATCAGAGAATCACAGAATCGCCGCCAGCTGCAGGCTCAACCGTGCTGCTTATGCGCCACTGCTCTGAAATTTCCCGTTTTGAGCCATTCACCCCGAAAATGTTCATCTCGCGGGGCGAGCCGTTAACCAATTGAAAACCATAGGCAAGCATCGTTTTTATCGCTGATCTCGAAATTTTTCTTCACCACATAAACAAGTGCCCGCTCCTTCCAGGATCCCATTTGATGAAGCCGCTTAGCGCCGAAACCATTGCCCAGTCGCAGAATGCGACACCGCGGTCCATGCGCGTCGTCACCGACGGCATCAGCACCGACCTCGAGCGCTTCAGCGCCGACAACACCCATATCGTCAAGCAGATCAAGCTGCTCGCGATCAATGCGCTGATCGAGGCGGCACGGGCCGGCGAGACCGGCAAGGGTTTTGCGGTCGTTGCCAACGAGGTGCAGCGGCTGGCGCAGATCGCCACCGACATCACCGGCAGGTTCGAGAGCAACGTGCTCGGCCGCATCGGCCTCAGCCGCGCCATGGCGGATTCGCTGGTCGAGGAGATGGAGGGCGTCCGCCTCACTGATCTCGCGCAGACGCTGGTGCAGCTCATCGTCCGCAACCTTTTCGAGCGCACGGCCGATGTGCGCTGGTGGGCGACGGACCCGGCACTCTGGCAGGCGCTGCAGAACCCGGATCGGGAAACCGTCGCCTTTGCGGCAGAGCGTCTCGGCGCCATCAACCGCTTCTACACCGTCTATCTCGATCTCGTCATGACCGATCTCTCGGGCAAGGTGATGGCGTCCGCCAATCCCAAGTTCCAGCGCAAGATCGCCGGCACCAGCCTTGCCGGCGATCCGTGGTTCCGCGCGGCGTCTGCCTGTTCCTCCGGCGACGCTTATATCGTCGACGAGGTCAAGGCGAGCCCGATCCATGACAACAGGCATGCGCTTGTCTATGCCACGGGCATCCGCGAAGAGGGCAAGCTCGACGGACGGCTGGTCGGCACGCTCGGCGTCTATTTCGACTGGCAGAACCAGGGCCAGGCGATCGTCGAGAAGGAGGCGAACCTACCGCCGCAGCTGGCGGAAAGAACGACGGTCATGCTGCTCGACGGCAAGAGCCGGGTGATCGCCACCACCAATCCCGCCCTGCTGTTTTCGCATTTCGCCCTCGCCAACCCCAACGGCCAGGCGAAAGGCAGCTATTACGACAATGACGGCTCGATCGTCGCCTTCGCACGCACCCTCGGCTACGAGGATTACGACGGGCTCGGCTGGTATGGCGTCGTCGTGCAGCGGACCGAAAGCGACGCGACGATCAAGGCCGCGCTCAATCTGAAGTAGAGTCTCCCTCCCTGGCAGCCGCAGTCATCCGTCCCAATCAGGTATTTTGCCCGCGAACTTCGTGTTCGCGGGCAATTTGCTTTAACTTTAGTTCAGACTTTAATGTAATCATGCCCGGCAAATTTATGGCAGAGTGCGCCCGCCTCTGTATTCCGCGGTTGTCAAATAACGGTCTTCAGGAAACACCATGCGAACAGATACCGGCCAGGTCATTCATCTGGCAGATTACCGTCCCACCGACTTCGTGCTGGAACGCGTGGACCTGACCTTCGAACTCGACCCAACGGAGACAAAAGTCGAGGCCCGTCTGATCTTTCATCGCCGCCCGGGCACTGATCCGACGGCGCCGATCGTGCTCGACGGCGACGAGCTGACGCTGTCGGGGCTGCTGTTCGACCAGGTGGAGATGGATCCTGCGCGTTATGACGCGACACCGGAAAGCCTGACGGTGCGCGACCTGCCGGAGAGTGCGCCCTTCGAGCTGACGATCACCACGGTCATCAATCCCGAAGCCAATACCCAGCTGATGGGCCTCTACCGCACCGGCGGCATCTACTGCACGCAATGCGAGGCCGAAGGCTTCCGCCGTATCACCTATTTCCCCGACCGGCCCGACGTGCTTGCGCCGTTCACGGTCAACATCATCGCCGACAAGGACGCCAACCCGCTGCTTTTGTCGAACGGCAACTTCCTCGGCGGTGCCGGCTACGGCCCCGGCAAGCATTTCGCCGCCTGGTTCGACCCGCATCCGAAGCCGAGCTATCTCTTCGCGCTCGTCGCCGGCGATCTCGGCGTTGTCGAAGACACCTTCACCACCATGTCCGGCCGCGAGGTGGTGCTGAAGATCTATGTCGAGCATGGCAAGGAGCCGCGCGCCGCCTATGCGATGGACGCGCTGAAACGCTCGATGAAATGGGACGAAGAGCGGTTCGGACGCGAATACGATCTCGACATCTTCATGATCGTCGCCGTCTCCGACTTCAACATGGGGGCGATGGAGAACAAGGGCCTCAACGTCTTCAACGACAAATATGTACTTGCCGATCCGGAGCTCGCGACCGATGCCGACTACGCCAATATCGAGGCGATCATCGCGCATGAATATTTCCACAACTGGACCGGCAACCGCATCACCTGCCGCGACTGGTTCCAGCTATGCCTCAAGGAAGGCCTGACAGTCTATCGCGATCACGAATTCTCCTCCGACCAGCGCTCGCGCCCGGTCAAGCGCATCGCCGAGGTGCGCCACCTGAAATCGGAGCAATTCCCGGAAGATGGCGGCCCGCTCGCCCATCCGGTACGGCCGACGAAATATCGCGAGATCAACAATTTCTACACGACGACCGTCTATGAGAAGGGCAGCGAAGTCACGCGCATGATCGCGACGCTGCTCGGCAAGGACGGCTTCAAGAAGGGCCTGGACCTCTATTTCGATCGCCATGACGGCCAGGCCGTGACGATCGAGGATTTCGTCAAATGCTTCGAGGATGCGAGCGGGCGCGACCTCGCGCAATTCTCGCTCTGGTACCATCAGGCCGGCACGCCGCTCGTCACCGCATCGGGCAGCTATGATGCGGCGGCCGGCAGCTTCACCCTGTCGCTCGAGCAGATGATCCCGGCAACGCCCGGCCAGCCGACCAAGGAGCCGATGCATATTCCGCTCAGCCTGGCCCTCTTCGGCGAAAACGGCGGCAAACTCGAGCCGAGCTCGGTCGAGGGCGCGGAATATTCCGGCGAGGTGCTGCATCTCACAGGCCGTACCCAGACAGCGGTGTTCCACGGCATCGGCTCGCGCCCGGTCGTTTCGATCAACCGCAGCTTCTCGGCACCGATCAACCTGCATTTCGATCAGAGCCCGGCCGATCTCGCCCACCTTGCCCGCCATGAAACCGATCATTTCGCTCGCTGGCAGGCTCTGACCGATCTGGCGCTGCCGAACCTCCTGAAAGCCGCCCGCGACGCCCGTGAGGGCAAGCCTGTCATCTGCGAAGCGACATTCGTCGAGACGCTGCTTGCGGCGGCCGCCGACCAGAGCCTCGAGCCGGCGTTCCGCGCTCAGGCGCTGGCGCTGCCGAGCGAATCCGATATTGCCCGCGAACTCGGCAGCAACAACGATCCCGATGCCATCCACGCCGGCCGGCAGGCAATCCTGAAACAGATCGCCGAGGCCGGAAAGGATGTTTTTGCCGGCCTTTACGCCGCGATGACGACACCGGGCGATTTCAGCCCGGACGCGAAAAACGCCGGCCTCAGGGCGCTGCGAAACACTGCCCTCACCTATCTCTCGCATGCCGAGCAGACGCCGGCCCGCGCCAAGGCCGCCTTCGATGCAGCCAACAATATGACCGACCTCAGCCATGCGCTGACCATCCTCGCTCATCGTTTCCCCGACAGTGCCGAGACCAGCGAGGCGCTGGAAAGCTTCCGCGACCGTTTCGCCGGAAATGCGCTGGTCATCGACAAATGGTTCGCAATCCAGGCCGGCATTCCCGGCGCGAAAACCCTGGAGCGGGTCCGCGCCCTGATGCAAAATCCGCTGTTCAAGCGAACCAATCCGAACCGCATGCGGTCGCTGGTCGGCACCTTCGCCTTTGCCAACCCGACCGGCTTCGGCCGCGCCGACGGCGAAGGCTATCGCTTCCTTGCCGATCAGATTCTCGATATCGACGGGCGCAACCCACAGCTTGCCGCCCGCATTCTAACGTCGATGCGCTCCTGGCGCTCGCTGGAACCGGCGCGGGCCGATCACGCCCGCTCGGCGCTGATCGAGATCGAGCAGGCTCCCGGCCTTTCCACAGACGTGCGCGATATCGTCGAGCGCACGCTTAAAGGGTAATTCGCCTCAGTCGGCCGTCGCAAAAAATTCGGCGGCCGTTTGCCAAGCGGAATTGAATCGCTCGAAAAGCGCCAAATTATAAATAGTTAACGGATTTTTACCTTTGCCTCTGGACAAGGCGAATCACCCATGATTCTCTAGGTCAGGTTCGAGCGAGCGGCGCGCGAATCACACGAGGGACAAGGCAAAGAGATGATGGACGTGCGGCGGGCAACCGTGGCCGGAGGACGGCTGCGTGTCGATTTTGACGGGCTGAAAGCCTGGCGAGACAGCCTTTCCGGTCATGCGACATCGGAACCCCTTCTCCAGCATCTGCCGAAGGCCGAGCTGCTTCTGAAGCGCGCCATTCCGGCGCTGATCGTCGCCTTCCTCTTCGTTGTCGCCGCGTCGCATTTCCTCGGCATGCTCAGCGAATATTCCCGCCTGGAAGCCTCGGCCCGCCATGCCACGGCGCTTTCGGCAGCGACCGCGTCTGCCGTGTTTGCCGATGCGTCCGGCATCTTCGACAGCGGCGATGCCGCAGAAGCGCAGGCCCGGCTCGCCAGGTTCCTGCCGCAGGACCGGCTTGATAACGGCGCCTTCGTGCTGCTCGTGCAGGCAAGCGGCAAGGTCTTTGCCGCGACGACCGCCGGGCTTTCGTATGTCGGCAGCAATGTCGGCGATTTCTTCCCCGAGGTCTCGGCGATCCGGCGTTTCGGCGATCGCGCCGACGTCATCGAAACGACGATCGGCGGCGTGCCGCATTACGCCGAGATCACGTTGATGGGCAATACCGGCGGTTATATCGTCGCCGCTACCTCGCTCAACGAGATCGGCCGCCTCTGGCGCGAACAACTGGCGCTCAACGTCACGCTGTTTGCCGGCATCTCCTCGATCCTGCTGGTCATCCTCTATGCCTATTACACGCAGGTGAAGCGCGCCCGCGACGCCGACGACATCTTTCTGGAATCGAACCTGCGCGTCGAGACGGCGCTGTCGCGCGGCCGCTGCGGCCTCTGGGACTTCGATTTCGAGAACCGCGAATTCTTCTGGTCGCGCTCGATGTACGACATGCTCGGCCTGCCGGGTTCCGACAAGACGATGGGCTTCGGCGAAGCCGCGCGGCTGATGCATCCCGATGACGGCGGGCTCTACGAGATCGCCCGCGCTATCGCCAAGGGCCATTCCGGCCAGGTCGATCAGATCTTCAGGATGCGCCATGCTGGCGGCCACTATGTCTGGATGCGCGCCCGCGCCCAGGTGATCCGCAGCAATTCCGGCCGTATGCACCTGATCGGCATTGCCATGGACGTGACCGAACAGCATCGGCTCGCCCAACGCTATGCGGAAGCCGACCAGCGGCTCGCCGACGCCATCGAATGCACCTCGGAAGCCTTCGTGCTCTGGGACAAGAACGATCGGCTCGTCATGTGCAACACGCATTTCCAACAGGCCTACGGCTTGCCGGACAGCGTGCTGGTGCCGGGCACCGAGCGCTCGATCGTCAATGCCGCCGCGGCCCGCCCGGTCATCGAACGGCGGATCGCCGATGCCGATGGCCCCGGCTATTCGCGCACGACGGAAGTGCAGCTCGCCGACGAGCGCTGGCTGCAGATCAACGAGCGGCGTACCCGCGACGGCGGCAGGGTTTCGGTGGGAACCGACATCACGCTGATGAAACGCCATCAGGAGCGGCTGCGTGAATCCGAACGGCGGCTGATGGCGACGATCGGTGATCTCTCCGCCTCGCGCCAGACGCTGGAGAGCCAGAAATCCGAGCTTTCGACGGCCAACGCCAACTATCAGGCGGAAAAGGAACGCGCCGAGGCCGCCAATAAGGCGAAATCGGAATTCCTCGCCAATATGTCGCATGAGCTGCGCACGCCGCTCAACGCCATACTCGGCTTCTCGGAAATCCTGCAGAACCAGATGTTCGGGCCGCTCGGCTCGCTGAAATACGACGAATATGCCCGCGATATCCATGACAGCGGTAAACATCTGCTCAACGTCATCAACGACATTCTCGACATGTCGAAGATCGAGGCCGGCCACCTCAGGCTGCACTGTGAGCGCATCGATCTCGTGCCGCTGATCGAGGAAAGCCTGCGTTTCACCGCCATGCCCGCGGCTGAAAAGAACATCGTCATCGACCAGCGCATCTCATCCGGCCTGACGCTGATGGCCGACCGCCGGGCGATGAAACAGGTGCTGCTCAACCTGCTCTCCAATGCGGTGAAGTTCACCGACAACGGCGGCCGCATTGCGGTGCGCACGCGGCGCGTCGATGGCGCCGTCTTCGTCACCATCGCCGATACCGGCATCGGCATTCCGCGCTCGGCGCTGTCGAAGATCGGCCAACCCTTCGAACAGGTGCAGAGCCAGTATGCCAAGAGCAAGGGCGGTTCCGGCCTCGGGCTCGCCATCTCCCGCTCGCTGACCGCGCTGCACGGCGGCCGCATGAAGATCCGCTCGCGAGAGGCGGTGGGCACCGTGATCTCGCTGCGCATTCCGGATGCTGTTTAATGCGTGTCGCGCAAGGGTTCGCGGTGGTTTTGAGACAACGACATCTGCCGAGCCGGCGCATGGCCAGCCTTGACGCCGGCAAGCTACTCTACAACGATATAGGTTGCCGGATCGAGTAGAGACATCCGCACGGCAACCTGCCCTTCTATTGCGTTCCCCCTCAGGCGCTGGCGGCTACGTTCTGGCTGGGCAAGATGGCAATTTGCACGCTCACGCTGGATTAAGGATAAAATCGAACGGTGATCGCCACTTGGTGATCCCGTCTACAAGCCGCTCATAAGGCGCAGTCAATGTGGACTTGACGCCAAATACCGCATCAGACGAGAGGTAGACGTCGTCCCCTACGAACGTGTGGGTGACAAGCTTTTGGTAGCCCGCTGCTGTGACGATATAATGCATGTGAGCAGGGCGATAAGGATGCCTGCCGAGCTGTTTCAGCATTTTACCAACCGGCCCGTCGTCGGGAATGGGATATGAAACCGGTTTGATTCCGATAAAGCTGTAGCGCCCCTCCGGACCTGTCACGAATATCCCGCGGTTATTCCATCGAGGCTGAAGCGAAGGCTGCTGCACATCGTAAAAACCATCGGCATTGTCTGACCATACATCGATACTTGCACCCTCAATAGGGTTGCCGCCGAGATCAGTCACCCTGCCCTCGAACAGACAGCTTTCGCCTTTGCCGTCGAGAGTGATACATTCGCCCATCTCATGACGTGGTGCTCCAAGCACGTGAAAAGGACCCAGCACCGTATTTTCCGTGGCGCCGGGTTGCCTGCGATTATTGATGGCGTCGACCAGCATGGACACCCCCAACGTGTCGGACAGGAGGATAAACTCCTGCCGTTGCTCGGAGCAGATTTTGCCCGTCTCCGTGAGAAAATCGATCGCGACCTCCCACTCCTCTTGTGAAAGTCGAGCCTCTTTGATGAAGGCGTGGAGATGCGTCACAAGACACGTCATGATTTCCCTCAAACGAGGATCGATGTCCGCGCCCATCCGCCCGTTTACCGCATCAACTGAGGCCTCTTCCGTGAAGTAACTAGTCATTGCTGCTCCTTTTGTGCTGGAAGAAGTCATCGTGGCTCACGTCGATGAGTGCGCCGGAATTTGCATGGAGGCCCGTTGTTTGGTCGCGGCCCATTGGAGGCAGTCCTTCGAGTATCAACCAGGCCTTACGCCTTCCCATGCATTCTGGAGTAGAGCCCGGATTGCGCCAACCTCCAGAGGACGGGGATTCCAGTAGGGATTGCGGACGGAAAGCGCCGCCACCTTATCAAGATCTTCACCTGTCACCCCCAGATCTCGCAGTCTCATGGGGGCGCCGATGCGAAGCGCAAAATCATAAAGACCCGTACCGGCGCCCGATGCTCCGAACAACTGCGCGACAGGGGCAAGCAATTCGGGAACAGCTTGTTCGGTATAGGCGATTGTGTGCGGCAGAAGGATCGCGTGAGTTTCTGCATGCGGCAGGTCGAAACTCCCGCCGAGCGTATGGCAAAGCTTGTGATGTAACGCCATGCCGACAGCTCCCAGAACGACACCGCAGAGCCAGGAACCGTAAAGGGCGTCTGCGCGGGCAGTGCGATCCCGGGGGCTTTCGACTATGGCAGGGAGGGCTCTCTGCAAAGCGGCGATGCCCTCCATCGCCATCATGGAGGCAATGGGATTGCGATCCTGGGCGTAAAGTCCCTCAACAGCGTGCGCCATGGCGTTCAGGCCACTCGTAACGCTCATCTTGACAGGGAGGTCGATGGTTAGTTCCGGATCATAAATGACTGTTTCCGGTAGGATCGATGAGCCGCGAACCGTGGTTTTGACCCCGTTTTCCGTCTGCCCTAAAATTGGCGTTACTTCGGAACCGGCATACGTCGTCGCAATGACAAGCTGCGGCGTATCGTTCCTGTAGGCAATGGCCTTTCCGAGGCCAATCGTTGATCCGCCACCCAGTGATAAAACACAGTCGGCACCGATCTCTTTGAAAAGAGAGAGCGCCTCCGTGGTCACGTCAACCGGCGTGTGCATGGCGGCACGGCTGAACACCCCAACAGCAAGGGACCCCAATGCCTTGGCGAGAGATCGAGCATCGTTGTCCTGATGAGGTGTCGACAGGACAAGCGCTCGGCTGCAGCCAAGCTGGCGCAATTCCTCGGCGGCGTTTGATATCGCCCCAAAGCCAAATATGATACGCGGTATATTGCTTTCATATCTGAATGGCTCACGCATCTTCTCCTCCTTGAGGCCGATTGAAACTGGGGTTCGCTACGCCTTCAATGATGCTAGTGCGATGTTTTCGCCGTCGATAACGCGCTCGCCCATCAGTCCATGCGCTCCGAAGCATAAGACCCGGGGCTTGGCTGGAAGACGACGGTGCGATTGCCGTTGATGAAGGTGCGGTGGTGGATGTGCGCATGGATGGCACGCGCCAGCACCTGACTTTCTACATCGCGGCCGAGTGAAACATAATCTTCCGCCGACTGGGCATGGGTGATGCGGACGGTATCCTGTTCGATGATTGGTCCCTCGTCGAGGTCGCCGGTGACGTAATGCGCCGTGGCGCCGATCAGCTTTACGCCACGCTGATAGGCCTGCTTGTACGGGTTGGCCCCCTTGAAGCTCGGCAAAAAGGAATGGTGAATGTTGATGATGCGGCCGGACATCTTGCTGCACATCTCGTCCGACAGGATCTGCATGTATCGGGCCAGCACGACAAGTTCTGTCCCGGTACTTTCGACCAGCCCCATGATGCGGGCCTCGGCCTCCGGCTTGTTGGTCTTCGTGACCGGTATATGGTGAAACGGAATATCGTGATTTACCACCAGCTTCTGATAGTCGAAATGGTTGGAGACGACGCCAACGATGTCGATCGGCAGTGCCCCAATCTTCCAACGGTATAATAGGTCGTTAAGGCAGTGGCCGAAGCGGGAGACCATTAGCAGGACCTTCATGCGGTCCTGCACATCGTGGAGCCTCCAATCCATGCCGAACTTCGTCGCTATGGGTTGGAAACCTTCCGCGAGCGCATCATGCACCATGACCTCTTCGGACAGGAAACTGACACGCATGAAGAACATGCCTGTGCCAAAATCGCCGAATTGTGAACTGTCGATGATGTTGCACCCCTGCGCGAACAGAAATCCAGATATTGCAGCCACGATGCCACGGGTTGTTTTGCAGGAAACTATCAGGACATAGCTCTTCATTCTTCACCGCACTCGATCAGGTTTAAGGCGAATAGATCGTCGAATTTCGATGAGGGTGACCAACTGGAGCGATGCGCTATCGAGGTTGGTCCAATACTCGGACGTCACGTGGCAGAGAGTCCGATGTACCGCTCCAGTTCAGCACGATTATTGGCCAATTTCGCCGTTTTTTCCTCAAAGACGATCCTCCCTTGGTCGAGTGCCACAACCCGATCCGCGAAGCTTAGCGCGGGGCCGATATGTTGCTCCACGAGAACGACGGTGCAGCCCTTGTCTGCGAGATCGCCAAAAACACCCATGAGCATTTCGCAAATCACGGGCGCCAGCCCCTCAAGCGGCTCGTCCAACAAGATAATTTCAGGCCCGCCAAGCAATGCACGGGCGATCGACAGCATCTGTTGCTCGCCGCCGGAAAGCTGGTGTCCGCCGTTAAACCGGCGTTCTTTTAATCTCGGAAACAGATCATAGGCTTCGTCTAGGGTTGAGCCGTTCCGCATCCCTGCGATGAGATTCTCTTCGACTGAAAGTGAGGGGAAGATATCGCGCGTTTGGGGCACGATTCCGATCCCCCGTCGCGCTCGCTCGTGAGCCTGAAGCCCGTCGATAGGCACGCCTCTCAATTTGATGCTTCCGGCATGCTGGCGGGTTTGCCCCATGACCGTCGCAAGCATGGTCGTCTTGCCGACCCCGTTGCGCCCGACGATCGCCAAGCGCTCGCCTTTTGAAACCTTGAGCGAAACGTTGCGGATAATGTGTGTGTCGCCATATCCCGCCACCACACCGTTCAATTCCAGCAGAGCATCAGTCATGGCCGCCCCCCAGATAAAGTTCCCGAACCTGCGAATTGGCGACCACTTCCTCCGGAGTGCCTTCCATCAAGATCGCACCATTGACCAGGACAATGATTCGATTGGCAACTTCAAAAACAAGCTGCATGTCGTGCTCGATGATGAGAACCGACAAATCTGCCGGAAGCCGCTTTATGGCTTCAACGATCAAATGGCTTTCAGTCGAAGGCACGCCTGCCGCAGGCTCATCAAGGATCAAGATCTTCGGCCGCGACGCCAATGTCAGCGCCAGTTCGACAAGCCGCTGCTGACCGTAGGCCAGCCCCCGCACGGGTTTATCTGCCAGAGGCGTCAACTCAAGATCCCGTAATAACTGCACAATCTCAAATTCTATCTCCGGTGTGCCGTCAGAACGGCAAAAAACCTTCTTCGTGCGGTGCTCCCTCTCCAATATTGGCAGGCGAATGTTTTCGCGAACCGTCAGGTCACGAAACAGATTGGTAATCTGAAAAGTTTTCGCAATGCCGGCACGAACGCGCTCGGCCTCCGACAGTCCGCCAATGCTTTTGCCATTCAGGAGGATCGTTCCCGATGTGGGCTTCAGGACGCCTGTCAACAGGTTCGCAAACGTTGTTTTACCTGCGCCGTTAGGCCCGATCAAAGCCGTCCTAGCCCCACCAGGCAGGGACAGCGTCAGGTTTCGTGCGACTTGCAGCCCCCCGAAATGCTTTGAAAGCCCATTGACAGCAAGACCGTCGATCATGATGCCCTCCTCGACAGACTAACCAGTCGATCTGGTAGTGAGACAAGTCCTTTTGGAAGGGCGAACACCACCACGAGAAGCATGAAGCCGATGACGAAAAGCCAGTTAAAGGGATCGATGCTCGCTGCTATGTGATGAACGATCATGAAGATGAGCGTGCCGATGAGCGCACCATAAAGACGTCCGGCTCCGCCAACTATCAACATCACCATGACATCAGCGGATAGAGAGAAGTTAAACACTTCGATCCCAACCAGCCCGGTCGCCTGTGCGGCCAATGCGCCTGCGATGCCTGCAATCGCTCCGGCGATGACGTACACCGTCACCTTGCGCCGATAGACGGGCGTTCCGATTGCGCGCATCCGACTGGCACTGCCTTCGATCCCACGAAGAGCGAGCCCAAACGGAGATCCAGCAAGAACGCGGCAGAACACCAATAGAGCGATCAGGATGCAGACGCAGTAGATGAACGCCACCTGCCCCACGAAGTCGAACTCGAACATTCCCAACAGTGGAGAGACAGTGATGCCGGCCAGGCCGTCGGCTCCGCCGGTTAGCCACCTCGCTTGCGAAGCGGTCTCCTGCAGCACCATGGTAACGGCAATGGATATCATCAGCAGCGCCACACCCTGAGCGCGCAAGAGCACGATTCCGGAGATCCAGGCAATCAAGGCGCCGGCAAATGCACCCGCAAAAAGCCCAATCAGAGGGTCTGGCGATAGGTGCAACGAAATAAGGCCAGCGGCATAAGCACCGCACCCGTACATGGCCGCGTGACCAAGCGTTGCGATGCCCGCATATCCCAGGATCAAGTCGAAGGAAAGCACGAATATCATCATTATGACGATGCGCGTCAAAAAGGCCAGATCGTAAGGGAACATGAAAAATGCGATGGCTGCTCCAAGCGAAACGAGCAGCACTGGCAGGAACGGCGCCAGCCATGCCGTTCGGCTACTGGTGGAGACTTGTGTCGCGGTGTCGGTCATTGTGCCCTTCCCATCAAGCCATGCGGACGAAAAGCAAGCAAAGCCGTAATCGCAAGAAAAAAGAAAATCGTGCCGACCCCTGGCAAGAGGTACCGGCCGGCGGTGTCCAAAATCCCAAGACCGAGCGCAGCAGCAAAGGAGCCTGGGATGCTTCCGAGCCCGCCCACCGAGACAACGATCAGAAACAGAACCATGTATCGGAGGGGATAATAAGCTTCTATGGGAAGCAGCTCGGCCCCGAGGATGCCTCCGACAGCGGCCAGCCCTGCCCCGATGGCAAAAGCAGCGAGATAGATCCGAGGCGTGTTGATCCCAAGCGCCGCGGCTGCGACCTTGTTATCGACAGCCGCGCGCAGATAGATCCCGAAGCGGGTTTTCTCCATCAGCAGCCAGAGCGCAGCCAGAACCATAACGCCGGAACTGATGACGACCATCCGATGAAGTGGAAGTGTCTTGAACCCGAGGTCGACGGCGGTGGTTAAAGACTGAGGCGTCCCCAACGGCAAGATTGTCGAGCCCAGGAAAAAGTTCACAGTAGCAATCATCAGGAAGACGATGCCGATCGTTGCCAAGACCTGGCCAAGCTCGTTGAAACCGTAGATGTGACGGTAAAGCAATCGCTCCAACAGCACCGCAACCAGGACAATAAGAACGACGGCCGCCAAGGATGCAGCCCAAAAGGAAATGCCAATGCGCGTGCTAAGGACATGGACGGCCGCACCTCCGAGAAGTGCGAAGCCTCCATGGGCCAGGTTGATGATCCGCATGAGTCCCATTGTGATCGAGAGCCCGACGGAGATCATAAACAGTATCATCCCGTAGGCGATGCCATCGACAAAAATGCTGAGAATGACCGACATTCGATACCTATCGACTGGAAGCAGCTGGAGGATGCGTGGCGGGATCAGTCCCGCCACGTGACAACGGCTTATGGATTGAATCCAAGATCGGGAACGTTGGCGATCGTCTCAAATTCTTTATTGATCAAGGTGCCGTCCGGCGCTTTCTCAACGCGTCGGATATAGACGTTCTGCACAACGTGACGTGAAACGGGATCAATCTTCACAGGTCCGCGCGGGCTCTCCCACTCCATGCCTTTAGCGGCCTCGACCGCTTTTTGCCCATCCGTTCCAGCTGCCTTGATCATCTTGTAGATCAGGTCGACACCATCGTAAGCGCCTACCGAGGCCATGTTGGCACGCGACCCTGGATGAAGCTCCTTCAGTTTGGCAACAAAGCTCTTGTTGAGGGCGGAGTCATGCGCTTCAGAGTAGTGATAGGCGGTGACCAAGCCAATCGCCTGATCGCCCAGCGCATCGATCGTGGTTTCATCGGTTTCACCGGTGCCATAGAAGGAAATGCCGGCCGCTTTGAGCCCATTCTCGTTGTAGGCCTTGGTGAAGGCGAACGTTGCCGGGCCTACAGGCAAGAACGCAAATACTGCGTCTGCACCAGAGGTCTTGATTCGTTGGATGAACGGCGCAAAATCCGTCGTCTGCATAGGCATGCGGATTTTTTCGACAACTGTGCCGCCGTTCTTTTCAAAAGAGGAAGAGAAGGCCGCTTCTGCATCAATACCTGGGCTGTAGTCGGATACGGCCGTCACGACCTTCTTGGCGCCACTCTTTGCGGCCCACTGCGCAGCGGGTTGCGCTAGTTGGGATAACGTAAAGCTTGTCCGGAGGAAAAAATCCGATTGCTTGTTAATCGACGATGTTCCCGCATTGAAAATGACCGCAGGCACTTTAGCCTGCTTCGTCAAGGGGGCGACAGCCAC
This sequence comes from Rhizobium sp. BT04, assembly GCF_030053135.1. NCBI lineage: Bacteria > Pseudomonadati > Pseudomonadota > Alphaproteobacteria > Hyphomicrobiales > Rhizobiaceae > Rhizobium > Rhizobium sp. BT04. The sequence continues at coordinate 4,379,613 of NZ_CP125652.1, read as the reverse complement.
GGCGTTTGGCGTGAAGTCAAAGCCCGCAAGATATTTCACACCTTCGCGCACCAAAAGTTCCTGAGCCGCGGCTTTGCTCGCGTCGGCGTTCGGGCCGCCCACGTCCTTGTAGATAAACTCAACCTTGTTGCCGGCAACTTCATCTCCATGCTGGGCAACGTAGACATCGATCGCTTCACGGAACTGCTTACCCCAGATAGCGTTCGGTCCCGAAAATGTCGCGATGACCCCGACCTTGATGGTCTCAGCCCAAGCCAACGTACTTGTGGTCGACAGCACGGCGGTTGCCACGGCGCAGAGCGCCAATTTGGTAATCTTCATAGGTTCCTCCCTCCCGGAAAAGCGTCCGGACGCACTCGGCACAAAAGCCGCTCTCCTCATTCAATATTCGTACGGAAGCCGTACTTTAATTGTCAAGCCAACGCCTCTTAGCGGCGGACTTTGACCATGCCGAACAACGCTTTTCCTCGAGGCGTTCGGCAATTTTTTGCTCCCCTGCTCATCAATTTCGTGCAACATCGTCATCGATCCGAACCATATTCTTGTCCGGATCTGTTGCAGTGGCAGTTTTCACGTCTGGTAGCTCCGTATCCACTCCACGGATTTTCGAACGCCGCCGAAGGGGTAGAAGTGCAGGCGGACATCGCCATAAGCTTCATCGACCAGAGCGTTGGCGTAATCGTCAACCAACACGTCAGGTCCGGCGCTAGTCAATAGCTGCGTGATCGACAGTCCGTACTTTCTAAAGACCGCTGTCGAGGCGGAAACCCCACAGACTGCCGCGAACCTCAGCAGCGTTCTGACGCTTGCGGGCCCCGGAATACCGACATGGATGGGCACCGTGATGCCTTTGCTGCGGATGCCGGCTATCCAATCCAACACTGGCTCCGCGCTGAACGTGAACTGGGTGAAAATCGACCATTCAAGATTGAGGGCTTCGAGAATTTGTCGTTTTTCCAAAAGCGCGTTGGTAAGGGTGGCGGAAGTTTGAGAAGGATGCCCCTCCGGATGCCCCGCTATAGCGACATGTCTTATTCCATGCTGTTCCAGGACACTGCTACGCAAGATCGTAGCGGTGTCCTGAAAGGCGCCTTTGGGAGGATCAAGGTCACCAGCAAGTATAAGCAAACGTGCCACCTGTGCTTCACGAACGAAGTTCGAAATGACATCGGACAGCTCGGCCTCCGTGCCAATCCGTCTTGCCGCTATGTGCGGCATAGGTTCGCAACCAAGCTGGCGTACCGTCTTCGCCGCCACTATCCGATCATGCTCGCTGTCGGAGGGAAGGTAGGGGACCGATATAATCGTGCCCTTGGGGATGTCGCCAGACAAGGCTGACAACTGCGAGGCGTCCTTTGCTGTGACTTCGAGCGAAAATCTCTCGAGCGCATCGCGGTATTCAAGTTTACTCTTCAAGCCCAAGTTGACCATGCCGATCCCTTTCCGCCGGCATTTACGCAAGCGGATTTCCAATTTGGCTTCAGATAGAATAGCTTTCGTATAGTTCGTGAGCGCTCTTCGGACCTGACCGGTCCGACGAACAAGCAGTTTCAACTTCGAGCTCCACCTGAACGTCGGTCCAGGCGGAACAAGTTCACGCTATATTCAGCTAATCGTTGCGCGCTTCATCTTTTGAACCGAGCTCGCATAAGGGACCGGCGCCACAATAGCCCGGACCTTAAACTGTTCATGTTTTTCGACATGCGGCTTACGGGATCCGCCAGAGGGCTCGCCCCAGGTCAATGTAACCTCGGTTCCGGGCAATGCGCTCTGCGCGTTGAGCATAGCGAGCGACAGCATCTCGCCTTCGTTATTGCTATAACCGCAATGACATGAGTGGCCCACGAGCTCGCCATCGAGGCCGCGGACTTCGTCAAACTGGGGCCAGCCGTAATATGCAACCGGCAGGTCTATGGCCTTGTAACGGGGACCATCACCAAGTGCCGAGGCAAAGATTGCAGCAACGTCATCCCGGTTCCACACGAGCGTGACTTTCTGGCGGCGCTTCTCAGCCGGCAGCGATTCCAGCGCTTCACGCCCGATGAAGTCATGATCGAACTTCAGGATGTGGCCGTAGCCTAGATCCCACGGCGTCACGTAATAATCTTCAATATTCTCGGAAACAAAGCTTCCGCCGAGTTGGGCGTTCGCTTCCCAACCCTTTTCCGACAGCCATTCCCTGAAATCGCGAAGTTCGTCACCGGTGTAGATCCCCGGCAATGGATAGGGCATCCAGCCGAACTCGAAGATGGTGCTGAAATAGGTCTTGGTCCCACCCTGCTTCAAGCCATGCTTCGCGCCCGCGTCGAGAAGCGCGGTCCGCACTTTGTCCATCTCTTCATAAGGCCCAGAGAGTTCGGCGCCCAGATGACCTGCCATCCCATGACGCAGAACCAGAACCTCGCATCCTCCAATCCATACCTTGGCGGTCTTGAAGAATGCTATCTCCGGAGCCCCGCCCTCAACAGCGGCATTGAAGATAAGACCGGCATTCGGACCCTCCAACTGAAAACGATAGAACCAACGTCTTCCGGTCGGATTATACGGCGTTGGATCGTCGCGCTCGATGGTCACGTTATAACCGCCGCGCTCGGCGTTGTATTGAACCCAATTCAGGACCGGCATGCCGCTGATCAATTCAAAAGTCTCGTCCCCGCGTCTGTAGATGACACAATCGCCAATGACGTGGCCGCGAGGTGTGCAGGCAACAAACTGCTTGGCCCGGTCGTTGGTAAAGTTCGCCAAGCTATTGATGCCCAGACGTTCAAGCAGCTTGAACGCATCCGGGCCTTTGAGCATGAGTTCGGGCATGTGATGGGATTGATCGAACAGGATGGCAGTTTCCCGCCAAGCTCTCTGTTCGTCTCGCCAATTCGTGAACTCCGGCGGGATGAACGCAGCCGTAAGGCCGGTTCTCGCCCTGTAGTGAGGCGCCAGGGTATCGTTGTAAAAATACTCGACAAGATTTCGTTTCTCGTCCACCAAGTTTTGCAGCGATCTTCCGCCGTTCGCTTTGACCATTATAAAAGCATCCTCCTCACCCCGTTTTCATTTCTCGGCGTCGGCTTGAAGCGCTCGGGCTCACGCCCATCGAGAGTCTTCTGCGCACTCAGTCCGCCGTTCCAGATCGCTGCGAGAGCAATCGCGCTCCCAAGCGCATCCTCCTCTTAAACGCTGCTGGACATCCGATTTTTAGTTCGGATGCCTGACCATATAATTTTGTTTTGATGTGTGTCAATCATTTTGAAATAGGGCTGGAAAAATAGGTTCGTGAACTCTACTCGTGTAAAACAACGACTTTTGAAGGTGGCATAAAATGATTTTACGCAACGCGTGGCGCAGGAACAACATCGGTCGCCGGATGAACGAAGCCGTCAGGATTTTCGAAAATCGAATTATCGAACATCTTAAGATCCACGGACATGCGGAACTAACCTCGGCGCACATCAACCTTACGCGAAACCTCGACGAGGACGGCACGAGGCTGACCGAACTTGCCAGGCGCGCGTCTTTGACCAAGCAGTCGATGAGCGAGTTGGTCGATCAAGTCGAGCGCACCGGCCTCATTGAAAAGCGGCCCGATCCTGCTGACGGCCGGGCAAAGCTGGTGTGCTTCACGGACAAAGGTTTCGAATGGCTTGAGGCCTTTCACCAAAGTTTGGACGTCGCAGAAAACGAAATGCGCAATGAGCTTGGTGTAGCGATGGTCGACCTCATGGTTGAAGCTCTGGGGAAATACGTCGAAGGTCAGCATGGAAAGGACAGCGACGCAGCCGGTTGACATTGGTCTGGTTTCCTTACTAAATCTGACGATATGCGGATTTGGGAGGTTTAATCGTGACTCATGAAGTTTACGACGTCGTCATCGCGGGCGGCGGCCCGTTCGGACTGATGCTGGCAAATGAGCTTGGTCGCCGGGGTATTTCCGCGGTGCTCTTTGATGAGAAATCCTCGACCGCCTTCAATCCGCAGGCGAACGCCACTCAGGCGAGAACAATGGAGCACTTTCGCCGGCTCGGGTTCGCCGAAGAGATCCGCGCGCTTGGAATGCCTGAGGATTTCCCGACAGATATCGCATATTTCACACGCTTTGCTCGCCACGAGCTGGCGCGCTTCCGCCTCCCCTCAGCCAGAGAGGCCCGAGAAAAGGTCCTGACGATGACAGGATCCTGGAGTGCCGCCGAACTGCCGCACAGGGTCTCTCAGAAATTCGTCGAACGCGTTCTTCGCAAGCACGCTGAGGCGCTGGCGACGATCTCCGTGAATTATGGCTGGCGGGTGTGCGAGTTCAACGATACCGGCGACGCCGTGACGGTAATCGCCGGCGCTGTGGAGGGAGGGGCGACGCGTGTGGTCCGTTGCAAATACCTTGTCGGAGGGGATGGCGCCCGAAGCACTGTTCGTAAGGCACTCGGCATCCGACACCAAGGCGACGGCGGCGCTGTCAGGGATTTCTTCGGAGGCAAAATGTTTGCCCTCTATCTGCGCTGCCCGCAATTTTACGAGGTCGTTCCGTTCCCACCCGCCTGGATGAACGTCGCCTTCAATGACGAGCGCCGCGCGTTCATGGCAGCGGTCGACGGTCAGGGCGAGTTCGCTTTTCATACGCAATTGAAAGACGGCGAGCGTGAAGAAGACATTTCCGACGAACAGGCCATCTCTATGTTTCAAGCGGCAGTGGGATATCCGCTTGATGCGGAAATCCTGTCTCGTGGCACGTGGACAGCCGGCTATGCGCTCGTTGCCGAGAAATTTCAGGTGGGTCGGGTATTCCTTGGCGGCGACGCGGTTCACCTCTTCACTCCCGCAGGCGGCCTCGGCTACAATACGGCGGTCGATGACGCGGTGAACCTGGGCTGGAAGCTCGCCGCGGTGATCAAGAAAAGCGCTTCTCCATTCCTTCTTGACACATATGAACTGGAGCGGCGCCCTGTCGCCATCAGGAATACCGGGTTCGCGAAGAAGTTCGCCGAGTCGATCGGGAACTACTCGCCGAAGGCCGGTCTGGAGACAGAGTCCGAACTCGGGTCGGAGTTGCGCAAGGAAGCTGGCACGTACCTGGAAGCTCATGGGCGGGCAGAGTTCAACATACCAGGTGTGACTTTCGGCGCCCGCTACGACCACTCCCCGGCGATCTTCTCTGAAGCAGGCGAGTCGGGATCGGATCTTCCGGATGTTTATACGCCCACGGCATCTCCAGGTGGCAGAGCACCCCATGTGTGGCTCGACGCCCGGACGTCCCTGTTCGATCGATTTGGATTTGAATGGACACTCCTTAGGCTTCGCCCGTCTTCCTGCAAGGGAGACGAGATTGTCGCGGCAGCCTCAACCGCCGGATTGGAGGTTACTGTCGTCGATATCGATTCAGATCAACTTCTCGAACTTTATCGTGACCCCCTTGTGCTTATCAGGCCTGATCAAGTCGTCGCTTGGCGCGGCGATGAACATGCTGAGGCAACAACGATAATCAAGAGAGTTTTAGGCTTCACTTGTTCCCAGGAGGAACGTGCTGCCGGGTGAGGCAGCTAGCTGTGAGCTTTCAGGAGGTCGTCCATTCGATCCCGGTCGAGAAAGCTGAGGTTGTCAAAGCTTCAGTGATTCTCGGAGGACCGAATAAACATTCACAAGAATGCCCGTCTGACGCCACTGCGTCGAGAGGAGATGGCGCGCGCCGTTGTTGAAGGCCGCTTTTCCAAAGCCCATGCTTGGGATAATTCTCGTGGTCACTCCATCTGATGTGAAATCATGTGTTGGAATTGCCGGGTCGCACGACATTCTGGAATATCTTCCTGACCGCTTTCGAAAGCCGCTTCACTTCCCCTTCCAGCGTCCTGATGTCAGGGCAGTCGCCGGCGCGGCAGACGAGTTCGACGAGGCCGACCGGCGCGTCCTTCGGGTCGAACTGACCGTCTATGCAGAGGCGGATCAGCTGCGAAAGGCCGGTATAAAGGGCTGAAGCCTCGAGGCAGATGTCGAGATCGGCCGGCGCCATCAGCCTGTCGCCAAGCACCTTCAGGGCCTCGCCGGTACTCAGCCCGTTGACGGCGATGCCGGCACCCTTGGTGGGAGCGATCAGCGCCAGGTACTGGGCGATGAATTCCAGATCGATGACGCCGCCGGGGATCAGCTTCAGGTCCCATGGGCCGGAGGGCGGCTTTTCCTTGTCGATCAGTTCGCGCATCTCGGCGACATCATGCGCCACCTTGGCGATATCGCGATCGGCCGACAGCACTTCCCGGACGACATGTTCCGTCTCGGCGATCAGGCTGTCATCGCCCGAGATCAGCCGGGCACGGCTGAGCGCCATATGCTCCCAGGTCCATGCCTCCTGGCGCTGGTACTTGCCGAAAGCGTTGATGCGCGTGGCGACCGGCCCCTTGTTGCCGGAGGGACGCAGCCGCATGTCGACCTCATAGAGCACTCCTTCGGCAGTCGGCGCCGACAGGGCGGCGATCAGCCGCTGGGTGAAGCGGGTGAAATAACGCGTCGCGTCGAGCGGCTTCGGCCCGTCGGATTCGCCAGCCGCTTCGTCGTAATCATAGAGCAGGATCAGATCGATGTCTGAACCGGCCGTCAGCTCGAAGCTGCCGAGCTTGCCCATGCCGGCGACAGCGATGCGGCCGCCGGGGTAATCGCCGTGGGCGGCCCGCATCTCGCTCACCACGGCATCGAGCGCGGCTGCAATGATGAGGTCGGCGAGATGGGTAAAGGCGCGTGCGGCCATCGCGCCGTTGATTGCGCCCGTCAGCAGGCGGATACCGATCAAGAAGCGCTGCTCGGCGGCGAAGATGCGCAGGCGGTCGAGCACCTCTTCATAGTGGCGCGCCTGGGCAAGCGAGCCTTTCAGCCGTTCGCTGAGATAATCGCGGGTCGGCAGCTCAGCCATCAGGCCGGGATCGAGCATGCCGTCGAAGACATGCGGCCTGGCGGCGATCACCTCGGCAAGCCGGGGGGCTGAGGACATGATGTTGACGATCAACGACAGCAATGCCGGGTTGCTGCCGAGCAGCGAGAAGAGCTGGATGCCGGAGGGAAGGCCCGAGATGAAGCTGTCGAAACGCAGCAGCGCCTCGTCGGCGCGGTTGCTTTCGCCGAAAACCCGCAAAAGCTCCGGCGCCAGTTCCGTCAGCCTTTCGCGCGCCTCGACCGATTGCGTCGCGCGGTAGCGGCCGTAGTGCCAGGTGCGGATGATGCGGGAAATGTCGGATGGCCTGGTAAAGCCGAGTTTCTTCAGCGTCTCCAGCGTATCGGGATCGTCGCCCTGGCCGGTAAAGACGAGATTTCCGGTGTCGGTGGAAAGCTTACTCTCCTGCTCGAACAGGTGGGCATAACGGCGCTCCACCGTCTTCAGCACGCCGACCAGCCGCTCGGCGAAGCTCGGCGTGTCGGTGAAACCCATCATGAAGGCGATGCGCTTCAGGTCGGCATCGGTCTCCGGCAGCAGGTGGGTCTGCTCGTCGCGCACCATCTGGATCCGATGCTCGACGTCGCGCAGGAACCAGTAGGCCTCGGTCAGTTCGTCGCGGGTCTTCGCGTCGATCCATTTCGCCTTGGTGAGTTCACCGAGCGTCTCTTCCGTCGCCCGGCCGCGCAGTGCCGGCATGCGGCCGCCGGCGATCAGCTGCTGCGTCTGGACGAAGAATTCGATCTCGCGGATGCCGCCGCGGCCGAGCTTGACGTTATGGCCTTTGACCGCGATCGCGCCGTGGCCCTTATGCGCGTGGATCTGCCGCTTGATCGAATGAATATCTGCGATCGCCGCGTAATCGAGATATTTGCGGAAAACGAAAGGGGAAAGCCCGCGCAGGAAATCGGCGCCGGCTGCAAGATCGCCTGCAACGGCGCGCGCCTTGATGAAGGCGGCCCGCTCCCAGTTCTGGCCCCTGCCCTCATAATAGATCATCGCCGCGTCGACCGGGATCGCCAGCGGCGTCGAGCCGGGATCGGGACGCAGTCTGAGATCGGTGCGGAAGACGTAGCCATCCGCGGTGCGCTCCTGCAGGATGCGCACCAGCCGGCGCATCATCCGGGGGAAGATTTCGATCGCGTCATCGCGGTGGGGCACGATGCCGGCCTCTTCGTCGAAGAAGACGACGAGGTCGATATCGGAGGAATAGTTAAGCTCGCATGCACCGAGTTTGCCCATGCCGAGAACAATCAGCCCCGAGCCGTCGCTGGGGGCCGCCGGATTCCGCAGCCTGAGCTTTCCGCTCTCATGCGCCGATAGCAGCAGATGGTCGATCGCGGCAGCAACCGAAGCCTCGGCAAGCTCGCTCAGCCAGGCCGTCGTCGCCCGCCCGTCGAAGATGCGCGAGAGGTCGCCGAGCGCGACGAGGAAGGCCACCTTGCGCTTGATGATGCGCAGCCTGCTCATCACCACGGATTCCGCCGACGCGGCGTCCTCGTCGTCCGGCCGCCAGCAGCCCCTGGCCTCGGCGACCAGCGCCTCGATCTGCGGCTCCAGCGGCTCGGTGATGGCGCCGGCGAGCACGGCCGGGTCGAGATTGACGATTTCGCGCAGATAGGGCGACAGCGTCAGCGCCGCGGCGATGAAATCGCGAAGCGGGCCCTCGGTCTTCAGCATCGCAGCCACCGGCGGCTCGTTTCTGCCGGCCTCCTGAAGGTCGGCCAGAGCCAGCTTCAACTCCGTCTGGTTCAGCGGACGCAACAGCCCTTCGGCGACGTCCTTCAGGCCATGCGTCGATTTCGTCAGCATGCGCTCTCCCTGTTTTACAGCGCCGCGCGTCTTTTAAGACGCGCAAAGGACGCTATAACACTTTGAATTGCTGCATAATTTTATCTTCAAATCGATTCCGATTTAAGGAATTATGCAGTGCACCTCAGGAAACGACCACGCAGAATCGCAGTCCGCGCCTTCGATCGACATTAAACTAGGGTTTTGGCGGAAAACCGCCAATACGCGATTCAACCGATCGTATTTCGGCGGAAGAGATCAGGCAGCCTTGGCAGGGAAAATCATGCTGACGGTCAATCCGCGCTGTTCGGGCTTGTCGGGGTCGGTATCGGAGAGCTCCAGCCGGCCGTTGTGCAGCTCCATCACCGCTTCCACCAGCGAAAGGCCGAGCCCGGTCCCGGGCTTCGAACGGCTTTCATCGAGGCGGACGAACCGCTTCACCACGTCATCGCGCCTGTCGGCCGGAATGCCTGGGCCATGGTCGGCGACCGACAGGCAGATGCCGTCCGCGCGGCGGGCAAGCTTCAGCGACACTGTGCCGGCCCCGTCCGTATCGGAGGAATATTTGATCGCATTGTCGAGCAGGTTGAAGATCGCCTGACCGATCAGCTCGCGATTGCCCTGCACCTCGACACCGGGTTCGACGCTGGCGCTGAGATCAAGACCGGCCTCCTCGGCCGCCGGTTCGTAAAGCTCGGCGCTGTCGGAGACGATCGCCGAAAGCTCCACCGGCGACATTTCCGCCGCCACCGACCCGGCCTCGACGCGGGAGATCATCAGCAGCGCGTTGAAGGTGCGGATCAGCTGGTCCGATTCGGAAATGATGCCTTCGAGCGCGGTGCGGCGCGTCTCGCCATCTGATATATCGAGCGCATCGGCCGCCTTGTTGCGCAGCCGCGTCAGCGGCGTCTTCAGGTCGTGGGCGATGTTGTCGGAGACCTGCCTGAGGCCCTCGTTCAGCTTCTCGATGCGCTCCAGCATGGTGTTCAAAGACATCGACAAGCGGTCGAATTCATCGCCGGATCCGACGACCGGCAGGCGCTGCGAGAGGTCGCCGGCCATGATCTTCTTGCTGGCATCCGACATGCGGTCGATGCGTTTCAGCGCGTTGCGGCCGATGGCGAACCAGATGATGATCGCACCGAGCCCCATGATCGCCAAGGCCACCATCAGCGCCTGGCGCACCAGCAGACGGAAACGCTCGGGATCACCAAGGTCGCGACCGATCAGGATCCGCAAGCCGTTGTCGAGCACGAATATATTGGCGATCGCCTTGTGGCGGCGCTCAATGCCGCTGTCGGTATAGCGCTGATAGATGAAGGGCGCCGAGGTCCAGCCGATTTCCTCGAAAACACCCGGCTGCACCGAGGCGACGTTGCCGGCGAGAATATCGCCCGAGGGACCGGCGATGATGTAAAGATTGGCGCCCGGCTGGCGGGCGCGCCGCTCCATCGTGCGCAGCAGAAGGTTCATGCCGCCGGTGTCATAGGCGCGCTGGACCTGCTCCACCTCCTGTTTGACGGCGTCGCGGATCTGGCCGGTCAGCAGCCGTTCCGACATCGCCGTCACATAGAAGACGAGCGTCGCGGCGCAGATGGCGAAAAGCAGGATATAGAGTGCCGAAAGGCGGACTGCGGTGGACTTGAAGAGAACCCTGAAACGGCTCATCCCTCGTCCTTGATCATGTACCCCGCGCCCCGAATGGTCTTCAGGAGCGGCTGGCTGTAGTCCTTCTCGATCTTCGAGCGCAGACGCGAGACGTGGACGTCGATGACGTTGGTCTGCGGGTCGAAGTGATAATCCCAGACGTTTTCGAGCAGCATGGTGCGGGTCACCACCTGGCCGGCATTCTTCATCAGATATTCGAGCAGGCGGAATTCGCGCGGCTGCAGCAGGATCTCCCTGCCGCCGCGGCGCACCTCATGGGAGAGCCGGTCGAGTTCGAGATCGGCGACGCGATAGACGACATCCTGATCCGGCGTGCCCTTGCGGCGGCCGAGCACCTCGACGCGGGCCAGCAGCTCGCTGAAGGCATAGGGCTTCGGCAGATAGTCGTCGCCGCCGGCGCGCAGGCCGGTGACGCGGTCGTCGACCTGGCCGAGGGCCGAGAGAATGAGAACCGGCGTATGGATCGCCTTGCGGCGCAGCTCGCTGATGACCGAGAGCCCGTCGCGGCGCGGCAGCATGCGGTCGATGACGATGACGTCGTAGGTATTCTCCGACCCCATAAACAGGCCGGCCTCGCCGTCGCTGGCGTGATCGGCGACAATGCCCGCCTCGCGAAAGGCTTTCGTTAGGTAGACCGCGGCTTCGAGATCATCTTCGATGATGAGAATCTTCATGCGGCCGACATTACCCACCGGCTGCGTTTCGGCAAGGCTCAAAGCATCTTCCTGCGGGGCGGCGCTCATCGCGATCATCCTTCAAAGGTCAGAAGAAACGAGCCGCGCGGACTTTCGTCCGCGCGGCTCCTGTTTTCTCAAAGATCAGCCCTGGCCATTGATCGGAAGTGCTACGAAACGGCTTCCTTCGCTCGACTGGATCTGGAAGAGCGCCCGGGTGCGGCCGTCCTTCTTGGCCTGGTTCAGCACCTTGACGACATCGGCGGGGCTGGAAACCTCCTGGTTGTTGACCGAGGTGATCTTCTCGCCTTCCTTGATGCCCTTGTCGGCGGCGTCGGAGTCCGGATCGATGCCTGTGATCGCCAGGCCCTTGCCGTCATCGGAAGGGCCGACCGTCAGGCCGAGATCGGCAAGCGCCTTCTCGGAAGCCGGTGCCTCAGGCTGCTGCGGCTGGTTGTTGTCGTCGGCAGACGCATCCTTCTGATCGGCCGGCAGCGTGCCGAGTTCCACGGTCAGGGACTGGGCCTTGCCGGCGCGCCAGACCGAGAGCTCGACCTTGCTGCCCGGCTGCATCGCACCGATGCGGCGGCTGAGATCACGGGCATCCTTGATCGTTTCACCGTTCAGCGCCGTGACGACGTCGCCAGCCTTCATGCCGGCCTTGTCCCCCGGCGATCCGGACTGCGGGGCGACGACGAGGGCGCCGCTCGGCTCGGAAAGACCGATGGATTCGGCGATATCCTTGGTCACCGGCTGGATCTGCACGCCGAGCCAGCCACGCGAGACCTGGCCGTCCTTCATCAAATCGGCGACGACGTCCTTGGCGGTCGAGGCCGGAATGGCGAAGGCGATGCCGACGCTGCCGCCGGACGGCGAGAAGATCGCGGTGTTGATGCCGACGACTTCGCCGCTGAGGTTGAAGGTCGGACCGCCGGAGTTGCCGCGGTTCACGGCAGCATCCACCTGCAGGTAATCGTCATAGGGGCCGGAGCCGATATCGCGGCCGCGGGCCGAAACGATGCCGGCCGTGACCGTGCCGCCGAGGCCGAAGGGGTTGCCGACGGCAACGACCCAGTCGCCGACGCGGACATTGTTATCGTCGGCCCAGTTGACGTAGGTGAACTTCTTGCCCTTGCCGTCGACCTTCAGCACGGCGAGGTCGGTGCGCGGATCCTTGCCGATCAGCTTGGCATCGAGCTCGGTGCCGTCATTCATCACGGCGACGAAGGCCTGGCCATCGGACACGACGTGGTTGTTGGTAACGATGTAGCCGTCCTCGGAGATGAAGAAGCCGGAGCCCTGGGCGACCGGGCGCAGACGACCCTTGCCGCCCGGACCATTCGGGCCGCCCGGACCGCCGGGGCCATTCTGGCCGAAGCGCCGCTGATGACCCTGCTGGTCATTCGGATCCTGGCCGAACTGCTTGAAGAAGCGCTTCAGCGGATGATCGTCGGGAAGGTCGTCGAAGCCACGGCCGTTAAAGTCGAAGGAGAAGCCGTCATTGTTGTCGGAGACGGGATTGACGCGATTTTCGACCCGGACGGAGACGACGGCCGGCGAAACGGCATCGACGACGTTGGCGAAGCTCGGGACAGCAGGTGCTTGAACCTTGACGGCTTCGGCATAAGACCGGGTGATTTCGAGCGGAACGCCGGTTGCGAGCACAGCGGCTGCGATACCGGCGACGGTAGAAGCCTTGAGCACAGTGGCGAGGGACGGACGTCCGTTGAAATTCTTGAGCATTGGAGCACCTTCTCTTGTTCTTAGATCTTCAGACCGGCGGCGCCGGATCAGTCGATGAACGAAGATATAGGACGCCGCACCTTACTGCGAACTGTCCGGCCAATGAAAAGTTGGTAATGTTTGCAATGTTTGCTTTCAGCCGAACGTGCCGCCGGCTTCTCTGGCGGCCAGAAATGCTCGCCTGTCGGCTCGGCCCGGCCGCTTACTTTTTCAGAAGCTCGCTCAGCTTCGCCTGCTCGTCTGCCGTCAGCTTGCTGCCGGTCGGTTTGCCGGCCCTCCTGCGGGCAAAGAGGAGCAGCGACAGCCCGCCGGCGAGCACCAGCAGCACCGGCGCGCCCCAGAGCAGCACCGTCTTGATGTTGAACCGCGGCTTCAAGAGCACGAACTCACCGTAACGCGAGACGATATAGTTCAGCACCTGATCGTCGCTGTCGCCATCGGTGATGCGCTCGCGCACCAGCAGACGCAGGTCCTTGGCCAGGTCGGCATTGGAATCGTCGATCGACTGGTTCTGGCAGACCATGCAGCGCAGCTCCGCCGAAAGGGCCCGCGCCCGCGCTTCGAGCGCCGGGTCGGCCAACACCTCGTCCGGATTGACGGCGAAGGCGGGGGCCGCCATCAGCAACAGAGCGAAAACAAGGAGGAGGCGCCGCATCATTCCGCCGGCTCCATTGCAGGCGCTGCCGGCTTCGCCTTCCTGCGCGGGGCGCCGACCCGCAGCCGCCGGTCGGAGAGCGAGACGAGGCCGCCGAAGGCCATGAACACCGCTCCGCCCCAGATGCAGAGGATGAACGGCTTCCACCAGATGCGCACGACGATGCCGCCGTCCTTGGTGGCGTCGCCGAGCGAGACGTAGAGCTGGCTGAGGCCGAAGGTCAGAATGCCGGCCTCCGTCGTCGGCATCTGGCGGGCGGTGTAAAGGCGTTTGGCCGACCAGGTATCGGCGACCGTGACACCGGCGCGCCGGATGGTGAAGTGGCCGCGCTCCTCGGTATAGTTCGGGCCGGTCGCCGGCTGCATGCCGTCGAAATGCAGGCTGTAGCCGCCGGCATCCGCCGTTTCGCCGGGCTTCATCTCGATGACATGCTCGGTCTGGAAGGTCGTAACGGCGACGATGCCGAGCACGGTGACGCCGAGGCCGGCATGGGCAAGGGTCGTGCCGAAGGCCGAACGCGGCAGGCCGGTCAGCCGACGCCAGGCGACAGAGCCCGCCACCTTGCCGATGCCGGCGCGATACCAGAGATCGGCGACGGCGCCGAGGATGAGGAACAGCCCGGCCGCCAACCCGAGCACTGCAAGCACCGGCCCGCCATGTTCGATGTAGAAGAAGGCAACGGCGGCAAGGAAGGCCAGGCCTGCCACGACATAGAGCCGCTGCAGGGCGCCGAGCAGATCGCCGCGCTTCCAGGCCAGCAGCGGTCCGAAGGGCACGATGACGATCAGCGGCGCCATCAGCAGGCCGAAGGTCAGGTTGAAGAAGGGCGGCCCGACGGAAATCTTGTCGCCGGTCAGCGTTTCCAGCAGCAGCGGATAAAGCGTACCGGTCAGCACCGTGCCGCAGGCAACCGTCAGGATCAGATTGTTGACGACGAGCGCGCCCTCGCGCGAAATCGGCGCAAACAGCCCGCCGGCCGATAGCCGCGGCGCGCGGAAGGCAAACAGCGACAGCGCGCCGCCGATGAAGATCAGCAGGATGCAGAGAATGAAGACGCCGCGGGTGGGGTCGCTGGCAAAGGCATGCACCGAGGTCAGCACGCCGGAGCGCACCAGGAAGGTGCCCATCAGCGACAGCGAGAAGGTGAGGATGGCAAGCAGCACCGTCCAGATCTTCAGCGCCTCGCGCTTTTCCATGACGAGCGCCGAATGCAGCAGCGCCGTGCCCGCGAGCCAGGGCATGAAGGAGGCGTTTTCCACCGGGTCCCAGAACCACCAGCCGCCCCAGCCGAGTTCGTAATAGGCCCAGTAGGAGCCCATGGCGATACCAAGCGTCAGGAAGGTCCAGGCAGCCAGCGTCCAGGGCCGCACCCAACGCGCCCAGGCGGCATCGATCCGCCCTTCCAGCAGGGCCGCGACCGCAAAGGAGAAACACACGGAGAAGCCGACATAGCCGAGATAGAGCAGCGGCGGGTGGATCGCGAGGCCGATATCCTGCAGCACCGGATTGAGATCGCGGCCCTCGGCCGGGGCCGGATCGAGCCGCAGGAAGGGATTGGAGGTCAAAAGAATGAACAGCGTAAAGGCGACCGAGATCCAGGCCTGCACGGCCAATACATTGGCCTTCAGCGTCTCCGGCAGATTGCGGCCGAAGACGGCGACCAGCGCGCTGAACAGCGTCAGGATCAACAGCCAGAGCATCATCGATCCCTCGTGATTGCCCCAGACGCCGGAATATTTATAGATCAGCGGCACCAGCGAATGCGAATTCTCCCAGACGTTCTCGACCGAGAAATCCGAGACGACATGGGCATAGGTCAGCACGCCGAAGGAGAAGGCGACCAGCAAAAACATCGCCAGCGAGCCGATCGTCGCTACATCCATCATCGCCCGGTCGTGGCGACGGGCGCCGATCACCGGCACGATGGAGAGGATGAGCGCCGTTGCAAGCGCCAGCACCAGCGCGTAATGGCCGATCTCGATGATCATGGCGTCGCCTTCGCTTCCTTCCCCGAACCTTCCTGGCCCTGGCCTTCTTTCCACAGCCCCTGAGCTTTCAGCCTGTCGGCCACGTCCTTCGGCATATAGGTCTCGTCATGCTTGGCAAGCACGGTGTCGGCAACGAAAACATTCGTGCCTGGGGTGAACATGCCTTCGGTGACGACGCCCTGGCCTTCGCGGAAAAGATCGGGGAGGATGCCGGTATATCTTACCTTCACGGCATTGGCGCTGCCGTCGGTGACGGCAAATTCCACCGTCGAGCCGGTGCCGCGCACGACGCTGCCTTCGCCGACCAGGCCGCCGAGCCGGATACGGGTTTCCGGCGCCACCGGCGTCTTTGCCAGATCGGCCGGCATGTAGAAATAGGCGACCGACTGGCTGAAGGCGAACATCACAAGCAGCACGGCGGCGGCAATGAAGCCCATGCCGCCCGCGATCACCGCCAGGCGCTTCTGCTTGCGCGTCATTGTGACGATCCTTCCCTGGCTAGGCCGAGCTCGTTGGCAAGCGCCAGCAATTGCCTGCCCTGTTCGCTCTCGGCCGGAAAAGCAGCCAGCCCGCGCTTCAAGGCGCCGGCGGCGCCATCCTTATCGTTCAATACGGCGTAAGAGCGGACGAGCCGCATCCAGCCTTCGAAATTGTTCGGATCCGCGCTGAGCTTGGCGTCGAGGCTCTCGACCATGCCGCGGATCATCTGCTGCCGGTCGCCGGCATTCATCGTCTCGGCTGCCGCCACATCTTGCTGGGTGGGATTGCCGGGGGCAGCCGGCCCGGCGCCCGGGGCAGCCGAACCGGCGCCTGCCGGCGCGCCGCCGTTCATGGCGATATGTTCATTGACCAGCGGCAGCCAGGGCGCATCGGGTGGTGATTGTTTGGCCAGCGCTTCGAAGGCCTGGCGCGCCTCGTCGGGCCGTCCCGCCTGCTCGCTGCTGAGGGCGATGTAGAAACGGGCGCGCGGATTGTCGGGTTCCAGCGTCAGCGACTGTTCCAGCACCTGGCGCGCCTCCTCCGTCACCACGCCGTCGGAGACCGCCATCAGCGTCTCGGCCAGGCCGTCGAGCCGGACTGCGCTCGGGCCGAGCAGCCGGATGGCATTGCGGTAGGCCACCTGCGCGTCGTTGACTCGCATCGTCCTGAAATAGATCGGCGCCAGCACGTCCCAGCCCTTGCCGTCCTCGGGATTCTCGGCCAGGTGCCGCTCCGCCTTGGTGATCAGCACCGCCACATCGTTGCCGGGATTTTCTAGCCGCGCTTGCAGTGGCTGCGACGGTAGGTCCGGCCTGCCCGTCGTCAAGTAAAGACAGAGCCCGAGAACCGGCAGGACCAGGAGCACAAAGGCCTCGGTGAAACGGTGATGTCGTGCGGGTTTCGGCGTCTCAGTCGGCTCATCCCCGGAGACGGCGATCAACCGACGGCCGATTTCCGCCCGGGCGTAATCAGCTTCCTCCAGCGTGATCAGCCCGCCGTTGAGATCGCGGTCGAGTTCGCGCAACTGGTCGCGATAGACCGCCGCCTCGCCCGCACGGATATTTTCCGCCACCTTCGCTCCGCGCAGAAGGGGGTAGAGCAGGATGGCGGCGACGACTGCCGTCAGAACGGCAACGAGAATCCAGAACAGCATGTCGCCCAAATACTTGAAGCGCGCCTTCATTCCAACTGCCAAAGCCGGAATGACGAAGATTTGAGGCTATAAGCCGCAATTGACCGGGCTTAGCCGAGCGGAGACCAGCTGCCGTCCGCGTTGCGGCAGGCCGCGCCGCGCACCACGGTGTCCTTGCCGTCGACCGTCAGCGTGTGGGTATATTGGCGGCAGTTCTGCGAACCGACCTGATAGGGCGCGGCGGCGACCACCTTGCCGGTGACGTCCTTGCCGGTCCACAGCATCGGCTGGCCGACGGCGGCCCCTTCCAGCGCCCGATATTCCGCCTCGAGCGCCCGCTGCTTGTCGCTATCGCTCAAGGTCACGCCGCTGCGGCCGGCAAGGCCGCCCTGCAGCGCGGTAAGGAAGGCGGCCGAAGCCGAGGGCTTGCTCGAAAAAATGCCGCGCGAAGCGGCGCCCTTCGTCGTCACGCAGCCGGACAGCGCGACGGCGACGAGAAGAGCGGAAGCGACCATGCCTTGCGAGCGTAAAATCATTGCGTCGAACCACGATCAGGGGTCAATTTCAGCCGATCGAAGTGCAGCGTCCCCGTGTCAGCATTAAGGCAAAGCATGCTATACATTTGCCAGTATCTTTGTGACATCAAGCAGTTGCTCATGCAACATCCTTTGTGATGCCGGGCAGGATAAGCTTCGCCTTGAGCCCGCCCCATTCTCCGCGGGAAAGCTCAAGCCGTCCCTGGTACTCACTGGAAATCTCGGTGACAATAGAAAGGCCGAGCCCGGTGCCGGGCTTGCTTTCGTCGAGTCTGCGGCCGCGCTTCAGCGCCTCGCGGATCTGATCGGGCTCCAGGCCCGGCCCGTCATCCTCGACGGCAAGCTCCACCCAGTGGCGGCGCGCGCTCGCCTCCGCTCCCTTGACGTCGTCGCCGGCCTCGACGGCCGAAAGCCGTACCTTGCTTTTGGCAAAACGCGCGGCATTCTCCAGGAGATTGCCGACGGTCTCCTCGAGATCCTGCTGCTCCATGGCGACGGCCAGATGCGGCGGCGAGACGACGAGATCGAATTCGGTATCGACGTTCAACCGGCGCATGACACGCACCAGCCGCTCGAGGGCCGGCTCGGCATCGGTGCGGGCGAGCACGGATTCGCGCTGCGCGGCGATGCGGGCCCGGTTGAGGTAGGACTGCACCTGCCCCTGCATCGATTCCGCCTGGCTGCGCACCAGCTCGCCATGGGATTTTTCCAGCACCCGCGCTTCATTGAGGAGCACGGCGATCGGCGTCTTCAGCGAATGGGCGAGATTGCCGACCTGCATGCGAGCCCGCTCGACGATGCGGCGGTTGCTATCGATCAGCGCGTTGACCTCGTTGGCGAGCGGCAGAATTTCGCGCGGGAAATCGCCTTTCAGCTGCTCGCTCTCGCCGGCGCGGATGCGCTCCAATGCGGCGCGGGCCTTGTCGAGCGGCTTCAGGCCATAGAGAATCGCCAGCGCATTGACGATCAGGCTGCCGACGCCGAAACCGGCGAGCGCCAGATAGAGGCTATGGGAAAAGGTGCGGACATCGTCCTCGACGACATCGACATTGCCGGTGACCCGGACGCGGGCCGCACGCCCGTCGGTATCCAGCACCACTTCGGTCTCGGCCACCTGCACGCGGTTGCCGGAGGCATCCGTCACTTGATAGTAGCGCTCGTAATTCTTGTCGAAGGGCGCCTCGACCACAGAGGGAACCGGAATGAGCGCCGAGCCGAGCGAGGGCGACACCAGCGGTGCCGTCGTATAGGTGCCGAGCGGCTCCACCACCCAATACCAGCCGGTCTTCGGCTGGGCAAAACGCAGGTCGCCGAGCTGCGGGCTGCCGCTGAGCGCGCCCTGATCGCCTATCGTCACCGAATTGATGACGTTATAAAGCTGCGCCCGCAACAGATCCTGGAAGCCGCGTTCGGCGCTCTTGCGGTAGAGGGTGGAGATCAACAGGCCGATCACGACAAGCGCCACCGTCGACCAGACCGTGGTCAGCAACAAAACGCGTGCGGTGAGCGACTTAATTCGCATGTTTCGGCGCTTGAATGCGGTAGCCGAGACCGCGCACCGTTTCGATCAGGTCGACGCCCATTTTCTTGCGCAAACGACCGACAAAGACTTCGATCGTGTTGGAATCGCGGTCGAAATCCTGGTCGTACATATGCTCGACCAGTTCGGTACGCGAGACGACCTCACCCATGTGATGCATGAGATAGGCAAGCAGGCGATATTCGTGCGAGGTCAGCTTCAGCGTCGTGCCGTTGACCGTCGCCTTTGAGGATTTGGTATCGAGCCGCACCGGCCCGCAGATGATCTCGGATGAGGAATGCCCGGCCGCACGCCGGATCAGCGCCCGGATGCGCGCCAGCACTTCCTCGACATGGAAGGGCTTGGTGACATAGTCGTCGGCGCCGGCGTCGATGCCGGCGACCTTGTCGCTCCAGCGGTCGCGCGCCGTCAGGATCAGCACCGGCACACCGCGGCCGGCGCCGCGCCATTTTTCGAGCACCGTGACCCCGTCCATCTCCGGCAGGCCGATATCCAGAATGATGGCGTCATAGGGTTCGGTATCGCCGAGGAAGTGACCTTCCTCGCCGTCGAACGCCTGGTCGACGACATAACCCGCCTCCTTCAGCGTGTCGGCCAGCTGCCGGTTCAGATTGACGTCGTCTTCGACTACCAGAATGCGCATCGGTCCGCCTTCGTCCGCTTCTAATCGATCATGTCCTGTAGACCGATTCCGCTTACATCGGAACCTTTACCGTCACTTTGCGTGGACGCTGGCCGTTGCCCGACACCAGAACAGTGATGATGCAGGTATCGCCCACCGGTTGTACGGACAGGAGCTGGCCGCCCGTCTGCTCGACCACCTGGGCTGCGGCGGCGCTGCAATCGGCTGCCACGCGCAGGACGAGGGTGCCCGCGCCGTCCGGTGAGGGCGCCGATACCACCAGTCCGGCGGCCAGTGCTGCGACGCTCAGAGGAAAGGCCATGTTCTGTGCTTTCAAGGTAATGCCAACTTGGCCCGAATATGTACTCACGCGACCTGAATGGCAAATGAATGCGCTGTAATGCAGGGCGTTTAGAACCATTCTCGACTGCTTGCGGCAGCCGGTGCCGGCTGCTGAAAACCGCCCCCTCGGCAGGCTGCGGCGGCCTTCGCCGGCCCCAAACGATGCGCTGCGCCCTTGGTATCCACGCACTTCGCTGCCGCCGTTCGCGAATCGGCCGCACGGTTCCGATTCCTGTAGTCCGCAGCCGCGATAGATCGGCAGATGTCGGCACGTATCAGCCCGCTTCAGCACGCAGGGGGTCGTCCTGAAATTGTACCGACGCTTCGTGTCATTCATGTCATCGTTGCACCTTTTCGCCCAATCAGCAAAAGCGCGGCGCCGCGCGCCTGAATGCTGATCGCTGCTTTCGCCGGCAAATTGAAACTGGTATGTCCTTGCCACTCCCCATTTCAGGCCATTTCAGCACCAATGCCAAAATCCTCCCGCTTCCGCTCGGCGCAGACGGTCACCGTGCTTGCCGTTACCCAGCTGATCGGCTGGGGCACGACATTCGACATGCTCGGTGTCCTGGGCCGCGTCGTGGCGCCCGCTCTCGGTCTGCCGAATGAGGTGGTGTTTGCCGGCCTGACGATCATGATGATGGTCAGCGCCATCGTTGGTCCCGCGACCGGCCGCTGGCTGGGCCGCTACGGGGCCGCCCGGGTGCTTTCGGCCGCCTCGCTGACCTTTGCGCTTGGCCTGCTTCTGCTTGCCGCCGCAGACGGCGTCATGCTCTATGCCAGCGCCTGGGTCGTCATCGGCATCGGCGGCGCATTAGGCCTTTCGGCACCGGCCTATGCCGCCGTCGTCGAGCGCGAAGGGGAAAACGGCAAACGCGTCATCGCCATTCTCATGCTGTTCACCGGGCTATCGAGCGCCATCTTCTGGCCGATCCTCAGCCTGCTCAACGAGGCGCTCGGCTGGCGGCTGACCTTTCTTGTCTGCGCGGCGCTGCAATTCTTCGTCTGCCTGCCGCTGCATCTTTTCGCCCTGCCAAAACCTGTTGTAACGCATGCAGAAGGCGGCGCGGCCGAAATCGCCCCGGTGCCGCTCACCAAGGCGGCGCGGCGCAAAGCCTTCCTGCTGATTGCCGCGGCGACGACGATTACGACCTTCATCACCTTCGGCATCTCGCCATCGCTGCTCGAAATCTTCCGCCAGTCCGGCGCTTCGCCAGCCTTTGCGCTGCAGCTCGGCTCGGCACGCGGCGTGCTCGGCATCTCGGCGCGCTTCCTCGACATGCTGCTCGGCCGGCGCGGCAACCCTCTGCTCAGCGCGGCCATGGGCATCGGGCTGATGGCGATGAGTTTCCTGGTGATGCTGGTCGCCAGTCCGTCGGCACCGCTGCTGGTCACCTTCGTCCTGCTCTACGGCTTCGGCACCGGCGTCATGACCGTCGCCCGCGCGCTTCTACCGCTGGCGCTGTTTTCGCCGGGCGAATACGGCCTGCAATCGGCCCGGCTGTCGCTGCCGCAAAACCTCGCCAATGCCATCGCCCCCGTCATCTTCACCGCCATCCTCGACCGCGCCGGCACCGGCCCGGCGCTCGTCACCGGAGCCGCTCTCACAGCCTTGGCGCTGGCCTTCATACTGATGTTGATGGCACTGGTGCGCGGCGCCCACGCATCGCAGCCGAGCCCGGTCGTTCCATGAGATCCCGGCCCGCCAACTCAGCCATTCTTGATGTGTCCTGATTATCATTGAGATCAGGATGAGAGTGCCTTTGCGCCCACCTATCGCGACCGCTGTATCAGCAGCCGCTTTTTGGCGAATCTTTTGAATCGCTTGCCGCCGCTTTTTCGAAAGTTGAATCCGGGGACTCGGAAGTTGAGTCCGCTTCGCGACGATGCGAATCCGGATAATTGTCCATCCATTTGAAATTTCAACGGAATGTGGCTCGGCAGGCGCGGAATTCAGAGCGGCTGCGTCAGTGCCGCACGGCTGTCGTAATCAGCGGCGATGCGCTTTTCTCGGAGCGGCCGCACGCGCTCGATCGACAGCTGATAATCGGGATGGGCCTTATAGGCGGCCAGAGCCGCCTCGTCGTCGAATTCGCCGTAGACCACAAGATCGATCTCGGTGCCGAGCTGATCGGTCTTCACATTGGTGCCGATTTCCAGCAGCCGCGCATGCGGAATGCCGGTCAGGATGGAAAGCCCTGATCTCACCTCCTGCAGATGCTCCTCCGGCACGGTGAAGAAGACGATATGGCGGATCACGCGGAAGCTCCTGTCATATGTGTCAAAATGGTGGAGCGACCTTTGCGCATCCTATCAGACGCGCCGCGCTCCAAGTCTCAGCCGGGCGATAACACGCGCGCCCCAGGCCTTCAACCGCGCCAGCATGCCGGGCGCAGCATCGGGACGTATCGCCGCATCGAAGGCCATGGCATAGCTTGCCAGTTTTTCCGCCCGGTCGGTGCCGTTGACGATACGGCGCGCATTCACCCAGTCCGCAGTCGTCGCGTTCAGGTGATCGGCAAGCTTGTGGCCGGTAAAGCTGCCCTGCAGCATGCCTTCGATCAGGATCGTCACCGCCACCTCCATCTCCATCGCCCGGTCGGGATCGGCCACGAGGTCGATACCGGTCAGCGCACTCATCGCCTCGTAGTTCCGCTTATGGGTGAGCTGCACCAGGCCGCGCCCGAGCCAACTGCGGCCATCCTCATCCGGCCGCCAGTAGGGTGTCTTTACCCAGGAGAGCCGGCCGGCGGCAAAGGCCGCCTCCAGGATCTCGACCGCGCGCGCATCGCTTTCCGCCAGCGTCTCCCGCACCGGCTGCATGGTATAGGCGGTCTCGTGGTAAGCGGTGGCGAGGATATAGGCGAGCCACCGCCGGTCGGCATGGGCAAACCGCTCTTCCCAGGCGTCGAGAATCGCCGTGATGCCCACTACCTGAGGATGAGTCAGCTTTCCTTTGAAGAGCCCGTCCCGCACCGCCTCGAAAAAGAATACCCGGTCCATGTGGACAACCATTCCGCGCTTCCCAAAAAAGATCATGGTTAAAACCGTCTTAATCGATTAAAATTGATTTAATCGTTTAAAGTGTTTAAGCCACTGATTTACACGCCTTTTGTCTTGTGCAATTCATCTTTCTGCCCTGAAGCCTTGGCCCCGAAAGAGGAGACTTCCGATGCAGACGCCCGCCAATACGCAAACCACCATTCCCCAGCACGTCGTCGACCAGATGGAAAATGAGTGGCGCCAGATTCGCCCTGAACGGGAAACTCCGCGCCCTGCCCAGCAGCCGCAGCAACATCGCTGATATACGCAAAGCGGTACCGATGTAAGATCGAGCGGCGATCAATGCCCCGGCCAGCCAGTCGTGGCCGGGTGAATTCTTCACCACTGCAATAAAACATCCCGACGGATGACCGTCCCCTCATCGCATCGCCGCCTCCAGCCGCTTCGCCAGCGTTTCCACCGATCGGGTGAAAACCGCTCTATCATCAAGCGCGCGCGACAGCACCAGCGCGCCTTGAATGCCGGCCACACCCTCCTCGGCCAACGCTTGCGCCTCCTGCTGCGGACAGCCTGCCCGCACCAACGCCGAACGCAAGGCGTCGATCCAGCGGATGAAATAGTCGCCGATTGCTGCCGAAAATCGTTCCCGGGTCTCATCGAGCGCGAAGGCGCCGACGAGGCAGATGCGGCGGCCGGAACGAAAATAATCGTTCACATCAGCCCACATCGCCGCGATCGCCTGATGGGCGTCGCCCTTTTCGAGCGGCTGATAGATCGTCTGCTCGAACCAAGCATCGACCTCGGCGAGCACGGCACTCGCCATCTCCTCCTTGCCGCCGGGAAAGAAGTGATAAAGACTGCCCTTCCCGATGCCGGTGCGTTCGGTGATGCGGCTGAGCGATGTGCCCTCATAGCCGAGTTCGCGGAAGATTTCGGCGAGCAGCGGTACAATGTCGGCGCGTTCGTAGACGGTCTTCACCCACAGCCGCCTTTCAGAGGCCGAGCTCGGTTAGGCCGGGATGATCGTCCGGCCGCCGGCCGAGCGGCCAGTGATATTTGCGCTCGGATTCCCGGATCGGCAGGTCGTTGATGCAGGCGAAGCGGCGCTGCATCAGGCCGGTAGCGTCGAATTCCCAGTTCTCGTTGCCATAGGAGCGGAACCAGTTGCCGCTGTCATCGTGCCATTCATAGGCGAAGCGCACCGCGATTCGATCATCGGTGAAGGCCCAGATCTCCTTAATCAGCCGATAGTCCAACTCCTTTGCCCATTTGCGGGTGAGGAAAGCGACAATCTCGGCACGGCCGTTGACGAATTCGGCGCGATTCCGCCAGCGGCTGTCCGGCGTATAGACGAGCGAGACGCGCTCGGGATCGCGGCTGTTCCAGCCGTCCTCGGCAAGGCGGACTTTCCGGGTGGCGGTCTCAAGGGTGAAGGGTGGGACGAGGCTGGACATAGGTTCTCCTAGAAGGTACTCTTCTGTACTGAATGGTTATCATTGTACTGAACGGTACAATTATTGGCAAGTCGGGTCGAAACGGCGTTTCCCTCAGAGGTCGCGAGGCACGCTCCACCGCAACGGCAGAGCATCCGGGCGAAGCACGATCGCTTCCGGCGTGAAACGCCACAACCTTTCCGCCCGCTGAAAGGTGGCGACCTCAGGAGAATCCAGCAGCACCTCGACGCGGCCCGTCATCTGCAGCATGTCGCCGGTTTTAAAATCGACGAAGACCAGCCCTGCCTTCGGATTGACGAGGAAATTGCCGAGCGTGTTGAAGAACCGGTTGCCGGGAAAATCGGGAACGGTCAGCACGCCGTCGGCACTGAGATGCACGAAGCCGGCATAGCCGCCGCGATGGGACACATCGACCTGCCGTTCGCCATTGTCACGGTCGACATAGGAGGCGACGAAGAAGGTATCGGCGTCCTCGATCATCCGCCGCGTGCGATCGTCGAATTGACCGGAATGAAGCGGCGCCATCGCTGTCGGCAGATCGGGATCGCGGACAAAGGCGGAAGAGCGAGGCTGGATATATTGCGGGCAATTGCCAAAACTCTGGCCGACGCGGACGTGGAAAGCTTTAGCCTCCGTCCTGTGGATCACGCCGTTCAGCCGGTTGCGCCGCCGGGTCTCGAGCTGAATGCCGAGCATTGCGATCGCATCGCCATCCTCCATGCCGGCATCGGCAGGATCGGCCGCGTCGCGCGACAGGGTGAGGTCAAGAATCTCCGGCTCCGGCGAGGCTAGGAAACCCGGGTGGCCAGCCCGCACCGTCGCCCAGACGTCGCCCTTGGCATCGACGGCGCCGAGCACGACGAAAGGCAGCATCGGAAAGAAGGCGCGGTGCTGCTCGGGCATGGCCTTGCGGAGGAAATTGCGTCCCGGCCCGTCCATGCGCTCGACGACGCCGACACTGCGCTGCATGGCGAGTTCACCCTCATGCCAGGGTGACGACGCGTCCTGTCTTGTCTGCTCCAGCATCACGGGCCTCCTTGCGGGTATGATTTGGGAAAACCGGGACGGCGATCCCGCCCCGGAGGTTCTTATGCGGCAAGGCCGATCTTGGTCTTACGGAAGCCGACGAAGCCCGGCAGGACCTCGATACGTGCAAGCCAGGCACGGAGGTTTGGATAGGCGGAAGTATCAACATTGCCCTCCGGCGCGTTGGCGATGTAGCTGTAGAGCGCGACGTCGGCGATGGCAGGATTGTCGCCGAGCAGGAAATTGCGGCCGGAGAGCTCCACCTCGATCAGCGCCAGAATGCGGTGCGCCCGGGCGATCACCTCGTCGGTGCGGAAATCCGCACCGAAAACGGTGACCAGGCGTGCGGCACATGGTCCGTAGGCGATCTCGCCTGCCGCAACCGAGAGCCATTTCTGGATCCGCGCCGCAGCCACCGCCTCTTCCGGCAGCCAGTCGGTGCGGCCGTATTTGCGCGCGAGATAGACGAGAATGGCGGCGGAATCGGCAATGACCGTGCCATCGTCGTCCAGCACCGGCACCTGACCAAAGGGATTGAGCTTGAGAAACTCCGGCGCCTTGTGGGCGCCTGCCGCCATGTCGACCTCGACCAGCTCATAGGACACGCCAAGCAGCGACAGGAACAAGTGAGCCCGGTGGGCATGGCCGGAAAGCGGGTGGTGATAGAGTTTCATGATGGTTCCTTTGGTCTTCCGATCGACGGGACGCGGTTGGCGATGGCCGTTTCGAACCATCTGCGACCAATTTATCTCCTTCCATCTGAGCACAGTAGAATGCTAATCTGGAAGGCATGCTCCCAATTCATGGAAGGATAGGATGGACCGCCTCGACGCCATGACCGTGCTTCTTGCCGTTGTCGAACAGGGCAGCCTGTCGGCAGCTTCACGGCATCTGCGATCCCCGCTCGCAACCGTCAGCCGCAAGGTTTCGGACCTGGAAACCCATCTCAACGCCCAACTGCTACAGAGGAGCAACCGGAAGATCACGCTGACCGAGGCCGGTCGCGCCTATGTCGAGGCGGCGCGGGAAATTCTCGACCGGGTGGAAGAGGCGGAGCGGACAGCCGCCGGTGAATACAGCGCGCCGAAGGGCGAACTGACGATGACCGCACCGATCGTCTTCGGGCGGCTGCACGTCCTGCCTGTCGTGGTGGATTTCCTGAAGGCCTATCCCGATATCAATCTGCAGCTGATGCTCGGCGACCGGCTGTCAAACCTCGTCGAAGATCATATCGACGTGGCGCTCCGGATCGGCAACCTGCCGGACAGCAACCTGATCGCCACAAGGCTCGGTGCGATCCGCCGCACGGTCTATGCCAGCCCGGATTATCTCTTGCGGCACGCCACATTCCGACATCCGGGCGATCTCGCCGTCCATGACTGCATCACCTTCGACAGCATGGCCTCGACGCCGACCTGGACATTCCCCCAGGGAAAACGCGATCTCACCGTGCCGATCCGCTCACGGCTTGCCGTCAACACCGCCGAGGCAGCGGTCGATGCGGCCGTCGCCGGCCTCGGGATCACCCGCGTGCTCTCCTACCAGGCCGCACGCGCCGAGATGGCCGGCCTGCTGGTGCCGCTGCTCCAAGATTTCGAACCGCCGCCGGCACCGGTGCATCTCGTCTACCACACACACGGACTGGTGCCGCTGAAACTGCGGGCACTGCTCGATTTCGCAACGCCGCGCCTGCGCGCGACACTCAGCAAGCCTCAGGCGAGCCTGCCCTCTTCCGCCTTGTAGAAATACTGGCTGGCGACCAGCCAGCCCTTCAGCGGCCGCAGTGGCGGAATGCAGGTGGCGAGCATGAAGGGGCCGGTGACCAGAAGCTGTACCCAGATCGGTGCCGAAAAGGCCACCTCCAGCCAGACACCAAGCAGCACGCTCGGGATGCAGGCAAAGCAGATGACGAAGAAGGCCGGGCCGTCAGCCGGATCGGCGAAGGAATAATCGAGGCCGCAGGCCTCGCATTGCGGCTGTAGCGTCAGGAAGCCCTTGAACATATGACCCTGGCCGCAACGCGGGCAGCGCCCCCTGATGCCGGTCTGTATCGGAGGAAGTGGCGGATATTCGGTGTCCATGATGACCTCGTTCTATCTGGCGCGGAATCTTTATGCTGTCAATCCGCGCAATGTATGCATTCAATATGGTTACATCCCACATACATTACCAGTCAACTCGTCAGAATGCCGCAGGTTCCCCTCCGGCTGGCGGGGCTGATCAGCGGTATCAAAGAGGCGCCATGACGGGACTGCGGAATGCGACGGCCGCATCCGCCATCGCGAACGGTTCAAGTCGCGGCGGATTTGAATGGTCCGCTTCCGGCTTTCGGATGCGCCTGATGGGTTCAGCCGCAATGCTGGAACGTCAGAAGAACGAGGCGGCCATCTCCGGCGGGCCTTGCAGCGCATGGGCCATGAACTCCAAGGCACCCTGCAGTTTCTGACGGGTGATCGGGCCGCCGAGGCAGACCCGCACGGCCTCTGGTGCGGTACCCTCGACCGTGAAGGCGTCGCTTGCGACGACGCCGATGCCGGAGGAGCGCATGTGGCTGCCGAAGGTGGAGCGGGTCCAGCCATTGGAAAGCGGCAGCCAGATGTTGAAACTGATCGGATCGGCGCGGTAACTGCCGGTCGGCAGGATGGCGGCGACCATCTGCTGGCGGGCGGCGGCCTCGGCGCGGATGAAGCGCAGGATCGTATCGGCGGTGCCGTCTTCAATCCAGCGGGTGGCGAGCGCCCCGGTCAGCGGTGAGGCCATGACATTGTTGGCGCGCATGGCGCTGACGAAAGGCCATACGGCCTTGCTATCGGGCGCCACGACATAGGCAAGGCGCAGGCCCGCGCCGATGCATTTTGCCAGTCCGCCGATATGCCAGGTGAGATCGGGCGCTATTGCCGCAAGCGGCGGCGGGCCTTCCAGCGGAATGAAGCCGTAGGCATCGTCCTCGACGATCGGCACGTGATATTTGCGGGCAACGGCTGAGATCTCCTCGCGGCGTTTGGCCGGGATGGTCAGCGTCGTCGGGTTCTGCAGCGTCGGATTGAGATAGAGCGCCTTCGGCTTCAACCTCTCGCAGGCTCCGGCAAAGGCGTCCGGCAGGATACCGTCCTCGTCCATCAGCAGACCGGTCAGATTGAGCCGCAGCTGGGCGGCGATCGAGCGCATGCCGGGATAGGTGATGATTTCCGACAGCACGGTTTCGCCCGGCTTTGCCAGCAGGCCGAAGATCGCCAGCAGGGCCGGATGGGCGCCCGGCGTAACGAAGATCCGCTCCTGGGACGGCACCAGCCCGCGACGGCCGAGCCAGCCGGCGGCAGCTTCCTTGTCCATGCCGGCGCCGCCGAAACCCTGATAGCGCAGAAGCGGTATGAGGTTGGCTGCCACCGCCGACATGCCCTCGCGCATGCGGGCAATCAGTTCCGGATCATCCGGTTCCGGCGGCAAGTTCATCGAAAAATCGACGACGGAGACGCGGCGCGGATCAGGCGCGGCGCCGGGTGCCAAACCCGGGTGCTCCTTATCCGCGCCACCAGTGACGAAGGTGCCGCGGCCGACATGCGAATCGACAAGCCCACGCTTCTGCGCCTCGACATAACCTCTCGCCACCGTGGTGAAGTCGACATTCAGCCGCTTGGCGAGTTCGCGTTGCGGCGGCAGCCGATCTCCCACCACCAGATGGCCGCTGCGCAGATCCATTTCGATCACATCGGCGATCGCCATATAACGGGGGCTGCTGCTGCGGCTGAGATCGGGATGCCAGTTCTTCATATCGTAATCCGCGTCAGTCTGATTCCGGATGAGATTGACTGTATATTGTTGCACGGCGTCCCTGTCACCCCCCGCAAATTCGCAGGTTGCCGCCGCGTCGCGGAGGCGGTTGCGGCAAATTCCCACCCTGCAGGCTTGCCTCCGCCCCTCCGTCTTCTTACTTATTCAAGGTGGAATGCGTGGGCTTCCAGCCTGCCGCCGATCGGGATGAAAGCATGAATATCGATCCAATCCTGCGGTCAGTCGTGACCGTTCGTTCCTCCATTCCGGAAGATGCCTTCACGGCGGAGACGCTGGGCACCGTCCGGGAGGGCAGCGGCGTGGTCATTCGCGACAATGGGCTGGTGCTGACCATCGGCTATCTCATCACCGAGGCCGAGGAGGTCTGGCTGACCACCCACGACGGGCGCGTCGTTCCCGCGCATGCGCTTGCCTATGACCAGGAAACCGGCTTCGGCCTGGTGCAGGCGCTTGGGGCGCTTGATGCGCCGGCAGTGGATCTCGGCGACGCTGCCACGGCCAAACCCGGCGATCCCGTCGTGCTTGCCGATGGCATCGGAGAATTCGTCGAGGCCAACATCGTCGCCCGGCAGGAATTCGCCGGCTACTGGGAATATCTGCTGGACGAGGCGATTTTCACGGCGCCAGCCCATCCTTCTTGGGGCGGTGCGGCGCTGATCGGTTCGGACGGCAAGCTTCTGGGCATCGGTTCACTTCGCCTGCAAATGAGCCAGGGCGACGAGGTCGCCGATATCAACATGGTCGTACCGATCGACCTTTTGCCGCCGATCCTCGACGATCTGTTGAATCGCGGCCAAGTGAACAAGCCGCCCCGACCCTGGCTCGGCGCATTTTCGGCCGAAAGCAATGGCGGTGTGGTGGTCATGAGCGTTGCCGAAGGCGGTCCGGCCGCTCAGGCCGGCCTGCGGCAGGGTGATATCATCTCGGAGATTCGCGACGAAGAAGTCGATGGCCTGGCCGATTTCTACCGCAAGATCTGGAGCAGCGGCCCGGCCGGCGCTGAGATCCCGATGCGTATCCTCAGGAACGGCCGGGAGGCCTGGCTGCGCATCAAGTCCGCCGACCGCAACAGCTTTCTCAGAAAGCCGCAGCTGCAGTAAGGTCGCGCCAGCGTCGTGAAAGCCGCTGGCGCTCGTTCCAGCGGATGTCCGTGCATCCTTATCCCGCCGCAGCGATTTTCCGAGGTGATCGTCCGGAAGCGCACCGGCTCGGTGCTGACCTCCACCTCGATGAGAGCCAGGGGCGTGGTCAAAAACGCCCGTCCATGCACTCAGATAAACTGGTCGTCATCTTCCGCCGCCCGCGGCGGCGCGGCGCGGCGCGTGCTGTCATTAGCA
Organism: Rhizobium sp. BT04; assembly: GCF_030053135.1. NCBI lineage: Bacteria > Pseudomonadati > Pseudomonadota > Alphaproteobacteria > Hyphomicrobiales > Rhizobiaceae > Rhizobium > Rhizobium sp. BT04. The sequence continues at coordinate 4,348,926 of NZ_CP125652.1, read as the reverse complement.
GCCTTCTTGTGCTCGTCAGCCGCTGCCTCACGGATTGTCTGGAAGCGGTTGTCGGCGGCGTTTTCTGCGGCTGGCTGCTTGTCGCTCTTTTTCACGAAACGGATCATTGGTCATGTCCTGCTTTGACAGTGGCAGCGCTCCGCAACATCGGAGCGCCCGGGAAAACGGTGTCAGACGGCAAGCGCGGTGGCGCAGGCCTGAACACTTCGGCTGTCGGGTGAGGTCTGCCCGGGCATGGTCGCCCAACCGCCGGCCTCGATGAACTGACGCTGCTTGTAGCCTTCGGTAATCGCCTTGAACTCGATCAGTTTGGCGCTTGCATCCGGCGCCGCGTTGAATCGCTCGACGCAAATGGCAGACGCCAGTTCTCCGCGTGCAACGTCGCCGGCGGCGGCTGCCGCTTTGCTTGACGTCCCGCCTGTTACCCAACCTCCCCAGCTGAAGCCGATAATCATCGTGGCGATCGCCGTGACGACGCAGGCCCAGACGAGAAGCGTCTTAGATGGCTGGTAACTGTCGAAACGCTGGGTGATCGATGTCTTGCTGCTGTTCTGCACGGACATTGGAATTCTTCCTGTCTATCGTTCGAGTTAGGCCGTCCGGCGACGCCGGAAAGGTTCAGGCTGTTCTCAGTATCCCATATCGCCCATGCCGCCGTTTCCGGCTGCAGGGGCAGATTCTCTTGCGGGAATGTCGGCGATCATCACTTCGGCGGTGATCAGAAGCGCGGCAATCGAACCGGCGTCCTGCAGAGCGGTGCGCACGACCTTGGCGGGATCGACGATGCCGGCCTCGATCATATCGACATAGGTCTCTGTCTGTGCGTCGAAGCCCTGATTGTGATTATTGCTGCCCGCGAGTTTTCCAACAACGATGGAACCCTCGAACCCGGCATTGTCGGCGATCTGCCGGATCGGGGCTTCGAGCGCCCTGAGCACGATCGAGATGCCCGCCGTCACGTCGGCGTTCTCCCCGGTCAGGCTCGTGAGCGCCGACTTGGCGCGCAACAGTGCCACGCCGCCGCCGGGCACGATGCCCTCTTCGACAGCCGCACGGGTGGCGTTCAGCGCATCGTCGATGCGGTCCTTCTTTTCCTTGACTTCCGTCTCGGTCGCGCCGCCGACGCGGATGACCGCGACGCCGCCGGCGAGTTTGGCCAGGCGTTCCTGCAGTTTTTCTTTGTCATAGTCAGAGGTGCTCTCCTCGATCTGCGCCTTGATCTGCTGGATGCGCGCCTGGATGGCCGCTTTCTCGCCGGCGCCATCGATGATCGTGGTGGATTCCTTGTCGATCAGCACGCGCTTGGCGCGGCCGAGCATATCGAGCGTGACGTTGTCGAGCTTGATGCCGAGATCCTCGGAAATCATCTGGCCTGATGTAAGCACGGCAATGTCTTCCAGCATGGCCTTGCGGCGATCACCGAAGCCCGGCGCCTTGACGGCCGCGACCTTCAGGCCGCCGCGCAGCTTATTGACAACAAGCGTCGCCAGCGCCTCGCCTTCGACGTCCTCGGAGATGAGCAGAAGCGGTTTACCGGTCTGCACGACGGCTTCCAGGATTGGCAGCATCGCCTGCAGACTGCCGAGTTTCTTCTCGTGAAGGAGGATATAGGGTTCCTCCAGTTCCACGCGCATCTTCTCGGCATTGGTGACGAAGTAGGGCGAGAGATAGCCGCGGTCAAACTGCATGCCCTCGACGACGTCGAGTTCGGTCTCGGCAGTGCGCGCTTCTTCGACTGTTATGACGCCCTCATTGCCGACCTTGTCCATCGCCTTGGCGATCATCTCACCGATGGCGGCGTCGCCATTGGCGGCAATGGTGCCGACCTGGGCAATCTCGGCTGACGATTTGACCTTCATCGCCCGCGCCTGGATCTCCTTGACGACGGCGGTAACGCCGAGATCGATGCCGCGCCTGAGATCCATCGGGTTCAGGCCGGCTGCGACGAGCTTTGCGCCTTCGCGGAAGATGGAGGCGGCGAGTACCGTTGCCGTCGTCGTGCCGTCGCCGGCAAGATCATTGGTCTTCGAAGCCACCTCGCGCACCATCTGCGCGCCCATGTTCTCGAACTTGTCTTCGAGCTCGATCTCCTTGGCGACGCTAACGCCGTCCTTGGTAATGCGCGGTGCGCCATAGGACTTGTCGATGACGACGTTGCGACCCTTTGGGCCAAGCGTCACCTTGACGGCATTGTTGAGCAATTCGACGCCGCGCAGCAGGCGATCGCGCGCATCGGTGGAGAATCTGATTTGCTTGGCAGACATGATATGTGTCCAGTTCGGTCTTGAGATGCGGATCGGAATGCGATCGGTCAGGCAGCCTTTTGAAAGGCTTCTTCGGTCTTTTCGACGATGCCCACGATGTCGGTCTCCTTCATGATCAGAAGGGTCTCGCCATCGATCGTGACCTCTGCCCCCGACCATTTTCCAAACAGAATGAGATCACCGACCTTAACGTCGAGCGGGACCAGATTGCCGCTTTTGTCGCGCAGGCCCGGCCCGACCGCGACCACTTCGCCTTGCTGCGGCTTCTCCTTGGCGGCGTCTGGAATGATGATCCCGCCCTTGGATTTGACATCGCCTTCCGCACGTCGAATGACGACGCGGTCGTGCAGTGAACGGAATTTCATAGAGGTCTTTCTGCTGCCGGCGCATATGGCGGCTGCAATCTATAAATAGCATTCGCGGCACTCGATTGATAGGAGTGCCAATAAATATTAATTCGCGGAGGAATTTTTTGAGATATTCAGGAAATCAATCCGACCGGATATTTTGTAATAATCAGGAAATTAATAGAATTTTTGCGCGGTCGCGCTTCATTTTATTTTCGTGAACGAAGAGTTAATTTGGCGTTTTTCATATATAAATCAGAATTTATCTTGATTTAAACTCAATCTAGGCGTAACGATAAGCCTCGTCGATTTGGCCGACTTGGCTTCGCGGTGTCAGAGACCTACGACCCGCCATACACCACCGAATTCTCGATAGCGAAAGTATCACGTCGTTCCGGCGTGTATTTCGCGTGTTCCGATCCGGAATGAACTTGGCGCTGACCGCGGATGTACCGGCAGCGTTGAGGTCGTCCGGTTCGGATCTAACCACACAGGAAACGCATCGGTGTCTTCCTGCGGAGGCCTCAGCCATGACAAGTCGCACAACACAGACCGTCGTCCACTTTTCATCTCCATTCCGCCTGCCAGGTTTCGACGGGGCACAACCAGCCGGAGAATACCGCGTCGACTATGACGAAGAATTGATCGATGGTGTTTCCAGGCTCGCCTGGCGACGGATCGGCGCCTTCATCCACCTGCCGGCGATCGCCGCACAGAGTTCGACACTGCAGATGATGCCTATCCATCCGTCAGATCTCGAAACCGCGCTCGAAAAGGATCACAAACCGTCATGACCGCTACGCGCATCCCGCAACGCAATGGACGCCCCATCCGACGCGAGGCAGCAACACATATCTTCAAGGTCGGGCAGACCGTCCGGTTGAAGGACGGGTTCTTTGTCGTTCCCTCCAAGCTCCCCGACACATACCGCATTACCGCCACGCTGCCTCTGAGAGGCAATCTGCTGCAATACCGCATCCGCAGTGACGACGAGCGTCATGAGCGGGTGACGACGGAAGACAGCCTGGAGCCGGTAAACCTATTGCCCGGCATCGGCGCAACACTGATCGAGACAACGTTTGGCCACGGCCCGAAGGATGGAAGGGTGACATCGTGAGCAGCCCTGAAGACGAAGGAAGACGGAACGCCTTTGTTGGCGGCAAAAACAAGGGTGGCGCGGCCGGCCACTACTCCATGGACATCGGACGCGACGGCCGGATCGAACCCGCCCGTTCGTGGGCCGTCTATCACGCGAGTGTTCCGGCGCACGCGGATTATGCCGTGATCGGCGGGAGCCGTTCGGAGGCCGGGAGAGACATGCTGTCCTTCAATCTTCTCAACATAGGATACCGGAAGGAATGGCTCAGGCTATCGGACGCTGCGCAGCTCGCTCGTGACACCCCGCCGGCTCACCCGTGGCGCTAGGGCGGATCTTGGCGGATGCGGCAAGGCAGTCTGACCGTGGTTCAAAGCCAGTTGCGCCCTCCCCCAAAATCATATGACAGCGCCGCAGGGCTTGCGCTGAACAGCGGCAATTTCGGCGCGCCTGATTTCTGCGCCAGACGCTGGATCGGATCGCCGGCCGTGAATGACGCCCTATCGTTGACTTGGGACGACGGTTGAAAGATGTTGGCGTCGTGCCATCTTGGGGATGAACAGTCCTGCGAGGACTGGCGGAAGATAGGGAGTTGGCGGTCCATGTTCGATCATATCTCCATCGGCGTAAAAGACCTCGAAAGAGCCCGCCGTTTCTACGACGCGGCGCTGGCGCCACTCGGATATGAGCGTCTGTCCAATTCCGACACCATGATCGGCTACGGCCCGGAAGAGGTCGGGCTCTGGGTGATGCAGGTGGAGCAGCCTGTTGTTGCCGACATGCGATCCGGGCTGCATTTCTGCTTCGTCGCCCCGACCGAGGCCGCGGTCGATGCCTTTCATGCGGCAGCCCTCGCATCCGGCGGCACGGATAATGGCGAACCTGGTATCCGGCCGGATTACGGACGCTTCTATTACGCCGCCTTCATCATCGATCCGGACGGCTACCGCCTCGAAGCGTATTTCCACAAAGGTGAGCTGTAACAGGCTGCTCGAGCGGCTCAGCTTCCTGGAAGCACCGACCGCTCAAAGCTTTGTTTTCAAGCGTTCCTCTGGGAAAACCGCGCTTCTTCCCTTATCCGGCTGCTGTCAATAAGCCGACCCCGAGGGATCGCTCAGATTATGGCGCTCGGATCCCTTCAGCGGCGGATTGAAGACGCTGACAAGGATCAGGTCCTGGTCACGGCCGCCGCGCAGCAGATGCCTGTCATGCTTGTCGAGCACATAGATATCGCCCTGGCGAATCGGGAAGACAGTGCCCTGCATATCCTCCACCTCGCCCTCGCCGGCGATGCAATAGCAGGCCTCGAGATGCTGGCGGTATTCGAGAAGCGAGACGGTGTTGGCGCGCACGATCGTATGGCAAACGGTAAAGCCCATGCCATCCTTTTCCGTCAGCAAACGATGGCTCGTCCCGTTGCCCCATTCCACGAAATAATCGGTTGCTTCGACATCCTTCAGGCTGCGCACGTACATTCCGTTCTCCTACTGTAAGAAAATTTGACACGTCCGCGGTACTGTTCAGATCCGTTGCCTGCAGTCATACTGTTGATTCTCATGTTCGAACAAATGATGATTCCTAATCTGACTGCTGAGGAAAACTTACAGATGACACTTCCATTCGGCGCATTGAGAGCCTTCGAAGCGGCAGCGCGTCTCTCCAGTTTTTCGCGCGCCGGCGACGAATTGCGCGTCACGCATGCCGCGATCAGCCATCAGATCCGTCATTTGGAAGAATGGTTCGGACGGGCCTTATTTCTGCGTGAAAAACGCGGCGTGCGGCTCGCACCCGAGGCCAAAAGCTTTGCCGAAACCCTATCGAGCAGCTTTGAAAGAATTTCCGCAGAAGCGGAAATGCTGAAGCTAACGACCAGATCTGAGATCACCGTCGGCTGCATCCCGTCCGTCGCGACGCGATGGCTCATACCGTCGCTCGGCGATTTCCTTACGAAGCATCCTGATGTCACAATAAAGGTGGTCTACGCCATGGCCGAACAGCGTCTGCGTGAAACCGGCTGCGATGTGCTGATTACACTTGGCGCCGACACCTTCGAAGGCGTCGTTTGTCACCAGCTATTCTCCCGCGCCACGCAACCTGTCGCCAGTCCGCGCTATCTTGAAAGAAAGGGTGGCGTCGACCACGCGACACAGATCGCAACGGCAGACCTGCTCCATGACGAGACCACCGCGCATTGGGCGCTATGGCTCGACAAGGCGGGCGTGCCGTTGACGCGACCGCTGAAGGGGCCGGTGTTTCAAGATTTTAATTTGCTCGCGACCGCCGCCATTGCCGGTCATGGCGTGGCACTTTGTCCGGTCGAGTTATGCCGCCGTGAAATCGAGAACGGCGACCTGATCGTGCTCTCGGACATCTCGATTCTCGAACAGGAAAGCTATTTCCTCATCTGCAAGGCGTCCCCGCAAAAATCAATTTCCGCTTTCTCTATGTGGTTCAAATCGGTCATTGAATAGAGGGGCCGGGGCTCCTACGCCGCAGCTCTCGATATCGAAACGCAGCAGCCGGAGGCTTCGAGTGCCTCGCCGGCGACGTCGAGGAACAGGCGGCGGAACCAGCGCGCCCGGCCGTCGGCCTGGTCGACCCGGCGATAAAGCATGGTCACCGGATCGGCCGGCAGTGAAAGCGGCGGTTCGCAGATCGTCAGCCCATGCAATTGCGCCATGCAGCGGCCGATCGATTCGGGCACGGTGGCGATGGCGGGCATGGCCCTGAGCGCCGTCGGCAGAGCGGAAAAGCGCGGCACAGTCGCCACCACACGCCTGACATGGCCGGTGCGGCTCAGCGCGATATCGATGCTGGTCGCGGCATTGCCCTCGAAAGAGACGGTGACATGGGCGACATCGGCAAAATCCTTGAGGCCCAGCGGCGCCTTCAGCCGGAGTTGGGCCTCGTCGTAAATGCAGATCGATGCCTGATTGAACAGCGGCGCACGGATGTGCCAGGAGGCCGGCTCCTCGTGCACGGAGACGCTGAAATCGAAGACGCCCTCGTCCAGCCGGCGCGCCGCATCGCGCTTGTCGGAGGCGATGCCGATCAGCCGGGCACCGGGTGAAAGCTGGAGAAGACGGGCGGCAAGCGGGCCGAAGAAGGCCGATTCGAGGTTGTCGCACATGCCGATGCGGAACTCGCCCTGCCAGCTTGCCGGATCGAATTCGGATTGCGGGCGGATCGCGCGCTCGATGCCCGAGAGCGCATCCTCGATCGCCGGGGCGATGGAAAGGGCGCGCGGCGTCGGCTGCAAGCCGCGGCCGACACGCACGAACAATTCGTCGTCCAGCGCCTCGCGCAGGCGCCGCAAGGCGGCCGATAGGCCGGGCTGGCCGAGCAGCAGCCGCTCGGCGGCACGGCTGACATTGCGCTCCTGCATCAGCACCGAAAAGGCCAGCAGTAGATTCAGGTCGATTTTGCGAAGCATGGCATCATTCATCATCGTGAGTAATACCTGGCATGGCTACTATCAATTTGCAATAGGATTGGAAGCCGTACATTTTCTCGTTCCCTGCCGCCCGGCATCCTCCCTCCGATGAGGCGGCAGCAAAGAAGGAACGATTTCGATGACATTTTCCAAATCGAAAAGCGGGACGGGGCTGGCATTGCTGCTGCTCTGCGCCGCCAACTTTCTCGACGCCATGGACGTCTCCACCATCGGCGTAGCACTGCCTGCCATCCAGGCCGAACTCGGCATGGAGGCGACCTCGCTGCAATGGGCCGTCAGCGCTTATGTGCTCGGCTATGGCGGCTTCCTGCTGCTCGGCGGCCGGGTCGCCGATGTCTTCGGCCATCGCCGTGTTTTTCTCTGGTCGCTGGCGATCTTTGCTGCCGCCAGCATCGCCGGCGGCTTCGTCGACAGTGGCCCGACGCTGATCGCCGCCCGCCTGGTCAAGGGCATTGCCGCCGCCTTCACCGCACCCGCGGCGCTTGCGCTGCTGCTCTCCGTCTTCGGCGAGGGAACGGCGCGGGCCAAGGCGCTCGGCGTCTTCTCCTCCACTGGCGCCGCCGGCTTCGTGCTCGGCATGGTGCTCGGCGGGGCCGCGACGATCATCAGTTGGCGGGCGACGCTTGTTATGGGCGCGCCCGTCGCCATCCTGACGCTCTTTCTTGCGCCGCTGGTGTTGCCCGCCGACCCCAAAAGGACGGGACCGCGGCCGGCCTTCGACTGGGCCGGCGCGCTGACGATCACGCCAGGACTGCTGCTCTTCGTCTTCGGCATCACCAATGCCGCAGCCGCCGGCTGGCAGGACTTTGCGAGCTGGGGTTCGCTCGCGGCGTCGCTGGCGCTGATCCTGCTCTTCCTCGTGGTCGAAACGCGCCATGCCGATCCGATGGTGCCGCTCGGCATGTTCCGTCGAGCCAAGCTTCGGCATGCCAATGCGATTGCCGCCCTCTTCCAGGGCGCCTATGTCGGCTTCCAGTTCCTGGCGACGCTCTATTATCAGAACGTCATCGGCTGGTCGGCCTTTACCACCGGCTTCTGCTTTGCGCTGGGCGGGGTCTTCGTGATGTTCCTGGCGCCGCGTTTTGCGACGCTCGCTCAAAATCGCGGCGCCACCGGGCTGATGGCGACGGGTGTCGGGCTGCAGGCCTTCAGCTACATCTTCTGGGTGACCGCACTCGGACATGTCGACCCGATCCTGCTCGTCATCTTCTCGCAGATCCCGCTCGGCCTCGGTTACGCCCTGACTTACCCCTCGGTGCAGGTCGCGGCGCTTTCCGATGTGGAGGACGGCAAGGCGGGGCTCGCCTCCGGGCTGCTCTTCGCCTCCTTCCAGATCGGCGGCGGCATCGTGCTTGCGGCCGCCTCGGCGGTGTTCAGCGCTGCACCGCATTTCGGCTGGGACCCCTATGTCGCCGGCATCGCCTTCGTGGCGCTGCTTGCGGTCGCGATCACCCTGCTTGCAGCCGCCGGGCCCCGGACATCGGCCGCCCGCAGGCCCACCTATCAGCCGGCGGAATGACCTCAGCAGCCCGCACCCTCACCGGTGCGGGCCGCCCATCAACCGGTGCGATACCGCAGCAAGAATTCCGTTGCGTTGCCTTGGCGAAAGGCGCATGGTCCCAACTTCGGCAGCCATTGTACGGGCGCTGCCGACTGAGGGTTTTCATATCCTCGCCCCGACGAAAGGAGGACCCATGTCTTCCACTTCAGAAAAGCCGCATCTGACCTCGTCCGATCTCGACATGCTTCAGGGCGTGCTCGACGACGCCGGCTACGACGCCAGAATCCTGATCGACGACCAACGGGTTTTCAACGTCGCGGCCATGCTGCTGATCAGGCTGTTCCAAGAGGGTGTCACCTCGCCAGCCATGCTCTCACGGGCGCTCGAACACCATTTCGGCAAGCCGAAGGCCCCGCCGAAAATGGTAACCCCTGTCTGCAACCGCTATGCGATACAGGGATTGCCGCGCGAAAGACGCGCCGCCGGCTAGCGAGCCTCCCGGCTCCGAAGGATTATTGTGCGGAAAACCCTCTTGCTTTGTCTCTCCGTCGCAGCGGCCACCTATTTCGGATGGGTGCAATTCGGAGCTTACCAACAACGGCAGCAGGCTCGGGATTTTGCTGACATCGACAAGGAGCGCCGGGTGGCGCTCCTTGAGGTCGATGGCTGCCAGGCACGGGTGGATCTGCTTCTGTCGATGACCGACCGCCTGCTCAAGGCCGGCGGCATGCTGGTGCCGCTCGATATTGGGCGGGATATCGAACTCTGTTTGGCTCGCGGCATCATGTCGGCATCAGGCCTGGCGGAGATGGAAAGAACGAAGCTGATCCGCCTGTTTCCGGTGAATGATTAAGCCCTGTGGAAATATGGCTTTCCTGCGGCAGCGGCCTTAATGGCACCTCAATTTTATTCTATAGTAATGGCTCGCTGATTTGGCCGATGCGGCATTTGCGGTGACCGGATTTCCGGCCCCGCCATTTTCCCGATCGCGAAAGCATGGTGACGTCCCGTCTCAATGTCGGGTTTGGCTTTCGGTGACCTCTCCGGTCATCCGCCTCCAGACTGCGATGCGGTTTCAGCAGGCATCATTTTCATTCCACTCCTGCGGCCCGGTGTTGTCGGGTTGCCCCTCACGACGATCCCGCGACCTAGGTCGCGACCGACAAGCGGGGCGAATACCACGCAGGCTGCAGCTTTCAATGTCGATCTCAAAGGGAGATTTCACCATGGCAAAAGGACAAGTCAGAAGCAATCGCGAGGTCCGGAAGCCGAAAAAGGACAAGCAGGCGGCGAAGGTGGAAAGCACATTCGCCAATCAGATGAAGACGGCGACCACAGCCGCCCCGCACGGCAGTGCTCCAAAGAAATAGCAGCTCTTATCGAGCCGCCGGCTTCGCCCTCGCTAGCGCATATCGAGATCGATTTGCGAGAGGGTGATGCGCGAATTCAAAGCGATAGCGCGTCCCGTCGGACGCGCCGCGCTCCAGCGCGACACCATCACCCATTGACATGTTTTCAGAAAAACAGGAATTGCTGCACCCATGACCACTCTTCATACAATGTACCACTTCGACTATCCGCTTTTCCTCATTCGCTCGGCCGTGGTGATTGCACTCGGCCTGTCGGCCATCGCGGCCTTTCACGGCGCCACTCTATGATCGAATCTGCGCGCCGCAGCGAGTGCGAGGAAATCCAGCTTGCCCCTCTGGGCCAGCCTACCGAAAACCCTGAGCGATCGCTCGGGGATGCCACGCTTTTCGCTGAAAAACGCTGGCTGAAGATCCTGGCCGGATATCGCCAGCCGAGGGCCGGACGCAGCGCATTCGAGCTTGCCGTCACCGTCGTCCCCTTTGTGCTGTTCTGGGCCGCCGCGTGGGCCGCGGTTCACTATAGCTTCTGGCCTGGCCTGATCCTCGTCATTCCCGCCGCCGCCTTCCTGCTGCGGCTGTTCATGATCCAGCATGATTGCGGTCACGGCTCGTTTTTCGCCCGTCGTCGCCTCGACGACTGGGTTGGACGCACGATCGGCATCCTGACGCTGACGCCTTATGACTACTGGCGCCGGGCGCATGCGGAACACCACGCCTCGGCCGGAAACCTCGACGAGCGCGGGGTCGGCGACATCGAGACGCTGACGATCGCCGAATACAGCGCGCTGTCGCGCCGCGGCCGGCTTGCCTACCGGCTCTACCGGCACCCGATCGTGATGTTCGGGATCGGGCCGGCATGGCTGTTCCTCTTCAAGCAGCGCCTGCCTTTCGGCATGATGCGCTCCGGCGCCCTGCCCTGGGTTTCGACCATGGCGACCAATCTTGCCATCGCACTGGTCGCCGCGCTGCTGATCTGGGCGGTCGGGATCATACCCTTCCTTCTGGTGCATCTGCCGATCGTGCTGCTTGCCGGTGCCGCCGGCGTCTGGCTGTTCTACGTCCAGCACCAATTCGAGGAAACGCATTGGTCGAAGAAGCCGGACTGGCAGTTCCAGCATGCGGCCCTGCACGGCGCCTCGCATTACGACCTGCCGCCGATACTGCGCTGGATCACCGGCAATATCGGCATCCACCACGTGCATCATCTGTCGAGCCGGGTGCCCTACTACCGGCTGCCGGAGGTGCTGCGAGACCATCCTGAGCTTGCCGATATGGGCCGCATCACGCTCATGGAAAGCCTGCGTTGCGTCAAGCTGGTGCTGTGGGACGAACAGACGAAGCGACTGGTGTCGTTTCGCGACGCAGCCCGGCTTGCCCCCGCACGGTAGTCGACAAACCTCAGAGCGGTTCAGCTTTTCATGGAAAAGTAGAACCGCTCGAGCCTTTTGTTTTGCGCGATTCCCGGCAAAACCGCTTCGCGCTTTGCCGGGAATTTGCTTTGTTTGGTCTACGCAATTCCGGACGGAAAACCGCTTCGCACTTTTCCTGGAATTTGCTTTAGCGGTAGCCAGTCACGTCAGCCGGTTTGTCCGCCTCCTGAACCTCCACCATGTAGCGCCAGCAATCCGGCCGTGAACCGTCGATGTCATCGAAGCCGTAGGTCTTGGCCATGCCGCCGCTCGACAGCGACTGGCCGTTCCAGCGGGCGCGGTTAGGATCGGCAGCGATCGCCACAACCGCGCGACCGACGAAGCGCGGGGTTTCGGAAATGGCGAAATGCGGCTGCACCTTCGTCGCGTCGCGCCAGTTCCCCTCACCGACACCATAGGCATCCAGCATCATTTCCGAGCGCAGCCAGCCGGGCGTGATGGCAATGGCGGTGGCGCCGTGTTTTGCCAGGTCCTGTGCATGCGCCCACGCCATGCGGGTGACGCCTGTCTTGACGAGGTCGTAGAAGGGCGACAGCCGGTAGTGGGTGGCATTGTAGTCGGCCGTGCCGTCGGTCACCTCGACCAGCAGCCCGCCCGGCCGCTCGATCATCAGCGGCAGGGCGTAATGGGCGGTGATCAGATGCGTCTCGATGCCGAGCCGCAGCATGCGCAGGCCCTTGTCCAGCGAATGCTCCCAGACTGATTTGTCCCATTCGAACAGTTTTTCGCCGCCCCAGATGTCGTTGACGAGAATATCGAGCCGGCCGGCCTCGCTGCGAATACGACCGACGAGCGCCTCGACTTGCTCCTTGACGAGATGGTCGACCTGCACGGCAATGCCCCTGCCGCCGGCAGCGGTCACCAACTCGGCCGTCTCCTCGATCGTCTCCGGCCTGGCGTATTCGGATTGCTGCGCGCGTGTCGTGCGACCCGTCACGTAAACGGTGGCGCCAGCGGCGCCGAGTTCCACCGCGATGCCACGACCGGCGCCGCGTGTTGCTCCGGCCACCAAAGCCACTTTCTCCCGCAAGTCCGCTGTCATCTTTCCATCCTCCTCGATAGAACTGCGCAATTCCGGGTGCAAAAGCGCTGCGCATTTTTGCTGGAATTGTTAAGGAAGGCGCCCGGAGTTAGCCGTACTCCTTGTATATAAACGAATGATCGTTTACATTGGTGGTGAATGCAAGAGGAATTTCATGCCACGCCGTCGCACGCTTTCCGATGAGCAGCTTCTCGCCATGGTGCTGGCGGTAATCCAGGCCGAGGGGCCGGATGCGGCGACCTTTGCGGCGGTGGCGAAAGCGAGCGGCCTTTCCGGCTCGACGCTGGTGCAGCGTTTCGCAACGAAGGCGGCGATGCTGCGCGCAGCGCTGCTCTATGCCTGGGACAGGCTGGATGCGGAAACGGCGCGGCTTGCCGGGACCGTGGCGAAAACCCCGGAAGGCGCCGTCGCGCTGCTCGTCGGCCTGTCGCAGCATTACGGCGACAATGCCGCCGCCTACGGCGAGGGATTGCTGGTGCTGCGCGAGGATTTCCGCGATCCGGTGCTGCGGGCTCGCGGTGCCGCCTGGGGAACGGCGCTGACGGCAGCGATCGCGCCGTGTTTCGGCTCGGCGAAGGCGCCGGCGACGGTTGCCCGACTGATGCTGGCGCAATGGCAGGGTTCGCTCACCTGGTGGGGATTTGGCGCAGACGGTCCGGTGGCTGCCTATGTGGAGACGGAATTGAAGCGCTTCCTGACCGCAGTGAAGCCCTGATCCCCGCTTAGACTAACATTACAGCTGCATATCGTTGGAATGTCTGACTCCATGGGTTTCCATGATCCGCAGGTCATGGATGACAGGCGTATCGATTGAGGCGACGCTGGAGCTTTGGGCGTCTTCGTTGCGTGATGTGAAAGCGCGAATGCGGCCGCTGTTCACACAGGAGCGGGTAGCGAATTCAGCATGCCAATTTCTGGACGGTTTGCTGGGAAAGAGCGGCGGAAGACGGGTTGGATGCGGGCGGAAGGGTTCTGTTGCAAAAATCCCGTTGATGCCCGAAAGAGCGCTGAAGATTTTCAGCGATACTTTTGATGAGTAATTTCAAGTGGCGGCATTTTCAGGAGAGATTATCCTTTGGGCGCTGGTACTGCCGCTACGGTGTCAGCTACCGCGATCTCGAACAAATGATGGGTGAGCGGGGTGTGCCCGTCGATCAATCCACGATTTACCGCCGGGTCCAGAAATATGCGCCCGAGATCGAAAAGCGGCTGCGCTGGCACTGACGCCGATCGCAGTCAAAAAGTGTCGAGGTATCATCTTGAATTCGTTGCAGACAGAATCTGATCATTAAATGCGAGACGACATCAGCCTCAAATGCAAGTCCAGGTCAAAGCATTGTGAAACTGAACACCTCTGGCGCCTTGCAGCGGTTCAGGGCATCCTAATGATGGCTGAAAATTGTGTTTATGGCAGTTGGAGGAATGCCGATGCGCTGCTTTACCGTGCTTGGACCCTCGCAGACCGGAAAATCAACAGTCGTGGAAAAGCTCGGCTCCCTGGAGGGGGCGCCGAGAAAATCCAGCTCCCCATATGGATTGAAGCTTGCAGAATTCACCTTTGGAAACGAGGCGTGGTGTGCGCTGGATGCGCCAGGACCCAACGAAGCGTTGGCACATGCACAGCACGCGCTTCTTGCCAGCGACGCCTGCATCCTGTGCGTTTCATCGGCACCCGAGGAGGCTGTGCTCGCCGCGCCCTATCTGCGGGTAATCGAAGCCTCGGGGACGCCGTGCATCCTCTTCGTCAACCGGATGGACGAACCGAGAGGGCGGCTGAGGGATGTGATCGCCGCGCTTCAAGACTACGCCAACCACACGCTTTTGCTTCGCCAGATCCCGATCCGCGACGGAGACAGGATCATAGGCAGTTGCGATCTGATTTCGGAACGGGCGTGGCGCTACCGGGAAGGCCAGACTTCGGCGCTGATCGCAATCCCTGAAAGCGCCGCCGAGCGCGAGCATGAAGCGCGCAGCGAGCTCCTGGAACACCTGTCCGAATTCGATGACTGGCTCCTCGAGGAACTGATCGAAGATCGGGAGCCGCCCAGCGACGCCCTCTATGCCATTTCATCGCGGGTTCTCAGGGAAAACAGGATTATTCCAGTCCTGATCGGTGCCGCAGGTCACGGCAACGGCATGATGAGGCTGATGAAGGCGCTGCGCCACGAGGCGCCGCCGGTAGGGGTTCTTCGACAGCGCCTGGCTCGTGCGGGCAATGTCGATGAAAACAAGCTGACCGCCGTGAGCTTCCATGCCTATCATCGCCAGAATGTCGGTAAGACAGTGCTCGTGCGCGCGCTTGGCGAGGGACTGCGGCAGGGCGCATCACTGGGCGGCTCCGGCCTCGGCGCCGTACAGCATCTCGCAAACGGGAAGTCCAATTCGGCGGTCGTGCCTGCGCTGGGGGATGTGTTCGCGACGGTCAAGTCCGACCACTTGCCCGTCCCTTCGCTGTTCACATCAGACGCGGTGGTCGCCCCGCCTGAGTGGACGGAGCCACCCACGCCGATGCTTGAAAGGATCCTAATCCCAGGCAGCGCGCGCGATGAAAACAAGCTCTCCGAAACGCTGGCAAAACTTTCCGAGACGGATCGCGGTCTTGTCGTTTTGCACGAGGAAGGCACGGGCGCCCAGCTCGTCCGCGCCCAGGGCCCGGTCCATCTGCGCGATCTCTGCCGAACCCTGTCCGAGGTCTTCCATATCGACGTAACCGATCGAATGCCCAGCCCGATCTACCGCGAGACAATCGCGAAGCCGTCCGAGGTTCACTACCGGCATCGCAAACAGACCGGCGGTGCCGGGCAATTCGCGGATGTGAAGCTGAGCATTCGCCCCAACGAGCGCGGCCGGGGCTTCACCTTCAGCGAAACCGTCAAGGGTGGCGTCGTTCCGCGCAACTACATCCCTGCCGTCGAAGCAGGCGCGCGCGAAGCGATGGAGAAAGGGCCGCTCGGCTTCCAGGTCATCGATGTCGGCGTAACGCTGTTCGATGGTCAGTACCATGCCGTCGACAGTTCGGAACACGCCTTCAGGACTGCGTCGAAGATGGGAGTGCGACAGGCGCTTTCCGAAGGATCGGCCGTTTTGATGCAACCGGTCTTCCGCAGCGAAATTCACATTCCGTCGATCTATTCCGGCAGCCTCGTCCAGATCGTCTCCGCTCTCAAGGGTCAGGTTCTCGGCTTCGACCGGGATGAAGCCGCTAAAGGGTGGGACATCTTCCGGGCACTTATTCCGGGCGGCGCACTTGACGATCTGGCGCGGGCGCTGCGCTCGGCGACGCAGGGCATTGGTTACTTTTCCAAGACCTTCGATCACTTCGAGGAGCTATATGGAAAGGAAGCGGACGCCATCGTGAGAGCACACGAGGAACCAGGCGTCGCACGCTGAAACGTTCGCGCCACGTCATGCTCGTTCGCAGAATGGGGCTCATGTCGTTTGGCAGTTAACCGTGATCGAAGTCGCCAATTCGAGATAGACCCAATCATGCCGTCGCGCGCCCTTGGTCCCCTCGCCTGCCGACAGGCGTCGCCAGGCATGGTCAGGCTCTTCGGCGATGTCCTTCGCTTTCCCGGCAACGGCCAGCGGTTTGTCCCATGAGCGAAAGAGATGATTGGCGTTCACGCCCAGCACAATAGCCCATGCGGCTCGTTTGAGCGCCATTTCGATGTCGCCCCCACAGACACTGTCGGCAGCCACCCAGGAAAATGGCACATCCGAAGCGATTGCCCGCTCGATCATGGCAAGCGCCAGTGCCGGCTTGGTCAAAAAGCTGACGGTGTCCGGCACATGAGCTCCGGCACCCGGTTCCGGTCCTCCGTCCAGGCCCTCGGCAGATAGAGTGCCCGATCGATGAAGGCATGACCATGGCGGGAGACATACGACGCGAACACGCCGATCTGGCAATTGGTGATCTTGCCCGCCGAACCTGTATATTGCCGGCCGACACCACAGGATGCCTTGCCCCGCATCCAACCCGTCTTGCGCCGCTCTTCTCCCAGCAAACCGTCCAGGAATTGGCATGCTGAATTCGCTACCCGCTCCTGTGTGAACAGCGGCCGCATTCGCGCTTTCACATCACGCAAAGACGCCCAAAGCTCCAGCGTCGCCTCAATCGATACGCCTGTCATCCATGACCTCCGGATCATGGAAACCCATGGAGTCAGATATTCCAACAATATGCAGCTGTAATGTTAGGCTTCCTCTTCATCCTTTTTCGCGCCGACGGTCAGCGGCCAGTCGACGACATAATCCTCAAGATCGTCGATATCGATCTCGGTTTCGCTGATGGTGCGGCCGCGGGCAGAAATACCGGCGGCATGGACGGTTTCGGGATCGCCGGAGATCAGCGGATGCCACCAGTAGAGATCCCGGCCTTCATTGACCAGCCGGTAGCCGCAGGTGGGCGGCAGCCAGGCGATATCGGGCACGTTCTCCTTGGTCAGTTGCACGCAGTCCGGCACGAAATCCCAGCGGTTCTCATAGCTGGAGCAGCGACAGCTTTCGCCGTCGAGCAGCTTGCAGCTGACCGAGGTGAAATAGATATCGCCGCTGTCCCATTCCTCGATCTTGTTGAGACAACAGAGGCCGCAGCCGTCGCAGAGGCTTTCCCACTCGGCGACGGTCATTTCGGCCAGCGTCTTTCGCTTCCAGAAGGGCAGATCGTTCATCGTTCGTTTCTTGCAACAGAGGCCCGCAAATTCGCGTGACCCTGATGCATCTCTCTTGTTATCGGCCGCAAAATCAATCAATCCTTCAGCATACTCCTGATACTCGGAGAATTCTCTCCTGGTATCGGAGAGCTTTGCGGCCATATGCGGGCCTCGCGCTTTCGTCGGATATGACCGAAGCGCGATCAGGCGGGAATACAGGACGTGCAGGATCCGGACAACCCAGGAAATGGGCCAGAAAAAGGGCCTGGAAAAGCGGCGAACGAGGCGGCGGAAAAGCGGCCGGCGAAGAGCCGTCACATTCTGCTGCGCATCGATTCCTGGATCGATTCGACCGTCTGGAACGCCGGCTTCCGCGCCGCCGAGATCTGGGAAGACATTACCATCTTCTTCCGCCGCTTTCGCGTGCGCGGCTGGAAACGCATGGTCTTCGAACTCGCCGGCGAAGGGCTGACGCTCGGGGCGGCCGGCTCGGTGCTGATGCTGCTGCTTGCCCAGCCGGCCTTCGAGGCGACCAAGGAGGACTGGCGCAACCGCGGCGATTTCGCCGTCACTTTTACCGACCGCTACGGCAACGTCATCGGCCATCGCGGCGTCATCCACCAGAATTCCGTGCCGATCGACGAACTGCCGGATTCCTTGATCAAATCCGTTCTGGCCACCGAAGACCGGCGCTTCTTCGATCACTTCGGCATTGACGTCATCGGCCTCTTCCGCGCCATGGTCACCAACGCCCAGGCCGGTGAAGTCGTGCAGGGCGGCTCAACGCTGACGCAACAGCTCGCCAAGAACCTGTTCCTGTCCAACGAGCGCTCGATCGACCGCAAGGTCACCGAAGCGTTCCTGGCGCTTTGGCTCGAGGCCAACCTTTCCAAGAAGGAAATCCTCTCCACCTATCTCGACCGCGCCTATATGGGCGGCGGGACTTTTGGCGCGGCAGCGGCGGCACAGTTCTATTTCGGCAAGGATATCACCGATGTGAACCTTGCCGAATCCGCCATGCTCGCCGGCCTGTTCAAGGCGCCGGCGAAATATGCGCCGCATGTCAACCTGCCTGCAGCGCGTGCGCGCGCCAACGAGGTGCTGACCAACCTCGTGCAGAGCGGGCTGATGAGCGAGGGCCAGGTGATAGCCGCCCGGCGCAACCCTGCCACCATCGTCGACCGCAACGAGGTGGAATCGCCCGACTTCTTCCTCGATTGGGCTTTCGACGAGGTGCAGCGGCTTTCGCCGCGCTTTCATCAGCATTCGCTGATCGTGCGCACGACGATCGACATGGGCATCCAGCAGGCAGCCGAAGATTCGGTCGAAACGTCGCTGCGTGAATATGGCGAGGCCTACCACGCCAAGCAGGGCGCCATGGTGATGATCGAGAACGGCGGCGCGGTGCGCGCCATGGTCGGCGGCCGCGATTACGGCGAAAGCCAGTTCAACCGCGCCACCAGGGCGCTGCGCCAGCCGGGCTCTTCCTTCAAGGTCTACACCTATTCGGTGGCGATGGAGAGCGGGATGACGCCGCAGACGACGATCGTCGACGCGCCGATCTCCTGGGGCAATTGGAGCCCGCATAATTATGCGAACCGCTATGCCGGCCGCATCACGCTTGAGACCGCGATCGCTCAGTCGATCAACACCGTGCCGGTGCGGCTCGCCAAGGAAAAGCTCGGCATCCAGCCGATCCGGGCGATGGCGAAGAACCTCGGCGTCGAAACGCCGATCCGCGACGACGTCACCATCCCGATCGGCACCTCCGAAGTGACGGTGCTCGACCAGGCGACCGCCTATGCCACCTTCCCAGCCGGCGGCTACCAGTCGCGCCGCCACGGCATCACCCAGATCCTCGATTACGACGGCGACGTGCTCTACGATTTCGACCGCGACGAGCCGGCGGCGAAACGCGTGCTGTCCGAACAGGCCGACGCCTATATGAACCAGATGCTGTCGCGCGTTCCCTATGTCGGCACGGCGCGCAAGGCAGCACTCGACAACGGCATCGTGACGGCCGGCAAGACCGGCACGACCCAGGCCTATCGCGACGCCTGGTTCGTCGGCTTCACCGGCAATTACACCTGCGCCGTCTGGTTCGGCAATGACGACTATACCTCGACCAACGAGATGACCGGCGGCTCGCTGCCGGCGATGACCTTCAAGCGCGCCATGGACTACGCCCATCAGGGCGTAACGCTGCGCGCCATCCCCGGCATCGAAAACCCCCTGCCCTCGGAAAAGGATCTCGCCAAAACAGCCGCCGCCAAGCCGCAGGACGGATTGCCGCAGCTCATCCGGCCGCGCATGCTCTCGGTGCAATCGACCGACATCCTTAAAAAGCTCGGCGAGAAGCTGAAGAACGCCGCGCCGCTGGCGCCGGCGAAGGTAGCGAGCGCGGAGTAGGCTGGCGCGGGAGATCGCCGGTGTGAGGGCAGCCAATTGGCGCCAACCTGACACCCCTGTTGTTGCGCATGGGCATGACGGCTTCGCGGATATAACCGGGGATCAATCGGCGCCTATGTCACGGCGCGGCATTCCACCCCGCCAGAATCAGTGGTAACCCTTTCATCCCGGTTTCCAAGGTCATGACGTGTTTCGCTTTCCCCTTTTCATCCTGATCACGCTGATCGTCGCCTTCGGGGGCGGGATCATGATTTCGCTGTATGCGCTGGATGCGACACAGGGTTTCGGGGCGATCAAGCTCGGCGCGTGGGAGGCCTTTCCGGCGTTGCAGACGGTCGAGGCCGATCCCTATGCCAAGTCGCACCGCGCCCGCGCCGGCAAACTGCTTTATGGCAGCGCCGAAGGCCTGACCTTTACGGCGAGCGTCGATGACGACGGCGCGCGGCTGAACGCCAACTGCCGCTACCGCATCAGCGGGCAGACCCCGCCTGCCCGGCTGTGGACCCTCTTTACCGCCGACAATGGCGGCAATCCGGCGGCGGTGAAGGCCGGGCATCCCTCGGCGCTGAATTCCTGGACCGTGCTGCGTCAGCCCGACAGCAGCTTCTCGATCGAAATCTCAGCCGCCGCGCAGCCGGGGAACTGGCTGGCCTTGCCGGAAGCCGGCACTTTCCGGCTGGTGCTGACACTGTTCGACACCCCGACCGCAGGCAGTTCCGGGGTGATCGACCTCGCCATGCCGAAGCTCACCAAGACCGGATGCGGCAATGCTTAGGATATTCTTCGCCATCCTGACCGGCCTTTTCGGCGCAGCGCTGCTGCATCTCGTCATCATCCTGTCGCTGCCGCATTTCACCGGCAAGGACGCGGCCACCCGGGTGGAGGCCGAGGGCGATCTCAACAATTTCTACCTGCTCGGCGACCGGTATGACGAAGCCGGCCTTGCCAATGGCGACCCCTTCCTGCGCACCGCCGTCTGTTCCTTCGACGTCGAGGATGCGCCGGTGCATTTCACCGCCAAGGGCAATGTCCCCTTCTGGTCGATCGCGATTTACGACAGCGCCTCCAATGAGGTCTTTAGCATGAACGACAGGACGTCGGTCGGCGGCGCGCTCGACGTGCTGGCCGGAGGTCCGATCCAGCTGACCGACCTGCGCAAGAACCTGCCGCAGGAATTGCAGCAGGCGATCCTGGTGGAAATGGCACGGCCGGACGGTTATGCCGTGCTGCGGACGCTGGCGCCGCAGGCGAGTTTCGATGAGGCGGCGCGCACCTTCCTGACACAAGCCGGCTGCGAGCAATTCAACGCTCGCTAGGGTTGAGCAGGCGATTACTTTTTATTGACGCGCGGCGTGGGCGCCGGGCGATGTTTCGGGCTCTCGACCAACCGCTCGTAGCGAACGCCGGTGAACCAGAGGATCTTGGCTTCGCGGGGCTCTTTGTCCGGTCGGCGCGGCGCCCGCGGCCGCCGATCCGCCAATGCGACTATTATTGCCATTCTCGTCTCCATGCACTGCCCGAGACGGATGAATTTGCGATGGATTTCACCCTGCCCGCCAATGTGCGGGCCGGCGCGTCCTGCAGGGCCGGGATTGCCGGACCGAGGGCATTCGCGCCTTTCCCACGGCACCTGATTGAAATACCGTGATCAGGACTTTCAACGATCCAGATACTCAAATCGCGTCGTTCCCATCCGAATTGAGACAGATGACAGTTAACAGTTTACTAATGTTCGGCAGACGCCCAACACAGTTCACGTCACTTCTCCTGTAACGCGCGAAGAGTTGATTTGGTTTCATGCCACCCGCGCAAAGTACCGGCCGCGGATCGATGCGTAAAACGAGAGACAATTCATATAGTTGGGACAGACGAGGAGTGATTATCTGCGGGGAAAGACATGTTGTTGCAAAAATGCTTCATGTAAATATTTAATTGCGGCCAACTCGGATGCGCGTATGGTTGCTCTCGTCGATCACATTTTCCGGGCGCCGATCGATCGCGGATTTTCCGCGTTCTTGCCGGGATGCGGAGGACACGCGGTGTCTTTGCTGGTGAATTCATCTTTCTCGCCTGAGGATCTCGACGTGCTGCGCAGTGCGCTCGATGCCTGGTGCGCGGAACAGCGCGTCGACATCAAGAGCGTCGAGGCTCAGTTTGCCGCATCCGCAGCACTCGACCTTTATCAGCCCGGTCACGACAGCCGCGAAAAGCTGCTGCACGCGCTGCACGATCGCAAGGCCGCCTGAACTTTTCCATCCTCACATCAGCGATGAGCAATGGCGGCGGCGTCCCGCTCAAGCCAGGCATTTTATATTGCCGGCTAATCAAATCGCGACACGCTTCGCGTGTGTATTTCTGTTGCATTTTAATAAAATCTTCAGCATGCATTAACCGTACCGGTGTAGGATTTGTTCATAACCGTATGGCCAGACATGCGTTCCGCCAGCGCATATCGGCCCGTGGTCCCCTTGTTCTGCGTTTTCGGGGTGTTGTTGTGCGTGACCGGTTTCGAGACCTAGAAGGCCCCTTGGCCGTCAGGAAAAAGGACGTGGTATTGATGGCGACTGTCAGCAGTTTCGAGAACCTGTCTCATCCGACACGCTCCGAACTGCGCCAATTTGCCGAGCTTTTCATGCCGCTATTCCAGGCCTCCTCCGACGAGGCCAAGCGCCAGGCGGTCGCAGCTCTGTCACAATGCGAGAACATGCCGGCCGCCGTGGCGTTGTTCATCGGCAACCAGCCGATCGAAATCGCCGCCCCTTTTCTTGCCGCCTCAAAAGCAATCGCCGACGATACGCTGATCACCATCGCGCGCATGCAGGGTGCGGCGCATGTCAAGGCGATCGTCAGCCGCGATTCGCTTTCGCCGAAAGTCATCGATGCGCTGGTGGCGCTGCGCCAGACCCAGCCGCGATCCGCCGCCGCCTCGGCGCCGATCACGGAATCGCCGGCAGTGCCGCTTGCGCCGGCGCCCACCGAAACCAACGAGGCAGACGCGCTGGAAGAACAGCGGATCGCCAATGAAGAGGCATTGCGCGAACGCATCCTCGGCCTGGCCGGTCATCTCGGTCATAAGGAGGACGACAGGCTCGGCCTGCGCACGCTCACCGACATCCAGGAGGCATTGCTGGTGCGCTTCGCCCGCTCGCGCGAGGCGACGCATTTCGCGACAGCCCTTGCCGACGCGCTGTCCGCCAGCCGCTGGCTTGCCGAGCGCATCATGCTCGATCTTTCCGGCCAGCAGCTCGCCACGACGCTGACGAGCCTCGGCATGAACTTTCTCGACGCCGTCTTCGTGCTGGAGAGACTTTATCCGCATCTTGCCGAACAGCAGCACAACGTCACACGCGGCTGGATGGTGCTCGATGCGCTCGACCCGGAAGAATGCCACGAACGTGTGGACGCCTGGCGTCGCGCCGATCGTTATACCTATAAGCCTGAAGTGCCCAATGTGCCGCCCCCTCAGGAAACCCCCAATACCCGCTTCATCCGCCAGGCGGCGCCGCAACGCGACATGCGCGTCATGGGACGGCGGTATCGCTGAGTTTAAGCCCGACTTCGGCTGTCAGCCATTCCGCCCAAGCGGGAGCATGTCTCCCAGTTCCTCTGCCTCCAGTTCGACGATCCAGAGATCGGGATCGAACTTGCGTTCACGCTCCAGCATGGCGCGCACCGCTTCCGGGTCCGCTCGCGACAGGCGGACTTCGAACAGCCGGTCGCCGGCCTGGCCTTCGTCGAAGGCGGTCTGGGGCGCCGGCGCATAAAGCGTTTCCAGGCCGTCGCGAAAATGCTGGCGGATGAAGATCGCACCCGCCTCCTCCGCCCCCTTTTTTTCCACAGCGGCGAAATCGCCGCTGGCGAAGACGCGGCGCAGGAGTGCTGAAACGAAGATGTCGGCGCGTAATCTCATCGGCGCGGTATAGACCGGCGCGCCGGCGGCGGCAATGCGGGGTCAGAGTTTGACCTTCCGGGTTTCAAGCGCGTCGCGATCTTTCAGATCAGCTCCTCACGCTTTAGGTCTGCATGTCGCTATCGCGCGACATGCCCTAGATCGCGCCGATTTCCTTGAGTTTCTTCAGCACCGCCTGGTTCGGCTCGCCGTTTTCGGGCAGGTTGTAGTGCTTCTGGAAATGGCGGATGGCCGCGCGGGTCTGTTCGCCGGCGACGCCGTCGACGCCGACATTGGCATAGGCCATGTTGGAAAGACCCTTCTGGATCTTCAGCACCAGGTCGACATTGGTGATTTCGCTTGATGGAACCTGCTTTGCGGCTGAGGGAGCGGTTTTGACCGTCTTTTCGGCGCTGCGGATCGCCGCTGCCACCGGGTCTTCCGCCGCCGCCTTCGAGCTCACATCCTCGGGGGGCTTTTCCGCGGGCACGGTCGAAGGGCCTGATGCATCGATCCTCAGCGCCGCCAGTACCTCCGGCGTCGGATCGCCGGTCTGGGCCATGCCGACGGTTTCCTCGAAGAAGAGGATGGCCGCGCTGGTGCGCGGGCCGATGATGCCGTCGGGGATGCCGTTATAGAGGCCGCGGCGTACCAGCTGCTGCTGGATGTCCATGACAAGCTGGCTCGGCTGCTGGCCGGGTGCTGCCGGCACCGGCGTTGCATTGGTGGTGGCGGCAGCATCCTCCGGCCGTTCGATCCGGAAGGTGGTGACGTCGCCCTGCTCCTCGGCCGGGCGGCGGGCGCCGAGCACGGTTGGAGACTGCGGATCGCGGGTGCGGAAAATCGGATGCGGATGCAGGCCCGGCTGATACCAGAGCGCATTGGCGGCGACGAAGGAGAAGATGACGATGAAGGTGATCGTGCCGCCGGCGACCGACGGATTGCGGCCGATGACGCCGCCGAGCGCGGATGCGCCCTGCAGGCTAAGCCCGCCCAGGGCGGCGGCGCCTGACATCAGAAGACCCGGCTGCTGCCGTCCCCTTTTTCCCTTAGGCGATTTTCGCTTGCGCGCGGCCATCGAAACGCCCCTCTTCCAATTCTGCGCCTGTGTTGACCGCGCCCTTCAGCCGCGGCGGAAATTCGACAGTCGCGCCATGGCCGGCCTCTTCGGCGTGTTTGGCGCCCGAGCCGTCCACCGCGATCTCGATGGTGATGATCGTGCCTTCGCCCGGCTGGCTGGCGATGGCGAAGTGACCGCCATGCAGCGCCACCAGCCCCTTGACCAAGGATAGACCAAGGCCGGTGCCTTCGAAGCGGCGGGTATAATCGTTCTGGATCTGGACAAAGGGCTGGCCGAGCAAGGCCAGCTTGTCGGCCGGGATGCCGATGCCGGTATCGCTGACCGTCAGCTTCAGGATGCCGTCTCGTGCCGCCGCATCGACCGAGACGACGCCGCCGGCCTCGGTGAACTTGATGGCATTGCCGACGAGATTGATGAGGATCTGCTGAATGGCGCGCTGATCGGCGACGACCTCGCCGAGGCCGCGCTGGATACGGCTCGTCAGCGTGAGACCCTTAGTCTTGGCTTGCAATGCGAGCATCGATTCGCAGGACCTGACCGCGCTCGATATATCAAAGCCTTCAAGGATCAACTCGTAGCGGCCGGCTTCGATCTTGCTCATGTCGAGCATGGTGTTGACGACGGACAGGAGATGCGCGCCGGAATCGCGCACCAGACCGACATATTCGCGCTGGCGGTCGTTTTCGAACTTGCCGAAATATTCGCCGATCAGGATATCGGAAAAACCGAGAATGGCGTTGAGTGGCGTGCGCAGTTCGTGGCTGACGGCGGCGAGGAAGCGCGATTTGGCGTCGTTTGCCGATTCGGCATCGACCGCGCGGTTATGGGCTTCGTCCCGCAGTTGCTGCTCGACGGAGACATCGCGCAGCTGGGCGATGATGGCGGCAAGTTCGCCGTCGGCATCGCGCCGGGCGGTCATGTCCATTCTCAGATAGGCGAACTGGCGTTGATCGCGCGAGACCGAGGGCCGGTCGAGGCGCAGATCCACGCACGCGGCCTCCTCGCCCCGGCGCAGGTTATCGAGGGCCTGCAGGAAAAGGATGCGGTCGGAGACATGCACCTGCTCGAGGAAGCCCCTGCCCTTGGGATCGCGCATCCAGGCGAGGAAGTCGCGCCGGTCGCGGCCGCCGACGGTCGCCACACTGCCGTGAGGGTCGAGGAAGAAGACGAGGCCGGGGGTGGCGGCAAGGAAGAAATCCTCCGCCGACTGCGTGGCGATACCGGCGGACGACCCCTGACGGGCGAGCGCGATGCTGCCGACGGCGGAAAAGAGAAAGGCGGCGCAGACCATGGCGACACCGGCCGGCAAGGCGACGGCTGGACTGGTCACCGTCGAAAGGCCGATAGGGGCGGCGATAAGAGCGGCCGACGAGAACAGCACGAGGCGGCGCAGGATCGCGAGCTCGCGTTGGCGCATGGCTTCGCCGCCACCCGTCCGGGAGAGCCAGCTTATCGCCGCCCGGTCTACGAGGGCCGACACCCAGCCGCCAATGTTACTCAATACACGCACGCAATACCCGCCCAAAAGGCTGTCTATCGATCCGGACAATAGGCCCCGGCGACTTAAAGAAAGGATAAGGCAAAAGCGCTGTTCACCGCCAGAAACCGCCGGAATTCCCGTTTTGAAGCATCTGGAAGGCTCTTTGCCTTTTGTGGTTAATAGCAGGTAAGCGACGGATTTTCCTCATATTTCAGCATTGCGTTAACTCCTGTGGCAAGGCGAGCCGGCAAAAGCCCTGCAATTGCAAGGAGGTGCTGCCCTGATGCTTAACGGCGATCGCTCGCATTCGACTGAAATGCTCCACAAATGCCGTTTGCTAAAATTTGAATTAAATTTGCCGCAAATGCGCGTGAGTTTCGAAAAGCGGCATTCGCAACTTGGCAGTAGGGTGGAAACACACCGGACAACCGGCCTGATTCGGCGACAAGAACCGGACGGGAAAACAGGATGGGCAACGACAATGTGGTTTCTGATCAAAGGATCCTTCTGGTTTGGCCTCGTGCTCGTGCTTCTTTCCGTCTTCAGCACGGAGAGTTCCGACACGCTCGCCAGCGGCCCGCAATTGCAGCTTTCCGACGCGTTCACGGCGGCAAGCGGCGCCTATGATTATCTGACAGGCATGTGCGCGGAAAAGCCCGAGGTCTGCACCAAGGGTGCCGAAACCTTCACCGCACTCGGCCACCGAGCCCGTGAAGGCGCCCGCGTCGCCTATGAACTTCTCGATATCCAGTTCAAGGACGAGACGCCGGCGACCGCAAGGCATGCCGAGCCGCAGGTACCGGTGGCACTCAACATGCCTTCGCTGGCGGCACCCGCCATCCAGGAGAAGGTGCGTGAGGCAAAAGCGGCACTGGGCCAGCCGATGCCTTACCGCCCGCCGGTCGACGACGATGCCGCAGCCGAGACGGTGGTCACCGGCGCGATTCCGCTGCCGACGCCGAAGCCGGCGATCTGACGAATTTTTTCACCTTTCAGTTTTCCAGCTTGCATCGGTGGTCCGCATGACGCGGAGATGCCCCATGCCTGACGTGCCTGCCCTGTTTTAATTCAGCATGTTGCTGCGCCGTGAGGATGCCCATCTCTCACGGCGTTTTTTCTATCTTTTGTTTGCGCAATTCCCGGCAAAACCGCTTCGCGCTTTGCCTCGGAAAACCGCTTCACACTTTTCCTGAAATTGCTTTAATGGTTCAAATCTGCCGGTCTTTCACCTATATGCACCTATAGAGCATTTCCTGACGCATTCCGGACGCAAAACCGCTGTGCACTTTTGCTGGAAGCGCTTCAATCGTGAAAGGCTTCTGCATGGCATCCCTCGACCAGATCATTGACGACTTCACCTTCCTGGACGATTGGGAAGACCGCTACCGCTATGTCATCGAACTCGGCAAGGCGCTGCCTGATCTGGCCGAAGAGAAGCGCACCTCCGAAAACAAGGTGATGGGCTGCGCCAGCCAGGTCTGGCTGGTCACGCATGCGACAGGCAATCCCGACAACCCGGTCATGAACTTCGAGGGTGATTCCGACGCCCATATCGTGCGCGGCCTCGTCGCCATCGTGCTTGCCACCTATTCCGGCAAGACGGCATCCGAGATCGCCGGGCTCGATGCCTTCGAGATTTTCTCGAAGATCGGCCTGGTGGAAAACCTGTCATCGCAGCGTTCGAACGGACTGCGGTCGATGGTGAACAGGATCCGGGAAGAAGCTAGAGTCCGCGCCGCGGCGTGAGCGCGGCCAGGTCGGCTTTGAGTTGCTTTGGCCAATCGATTCGGAAAGCGCCTCCCAGCCGAATCGAGTATATTAACTCTTGCTCACAGTATAGGAAATCATTCTAAGCCCGCCGGCAAAGCATAAGGCGGGTTGCCTGACGCTGTTTTGGCGTCCCCCCGAATCACTTGCGCAGGTTCGAAATACTGCAGCGATTGTTTTCATCGCCTTGAAACGGCACACAAAAACATGCGGCACCCTCGATGCAGGAGACCCGCCCCTCATCCGGCTACCATCCGCACGAACCGACAACTGTGGCACGAAGCCGAGTCGAGAACGAAACTCCACAAATTGAAAAAGCCGGGCACAGGACCCGGCTTTTGTCGTCGATGCTTTCGAAAAAGCTCAGCCGCGGCCGCGCTTGCGGCGCTGCCCAAGGCCCATTTCCTTTGCCAGGCGCGAACGCGCTTCGGCATAAGCGGGCGCTACCATGGGGTAATCGGTCGGCAGGTCCCACTTCTCGCGGTATTCTTCCGGCGAGAGGCTGTGATGCGTCATCAGGTGACGCTTGAGGGACTTGAAGTTGCCGCCGCATTCCAAACACGTGATCTGCTCGTCCTGTACGGACTTACGGACAGAAACTGCGGGCTTCTGTTTTTCGACGATCGCCGCAGCAGGCTGCGGTACGGACGTGTTGCTCAGTGCCGAATGCACGTCGGAAATCAGATTAGCCAGGTCGCTGACCGGTACAACATGGTTGCTGACATAAGCCGCGACGATGTCGGCCGTCAGTTCCACAAGCAGCTCCGGCGCATTGCCGGTCGCCATATCCGTCATATTTTTTCTCCTGTTAGCATGCTCATACGGCCTTTGACTGACACGCCAAAGACCCGCCTCGTAGAAGCGAACAGCAAAAGCACGGGAAGCGACCTTCTGTTTCGAAAAACGCGAAATCCACCCCTAGATTCCGAAGAGCGAGACCTGTTCTTATACTGCCTGACTGCAAACCACTACGTCATACCCCAGGCGTTGGCCTCAGTTAGACATGAAAAATCAAAACTGAGGGACGTGGAAGCAGTACGATTGTAATTCACAATCAGAACTCTACTTGCATTTTCAAATACCATCGTTTGACCAAAAGGCCAATTATTATTTGTCGTTTTTCTTGAGAAAAAATGACAGATGAAGAATTAAGGCACGCCCAGGCAAGCTTTACTCACAGCTTCCTGTGCATAAGTTTTGCATAAATCTGGTAAAGCAGCCACACAGAATAGGCTCAGCGCTTGCTGATATCGTCGCGGACCGAGACAGCGCCGAGCTGATATCCCGAAAGATGGGCGGCTCTCGCCAGCAGATGGGCCGAGACCGGCGCCGTCAGCAACAGGAAGACGAAGCCGGCAACGGCGCGGGCGAGAATCGTCAGATCCTCGGAATAGAGGCCGGCGGCAAGCAGCAGCAGGCCGGAGCCGACAGTCCCCACCTTCGAGGCGGCGTGCATGCGCGTATAGAGATCGGGCAGCCTGACCAGGCCGATCGCCGCGACAAGCGCAAAGAGCGCACCGGCGATCAGCAGCAGAGCGGCGACGGCAGCCAGGATATAATCTATCATCGCTTCTTTCCCCCTGCCCTGCGCTTTTTTGCGCTGCCTTTCGCGGCAGCTGCGGACGGCACCGATTTGATGTTGCCGCGCGACAGCACGAATCGGGCGAAGGCGACAGTCGCCAGGAAGCCGACGAGGCCGAGCGAGATGGCGATATCGATATAGAGCGAAAAGCCCGCCTTGACCGCGATGACGGCTGTGAAGCCGATGGCGAGACCGGTCAGCATGTCCAACGCCAGGATCCGGTCCGGCAAGGTCGGGCCGGCAACGATGCGCCAGACGGTCAGAATCAGCGCCAGGCCGAGGATGACGAGGGCGGCCGAGGATGCGGCCGCGACGATGGCGGCAGGTGTGATCACCGGAAGGCCTCCATGATCTTGCGTTCGAAACCGTTGGCGATATCGCGCTTGGTCGTCTCCGGATCGGAACAATCGAGCGCGTGGACATAGAGCGTGCGGCGATCTGTGGAGACGTCGACCGAGAGCGTGCCGGGTGTCAGGGTGATGAGATTTGCGAGCAAGGTGATCTCGAAATCGCTCGTCACCGTCAAAGGGAAGGCGAAGATACCGGGCTTCAGCTGCATATCGGGCGAGAGCACGGTGACCGTGACCTTCCAGGCCGACAGCGACAATTCCTTCAGGAACAGCGCGGCGAGCGAAAGCACCAGTCGGGCGCGGCCGATATATCCCTTGCTGCCGAAAGGCTCGCGGATGATGGCCAGTGCCAAGGCGCCGAGCAGGAAGCCGAAGACGAGATTGTGCAGCGAGGCGCTGCCGGTCACAGTGACCCAGGCAATGGCCAGCAGCAGGTTGAAGACGAAGGCGATCACCTGATACCTCCGGGAAAGACCGAATGTAGATAGGCCTTTGGATCGGCAAGGCCCGCGGCGGCCGATTGCGACAGCGCCAGCAGCTTTTCCGGCAGGATGCCGAAGCCGATGGTGAGCGCCGTCAGTGCGGCAAGCGGCAGGCCTGTGCGCCAGTTCGCTCTCGACGGAGCGAGCGCCATCGCCGCCGGGCGCCAATAGGCGAGCAGAAAGAGGCGGCCGAAGGCGATCGTCGTCAGAATACCGCCGGCGAGGATTGCAGCCGCCAGCCACCAGGTGCCGCTATCGAGCGAAGCCTTGACGAGAATGACTTTCGGCCAGAATCCGGAAAAGGGCGGCAGGCCGCAGGCGGCCAGGAAGAGCACCAGGGAGAGCGCGGTGAAGCCGCCGCTTTGCCGATAGAGCCCGCCGAGATCCGACAGCAAAAAGCCGCCGCCACGCCGGGCGATCTCGCCGGCGGCGAGATAAAGCGCCGTCATCAGCGCCATGGAATGGAGCGCATAAAAGACCGCGCCGCTGATGCCGTCAATGCCGCCGCCGGGACCACCAAGGGCGACGCCGGCGAGCATATTGCCGATGCCCGATATGACGACATAGCCGAACAGCCTGCGGATATCGTTTTCAGCCAGCGCGCCGAGCGCGCCGACGACAATGGTCGCAGCGGCGGCAAGCGCGATCACCAGGCTCAATTCCGCACGTTCCACCGGCAGCAGCATAACCATCACCCGGATCAGTGCATAGATGCCGACCTTGGTCAGCAGGCCGGCAAACAGCGCGGAGACGACGATGCGCGGCGTATGATAGGCGGCGGGCAGCCAGAAATTGACCGGGAAGGCAGCGGCCTTCATGGCGAAGGCGAGCAGGAAGAGGCTGGCCAGCGTCATCAACGGCGCGGTGGCGCGCAAATTCCCCGCCTTTGCGGCGATATCGGCCATGTTGAGCGTGCCGAAAGCGGCATAGAGGATGCCGACGCCGATCAGGAACAGCGTCGTGGCGATGAGGTTCAGCACCGCATATTTCAGTGCGCCGTCGATCTGTCGGCGTTCGGAGCCCAGGATGATCAGCCCGAAGGAGGAAATCAGCAGCACTTCGAACCAGACATAGAGATTGAAGACATCGCCGGTGAGAAAGGCGCCGCTGACGCCGGCCATCAACAGCATGAGCAGCGGGAAGAAACCGTATCGCCGGCCACTTTCACCGATATCGGCTAGCGCATAGATGCCGCCGGCGAGCGCCGCAAGGGCTGCGGTGAAGGCCAGCAGCGCCCCGAAGAGATCGACGGTGAAGGCGATGCCGAAGGGCGGCAGCCAGCGCCCCATGACCATGGTGAGCGGTCCCTCGGCCGCGACCTTGGCGAGCAGCGCCGCATCGATCAGCACCAGCGCCGTAAGGCCAGATATGGCAAGCCAGGCCTGCAGACGTGGATGAGCGCGCAACATCAGCAGGACGGCGCCCAGCGTGATGCAATGGGCGACCGGTAGGATGGCGAGCCAATGACCAATCGGCACCGGAGCGGTGATCAGGGCGGCGGAGAGATCGATGGTGGCGGTTGGCGCGGCCATCAGGTGGCGCCTCCCCTGTCGCGCGCGAGGGTTTGCCGTGGGGTGAGCATCCGCACCAACATCCGCATCAATACCCCAATGGCGGCAGCGGCCGGTCGTCAGGTTCGGCGGCGTGCATGTCGTTGGTGTCGTCGGTGCCGAGGTCCTGATAGGCGCGGTAGGTGAGCACCAAGAGGAAGGCGAGGAAGGAGAAGGAAATGACGATCGCCGTGAGGATGAGAGCCTGCGGCAGCGGGTTGGCCGCGCCTGCGGGCAAACTGTCGAGACCTGCCGGGATGATCGGCGGCACCTCGCGCGTCAGCCGGCCTGAGGTGAAGAGCAGCAGGTTGACGGAATTACCGAGGATGGCGATGCCGAGCATGATGCGGATGGTGAATTTCGACAGCAGGAGATAGATGGCGGCAGCGAAGAACAGGCCGACGAGGATCGACAGAAGCGGCTCCATCATTCCACCTCCTTTTCTTCCAGGGCCAGGGCGATCGAGGTGATGGCGCCGAGCACGACGAGATAGACGCCGACATCGAAGAGCATGACGCTCGACAGCGGCACTTCGAGACCGAAGAGGTTCAGATAGATCCAGAGACCGGTCATGAAGGGAACGGCAAAGAGGATGGAGAGAAGACCGGCCAGGGTCGACAGCAGCAGGCCGAAGCCGGCAATCGACAGCGGATGGAAGAATAGCGCCCGGCGAACGGCGGCGACGCCGCGGGCAATGCCGTAGATCGCCAATCCCGAGGCGGCGATCAGCCCGCCGATGAAGCCACCGCCCGGCTCGTTGTGGCCGCGCAGCAGCACGAAGACCGAAAACAGCAGCATCAGCGCGGTGAGGAACGGGGCGACGGTGCGGAAGATCAGGGTGTTCATCGGATCAGCCCTCCGCCTCTACCGCGGGATCATTGGCGGCCAGCTTGCGCTCGCTGCCGGCGCGGATGCGGATCAGCGCCAGAATGGCAAGGCCGGTGACGGCGACGACGGCGATTTCGCCGAGCGTGTCGGTGCCGCGGAAATCGACGATGATGACGTTGACGACATTGGCGCCGTGGGCGATCGATTTGGAATAGGTGTTGAAGAAGGTGGTCAGCGCGTCGTTGAACGGCGCCTCCGTCGCCCGCATCAGCAGAAGTGCAAAGCCGAGGCCGCAAGCAAGCGCAAGCGTACCGTCGAAGAGTTTGCGGCCGAGCGGGCGCCGGTCGGCGGGCGACAGGCGAAGCCTGGTCATGACGAGGGCGAGGATGACCACCGACAGGGTTTCGACCATGAACTGGGTGAAGGCGAGATCCGGCGCGCCGAACAGCAGGAAGATGATGGCGACGGCCAACCCCTGGATGCCGAGCGAGACGATCGCCGTCAGCCGGTCGCGGGCGACGAGCACGGCGGCAAGGCCGAAGGCGGCGATCAGGAAGACCGCCCATTCATGGAGCCTGACATCGGCCGGCCAGGCGGGAGGACGCGGCAGTTCGCCATAGACGACAAGCGGGACGATGAGGATGGCGGCGAGGCAGAGGAAGGTGCAGGTGACGTAGATCTGCAGCCGCCCCGGCTGGAGCACACGCATGAGCCGGCCGGCGAAGCGGACAAGACCCGAGATGGCAAGGTCGAAACCGTGATCCGGCCCGCGCCCCGCCGCGTGCAGGAAGACGGCCATCGCCGAGCGGACGCGCGCGAGCTGCCAATAGACGCCGATCCCGATGAGGATGGTCAGGGCGGAGAACGCCAGGGGCAGGCCTAGATGCGGGCTCAGCGAGATGTCGATTTCAACGGGGGTCTGGCGGATGGCGGATGCGATCGGCGAGGACAGGACGGTATGGGTGAAGCCCGAAAAGACTGCGGCGAGCAGGCCAAGGACGGCGAGAACGGCCGGGCCGAGCCAGAGCAGCACGGGCGCTTCATGCGGATGTTTCGGCGTCTCCACCGGCTGGCCGAGGAAGGGCTTCAGCGCCACGGCGAAGGCGACTGAGAACATCAGCGCATTGCCGAAGACGGTTATGGCGGTAAAGGTGAGTGCGCGGACATCGCCGCCGATGAGTGCGGTATAGATCTCCTCCTTGGCGAGGAAGCCGAAGAAGGGCGGCAGGCCGGCCATGGAGAAGGCCGCCGCGAGCGCAATGATCCATGTCAGCGGCATCGCCCGCATCAGGCCGCTAAGCCTGGTGATATCACGCATGCCGGTCTCGTGATCGATGATGCCGGCGACCATGAAGAGCGCGCCCTTGAACAGCGAATGCGCCACCAGATAGAGGGCCGCCGCCTCCACTGCATGTTCCGAGCCGAAGCCGATCAGCATGACGAGCACGCCGAGCGAGGAGACGGTCGTATAGGCGAGCTGGAGCTTCAGGTCGGTCTGGCGGATGGCAAGCGTGGTGCCGACCACCAGCGTCAGCCCGCCGAAAAAGGGCAGTAGGATTTCCCAGGCAGGCGTCGACCCCATGACCGGATTGAGCCGCATCAAGAGATAGACGCCGGCTTTCACCATGGTGGCCGAATGCAGATAGGCCGACACCGGCGTCGGCGCCTCCATGGCGTTCGGCAGCCAGAAATGAAAGGGAAACTGCGCCGACTTGGTGAAGGCGCCGCCAAGAACCAGGATGAGGGCGGCGAGATAGAGCGGGCTTTCGCGCACGACATCGCCAAATCCCATGAGCTCAGACATCTCAGTGACGCCGGAGATGTTCCAGAGCAGCAGCAAGCCGGCCAGCAGGCAAAGCCCTCCCCCGCCGGTCACGACAAGCGCCTGCAGGGCTGCCCGGCGCGCCGCCTCCCGCTCGTGATCGAAGCCGATCAGCAGGAAGGAGGTGATCGATGTCAGTTCCCAGAAAATGAAGAGCATCAGGAAACTGTCGGACACGACGAGGCCGAGCATCGCGCCCATGAACAGAAAGATGAAGGAGAAGAAGCGGCCCTGATCCTTGTGTCCCTTGAGATAGCCGCCGGCATAAAGCACGATCAGGGTGCCGATGCCGGTGATCAGCAGCACGAAAGCCAGCGACAGGCCGTCGAGGAACCAGGAGAAGGAGAGATGATAGCTCGGCACCCAGGCATAACCGCCGGTGACGGTTTCGCCGCGCGCGATCTTGGGCAAGAAACGCAGGAAATGCAGAAAGGCGAGCAAAGGCGCGATCGCCAGCAGCCAGGCGCCGTTGGCGCCGAAGATGCGGATGACGAAGGGAGCGGCAAGAGCGCCGGCGAGCGGCAGACACAGGGCCAGAAATGTCAGAGCCGTGACATCGGCCATGTCTCCTCCCCAACCGCGATAGACGAAGCGCCGATGGAAACCGGCCTGTCTTTATGACTTAGGCGAAACGGGAGGGCGTCTCAAGCGATTTCGCCCATAGGGCGAAGCTACTGGCGATGTTCGAAGCCGATCAGGCCGTCGACCGGGCCGTCGTTAGGCCGTCGACCGGGAAAGACGCGTCAGCAGCCGGGCGATGCAGCCGTGCAGGACGAAGACCAGAAGCGTCAGTGGCCAGAGCAGACATGCGAAGAGCCCGGCGAGACGATGGAGCGTCAAGCCGTCATGGTTGGCCCAGCCTTCCAACAGCGTGACCGCCATGGTGGCGACCGCTACGAGGCCGTAGAGCAGGACGATTGCTGCTTCAAACACCAGTGATTCCCCAATGCACGTAACATTAACCCTAACAGAAAACCCCTAACGGATGTAAGAGCAAGCGTCCTCCTCCAAAAGCGGTACACGGCGAATTGGGCAGGATGGTGCCCAAGACTTGATGAATCGGAGACGGCGCACCACATTTTCTCGCAAAACGGAACCGCCCCTTAGCGAAAGGAGCATGGCATGTCCGAAACTGCAACCACCGCCAAGATCCGCAAGACCGATGCGGAATGGAAAGAGCAGCTCACCCCGGAGCAATACCGCATCACCCGCCAGCATGGCACCGAGCGCGCCTTCACCGGCCCCTATTGGGATTCCTTCGAGACCGGGCTTTACCGCTGCGTCGGCTGTAATGCGCCGCTTTTCCGCTCCGACACCAAATTCGATGCTGGCTGCGGCTGGCCGAGCTATTTCGAAGCGGTATCATCCGATGCGGTGACCGAACATCGCGACACGGCCTTCGGCATGGTGCGCACCGAAATCCGCTGCGGCAGCTGTGACGCCCATCTCGGCCACGTCTTCCCCGACGGCCCGCCGCCGACTGGCCTGCGCTACTGCATCAACGGCCACTCCATGGTGTTCGAGGCGGGGAAGTAAGCGGCCGCGGCGAGCGGCTCATTCCGATGCGATGAGCCGGGAGCAGCCCATCCGGCTGCCAAGACCCCTCCCCAACGCCCCACAAGGGGGAGGGGCTTGAATGCCGCGCTGTCCTACACAAACCGCCTCGTCGGAGACAGCGGAACGGTAACAGCGTCCGAGATTTTGACTTTTGGCCGTCGATGCGGGCTGCAAGTTAGCCCCTCCCCTTGTGGGGAGGGGTTGGGAGGGGTCTTGTGTCGACGCCAATGATGCCCCGAGCGATCACTCGTGCTCGGCAGGACAAGGCCAGCTCGTCGGGACGGAGAGGCCGGCCGGCAGTTTGGTCGAGGCATCGCCGCAGGCGAGGTCGATCTGGGCCTGTTCGAGCCCGGATGCGGCCGAGAGGTCGAGGCCTTCGATGCGGGTGAGGAACATGAAGGCGCGTTCGAACATCGCCGGGCCTTCGAAGGCGGCGCCGGAGAGATCGGCGCGGGAAAGATTGGCGAACGAGAATTTCGTTCCCGTCAGCACCGCCTTGTCGAAATCGGCGCGGCCGAGTTCGGCCTTTTCGAAGCTCGCGCCGGCAAGCCGGGCGCCGGCGAAATTGGCCCGCTGCAGCTCGGCGCCAGCAAAGGAGGCGCCCTCGCCGATGATGTTGGCGAAGCTGGCGCGATAGGCCTCGATCTTGGCGAAGTTGGCGCCTTCGGCATGTGCGCCCTCGAGCGAGGCGCGCACCAGCGTCGCCTTCTCGAGATTGGCGGATTTGAAATTGGCGCCGGCGAGATCGGTCAGCGAGAAATCGGTGCCGAAGAGATTGGCGCCTTCGAGATCACTGCCCTGCAGCATCAGGTTCTTCTTGGTGCATTCCTGCCAGTCGAGCTTCGGCGAGGCCAGGCTGCCGCAATCGGCAGCCTGGGCGGCAACCGGTGGGAATGCCAGAAGGACGAGGGCAAGGAGACCGAGCGACAATCCGTGCATTGCCATTGAACTGTTCACCTCCATAACGCTTCCGGGCATGACACTTTCGGGCCTGATATTCGGCAGCCGCCTCTCGCGAAGCAGGCTGCCGCCACTTTATTACACAGCTCAGACTACAATAAAAAGATGGCGAGCACCGTTCACAAGTGGGTTGTCGGATCACTCCAGAGGCAGGCGAAGCTCCATGCAGGTGAGATCAAGCCAGCGGCCGAACTTGATGCCGACCTCGGAAAATCGGCCGGCGATGCGGAAACCGAGCTTTTCGTGCAGCCTGATCGAGGCGGTATTCTCAGCCTCGATGCCGGCGATCATCACATGTATATTGGCGGCAGCGGCACGGGCGATCAGCTCCCGCATCAGCCGCTCGCCGATGCCCGCACCCCGGCAATCCCTATCGACATAGACGGAATGCTCGACCGTGTGGCGATAGCCGTCGAAAGCCCGCCAGTCGCCATAGGAGGCATAGCCTGCGATCTTGCCCGACATTTCGGCGACGATAACCGGAAAGCCGCGCGCCTTGCGCGCCCTGAACCATTCCCGCCGATTTTCGAGATCGACCAGCGTGTCGTTCCAGATCGCCGTCGTATGCTCGACGGCGTGATTGTAGATATCGCGGATGGCGGCAAGATCGGCTTCGGTGGCGTCGCGGAGGAGGACAGCGTCTGTCATGATGCTCGAGTTCATATTGTCTGTGAAAGCGGCATACGCCCGACCCAGACAGATGTAAACGACCGTCGTTCAGAGGCCCGACGGCGACAGGCTGAAACAGGTGAAGACAGCCGAATAATGCACGGCGGCGGCGGTGACCACGAAACCGTGCCAGATGGCGTTCTGGAAGCGCAGCTTTTCCCAGACATGGAAGATGACGCCGAGCGAATAGATGACGCCGCCGATGACGATCAGCAGCATCGAGGTCGAGGGAATACGCGCGGCAACAGGCCCGGCCACCAGCACGCCGCTCCAGCCCATGGCGAGATAAAGCAGGATGGCAAGACGGTCGTAACGGTCTGGAAAGACGCATTTCAGCACGATGCCGGCGGCAGCGAACAACCAGATCGCCACCAGCATGAACAAGAGCAGCGGATCGTCGGCGCCACGCTCGAGGAAGGGCGTGTAGGTGGCGGCGATCAGCAAGAAGATCGCCGAATGATCGAAGCGGCGCAGGTACCATTTGGTGCGCGAAACCGGCCAGGCGTTGTAGGAAAAGGAGATGGCAAGCGTCAGCACCAGACCGACGCCATAGATCCAGGCGGCGGCGAGCGCGCCGTAGGAGCTCCAGACCGTGGCATAGAAGATCAGCGCGGTGGCCCCGATCAGCGCCAGCACGAGACCGACGCCGTGGACGATGCCGTCGGCGATCAGTTCATATCTGTCGTAAGCCCAGCGAATGCCGTTAACCTCGGCCATGCGCGCCAATCCGTTTCAGACCCCGATTGCAATCGTCTCATCGAACGGATGGGCGCGCAACTGCGGCAAGGCGCACCGGCGGTAAATCTTCGTGACAGGCTGCAAGACCTGCCGGCCCTTGACGGTGGGCAGCTGGCGCAAATCAAATCTTCTGCCGGTCGACCAGCACCGAGCATTTGGCATGACGCACGACCCGGTCGGCGGTGGCGCCGATGAAGTAGTTGGAAAAGTCCGGAACGTGCGAGGCGACGATGATCAGATCGGCGCCGTGGCTTTCGGCCGCCGAGATGATCGCCTTGGCGGGCGGGCCGTTGCGGATCTCGACGGTTGCCGCAATACCGGTTGCGGCGAGCAGCGCCTGCAGCTGGTCGCGGCTGTCCTGCATGGCGTCCTCGACCATATTGGCCGGCAGTTCGATCGCGACATAGGTCGGCACATCCTCGACGACGTTGAGCGCGATGATCTCCCCGCCGGCGTCGAGCAAGGACGCGGCCTTGCGGAGGATCGTTTGTCCCTTTTCGATGCCGCCGAGCGCGATGGCGACGATAATCTTCCTATACATGGCTTCCCTCCATGGCGGAGCTTTATAAGCGCCCCCTAAAGTAGATATGGGC
Organism: Rhizobium sp. BT04; assembly: GCF_030053135.1. NCBI lineage: Bacteria > Pseudomonadati > Pseudomonadota > Alphaproteobacteria > Hyphomicrobiales > Rhizobiaceae > Rhizobium > Rhizobium sp. BT04. The sequence goes on along the minus strand of NZ_CP125652.1, from coordinate 4,310,013 downwards.
GCCTTGATCGCGATCAAGTGGGCGCAAGTCATCGTCAACGTCTATTCAACGCTTCATCCTCAAAAACGCGTCTTCTGTGAACAATTGGAATGCGCCATATAGGATGCAAGTACGGCAACCGAGGAGACAAAGGCGAATGAACCGGCGAAACTTTCTCGGGCTTGCTGCGGGCGGCACTTTTGCCGCCACCGCCGGTACGTCTTCCATTCTACAGGCCGCATCAAGGGCAGGAGAACAATCCATGACGACCGAAACTTCCTATGCGCTGACGCGGCCCGCCTATATCGACCAGTCGCATCTGGTGGTGACCGACCTCGGCCTTGTTTCCGGCTTCTATCAATCGATGCTCGGCCTGAAGGTGATCGAGAAGACGGCGAGCGGGCAAGTGCTGGGTGTCGGCGCTCTGCCGCTGCTGACGCTGACGACCGCCAAGGATGCCGCCATCGCGCCGCGCAATGCAGCCGGCCTTTTCCACACCGCCTTCCTGATGCCCGACAGAGCCGAGCTGGCGCGCTGGCTACGCCATGCGGCACACAACAACGTCGTGCTCGACGGCGCCTCGGACCATCTCGTCAGCGAGGCGATCTATCTGTCCGACCCTGAAGGCAACGGCATCGAAATCTATGCCGACCGGCCGCACGAACAATGGAAATTCGACCCGGACGGCATGGTGGATATGGCGACGCTACGCCTCGACCTGCAGGCGCTCTATGACAGCGCATCCGACGAGCGCTGGGACGGCATGGCTGAGGGGACGGCGATCGGCCACCTGCATCTGCAGGTCGGCGATATTCCACAAGCGGACGCCTTCTATCGCGACGTCCTCGGCCTGAAGATGATGGCGAGCCGTCCCGGCGCGAGTTTCTTTGCGACCGGCGGCTATCACCACCATCTCGCCGCCAATATCTGGAATAGCCGCGGTGCAACGGCACGCGCCGGCAACATGACCGGACTTTCGGACTACAAGATCCGTTTCAACGACAAGGCGACGCTGGATGCGGCGGTCTCCAAGCTCGACGCGTTGGAGATCAAGAGCGAGAAGCGCGACGGCGGCACCTTCCTGAGGGATCCCTGGAATATCGGCCTGACGCTTTCGGCGTAATTTCCAGGCACGGCGGATCAGCCCGGGCGGTTGAAAAGGCTCACGCCATGCGGGCAAAACCCGCGGCGTAAAACCATGCCGGACGCGCCTTTCCGGATCGTCACTTCCCTCGGGGAACCGGAACCGTATCGGCGCGTTTCCGTCACGAAGCAATGGGGCTTCGGGGACCTCGCCGCATGGGCATCGCCAATGGCATCCGCAAACACGCAAAGAAGATCGCGATCGGCGAACGCCACACCAGCGCCTGGGCACAGTCCCTGAAGGAGGCGGCCGAAGAGTTGCCGCCGCCACCGCTGCACCGGCTGGAAAAGGACGGGCTTGATGTCACCATGGCCTGGGCGATCATCGGCATCTTCGGCATTCTCTTCCTTGCGGCCGTCTACCTGATGTCGCTCATTCTCATCCCCATCACGCTCGCCGTCGTCGTCGGCATGATCCTCGGCATGGCGGCGGAAAAGCTCAGCAAGATGGGCGTCCCCCGGCTTGCCAATGCCTTCTTGCTGTCAAGCAGCGTCGCGCTCGTGATCTTCCTGCTCATCAATTCGCTCGCCGATCCGCTGATGACGTTTGCCAATGAGGGTCCGGCCTTCGCCGAACGAACCATAAACCGCCTGATGCCTTATCTGGAGCGCATCAGATGGCTGCATATCACGCCGGCGACATTCGAAAGCGGATCGATGTCGATCGGTGCGTTGCTCGAAAACACCGGCAGCGTGCTGCACGTGGTGACGACCAGCCTGACGCCGGCGCTGGTGCAGGGGATGATCTTCTTTGCGGCGTTGCTGTTCTTCCTCGCCGGCCGGGTCAACCTGCGCAAGACGATTATCATGACTTTCCGCACCCGCACGCAGCGGCTGGCGGCGATCCGTGTCATCAACGCCGTCGAGCAGGTGCTCGGATTCTATTTCGCCACCGCCTCGCTGATCTATGTCGGGCTCGGCGTCGTCATGACAGTCATCGCCTATGTCGGCGGGCTGTCGGCCCCAATGCTCTGGGGTTTCTTCGCCTTCCTGTCGAGCTTCGTCCCTTATCTCGGTATCACCCTAATGACGCTTGCCGTCGCCATTGCCGGCATCCTTAGCCATGATGGCCTGCTCATCGGCCTGATGCCGGCCGCGGCCTTCTTCACCGTGCATCTGCTTATGGAGAACCTGATCTTCCCGGCGGTGATGGGACGGCGGCTCGAAATCAATCCCTTCGTCGTCTTCCTCGCCATCCTGTTCTGGACATGGATGTGGGGTGCCGTCGGGGCGATGCTGGCGCTGCCGCTGTCGCTGATCGTCATGACTGTTATCGACGAACTGCTGATCGAGGAAAAGCCGCAGCCGCAGTTGCCGAAATGATCAACCGGGGAGACGTTCGTGGCAGCTGATCTCGATCTTGCCGAATCCGACCACGACCAGATGGTCAGCGGCCGGTCTCTCTGGGGAAAAAGCGGCTTACGCCCGCAATGGCGGTCGATCGAGCAGAGCTTTTCCGCCGACATCGCGGTGATCGGCGGCGGCATCACCGGCGCCTTGGTGGGCGAACATCTGACGGCGCGCGGCTTTTCCGTTGTGATCATCGACCGGGAGAAGCCCGGTTTCGGCAGCACCGCGGCGAGCACGGCGATGCTCCAATGGGAAACCGACAGCACGCTGACCGAGCTTGAGGATTATTACGGCTTCGAGCGCGCGGCCGGCATCTACCGCCGCAGTGGTGCGGCGGTCGCCGGCCTTTCCAAGCTGATTGCCGCAAACGGAATTGCCTGCGGCTTCCGGTCACGCAACACGCTCTATCTTGCTGGCAATCGCGAAGGCGCGCGAGACCTTCTGGAGGAGCGCCAGCTCCGCCGTCGGGCGGGTCTGCCGGGCGTCTATCTCGAACATCCCGATCTCTTCACCCAGTTCGAAATCGACCGGGATGCGGCGATCTTTTCGCCGAGTTCGGCGGAGTGCGACCCGCTGCTCCTGACCTGGGCGCTGATCGACATGGCCGTTCGGCGCGGCACGCGGCTGGTAAAGGCGTCCGTGACGGCGCTTCACAGCGAAGGCGATCACGTCACGGCCGAGACGGACGAAGGCCACCTCATCGAGGCACGCCATGTCGTGCTGGCGACCGGCTATTCGATGCCGGGCTTCGACATGCCGAAGCTGCACCGCGTCAGTTCGAGCTGGGCACTCGCCACTGTGCAGCAGGATCCGGCAAATTTCTGGCGCGACAGGGCGCTGATCTGGGAAGACAACCACCCTTATCTCTATATGCGCACGACAGCCGACAACCGCATCGTTGCCGGCGGCGAGGATGATGGCACAATCGATCCCGAAATGCGCGGCCGCAAGCTGCCGGCAAAGACCATGGCAATCCAGGAAAAGATGAAGCGGCTATGGCCGAAGGCGGATACGCGGGTGGAGCACGCCTGGTGCGGAACCTTCGGCGAGACCGCCGACGGCCTGCCGCTGATCGGCCCGGTGCCCGAGATGCCGCATGTGTTCGCAGCCTACGGCTACGGCGGGAACGGCATCACCTTTTCCTACCTCGCAGCCCAGATGATCGGCGCGATGTTGGCCGGCATGCATCGCGACTGGTTCGAGGATTTTGCGCTTGATCGGGATGGGCCGGGGTTGGCGCGTTTCCATTCGGGCGTTCATCGAAACGTGACGGAAAGCCAAAGGCACTGAAACTTCAGTTGGTCTAGCTCGCTTGTTTTCCCGTCATCCGCAATTCTTCAACGTGCTTGGCCACTTCGCGAACGTCTGGGATACCGAGAAAGCCGAATTTTTTGACACTATCTCCGTCTCCCTCCCGACGGTAAGTGAGGGTTCCTGAGCGATCCCATTTTTCCCTGACCTCCACAACGTTGATGGCTGTCGGCGCTATCGTCGTCACGCGTCGCCTGATCATATTTCGGATGATAAGAAGCCTGCGATCGGTGACGGCGTAAGCGGTTCGACTTGTCGCAATCACCTCGAAAACCACGCGCGCGATAGCCGCGATGCCAATGAGCGCGAAAATTCCGGGGAATATGATGCCCATGATTCCAGCTGGCTTATCGATGCTGACAACCTTGTTATCTGCCGGCAACAGCAAAATGGAACCCAGGATCGAGAAGAGCACGCCAAGAAACACGTCGGGCCATTTAAAAACGAAAGTTCCCCAGGCAGTTGGCTGCCCTGTCCAAACAATCACTTCCGCGGGATGAAGCTCATTTCGAATTTCACTTTCGACATCCCAAATCGCACGAAACATGCGTTCCCCTACGTCCCCTCAACCGAACAAACAAGAACAGCATTATTCGATTTCTGCGGGTAAACAAGCAGAGAGATTCGGAGGCTCTACTCCGTCGTTTTGTCGTCGCCCATATCCTCGACATCCTCCAGGCGAACGAACTCCGTGCCCTTGGCTTTCAGATCGACCAGCGCTTTCGCCACCCCCTCGCCTGCCGCATGGGTCGGCTGGTTGATGTGGGAGATGACGACGTCGCCGTCCCTGGCCGAAGCGATGCGCTTTTCGGTGATCGCTGCGCCGAGCAGCGAGCCGCCGTCGCCATTCACCGAATAACCGGCGATGCGATAGCCCATGGCGCGGATCTCGGCGATGGCGGAAAGGTCATATTTGGCCGTGGAGCCACGGAACCAGTGGGGCGCGGGAATGCCTGATGCAACCATGGCCGCAGCGCCACCCTCGACTTCCTGCTTTACCGCCTGGGCCGAGCCGGCCGACGCGATGCCATAGATCAGCGTGGGCGTGTCGACGGCCGGAATATGGTTCTGACCGTGATTTTCCAGTTCGAAGAGATCGGGATTCTCCAGAAAGACGGCAAGGGCTGCGGGATTGCGCTTCAGCCAGCGGGCGGTGACGAAGATCGTCGCCGGGATGCGTTCCCGCACCAGGGCCGAAAGAATGCGCTCATCCGCCTGGCCCATGCAGGCATCGAAAGTCAGCGCGATGCGGGCATGGCCGGCGAGGTTAGAGCGGGCGATATGCAGATGCGGCTCGACGAGTTTTACCGCCGGCGACTTCGAGACCGGAACTGTTGCGGCCGAGATCAGCGGCGCAGACGGCAATTCGTCCGCCGATGCGGCTGATATCGCGGCCAGGAGGAAGGCCGAAGCGAAAAGGATGCGGTTCATATCGGGGCTTCTACGATTGGGTCCGTCGATTTTAGCCGGTGTTCTTGCATGGCGCCATGTGGCCGGATGTCACCGCAGCCGCCCGAACAATCCACGGTATCAATCGTAGAGATAATATTTGTCCCACTTCTCGCGCGGCACCTTGTCGCCGATCTGGTAATCGAGCTCACGCACGTTGATATGCTGCGGACCGGTGATGCAATTGTAGGAGAGATGGTACCAGTCGCCCTTGCTGCGGAAGACCGCACCCGGCGCCTGCAGCGAATTGTCGCCGGCGACGGGATCCTTGAACGTATAGGCGATCACCTTGTCGGGCTTGAAGCCGGTGCTGTCATTGTTGATGCGGCTCATCGCCTCGGTGTCGCAGCTCTGTTCCAGCCGGGTCGAGGGATCGAGTTTTTCCAGCTGTTTCTTGATGGCGGGATCGACGGCGAAGGCGGGGGCAGCAAGGCCAAGGAGGGATACGAACAGGAGCAGACGTTTCGGCATTGTGGAGAAAATCCCTTACTGTTGTCCATTCTTCACCCTGCCCCGGGCAGCTTGCCGGGGGCTTGGCATGTGCAAATTTCGCTCAGCGAGAGCGGACATTCTTAAATATTGTGGTGACATCAAGGCAAGACGGGCAGAGCCGCCTCCTTGCCTGTGGAAGGTCACCCGCACCCTTGGCGCAGCCTTGCCGCTTGATCCGGCGGCGGCGCGCCTCTATCTCTTGCCAACCCGACATTCCCACCGGAGCCAATTCCTTGTCCGTTTTCAAGAGCCTGCCGACACCGCCCGCCGCACCGAAGAAGCCCGTCTCCGATACGCGCCACGGCATTACCCGCACGGACGATTATGCCTGGCTGCGTGCCGACAACTGGCAGGCGATGTTCAAGGATCCGTCGATCCTCGACCCCGAGATCCGCCAGCATCTCGAAGCCGAAAATACCTATATGAACGCGGCGATGGAGGACACCAAGCCGCTGCAGAAGGCGCTGTTTTCCGAAATGCGCGGCCGCATCAAGGAAGACGACAGCTCGGTGCCGATGAAGGACGGCGCCTATGCCTACGGCACATTCTATGTCACCGGCGGCGAACAGCCGCGTTATTTCCGGATTCCCCGTGACGGCGACGTTGCCGACGAGACGATCCGCACGGTACTGCTCGACGGCGACAAGGAGGCATCGGGCAAGGCCTATTTCCGCCTCGCCGGCCTCGACCATACGAGCGACCACAGCCGCGGCATCTGGGGCTATGACGACAAGGGCTCGGAGTTCTTCACGCTGAAGGTCCGCGACCTATCGACCGGCCAGGATCTCGACGACGTGATCGAGAATACCGGCGGCGGCGGCGTCTGGGCGCCCGATGGCAAGAGCTTCTTCTATTCGGCGCTCGACGAGAACCACCGGCCGTCGAAGGTGTTCCACCATGTTGTCGGCCGGCCGCAGTCGGAAGACCGGCTGGTCTACGAGGAAGCCGATGCCGGCTTCTTCATGGGCGTCGGCGGCTCGCTGCTCGACGATGTCATCTATATCGATATTCACGACCACGAGACCAGTGAATACCGGCTGCTGTCGACCAAGGATCTCACCGCCGAGCCGAAGCTGGTGGCGGCGCGCGAGGAAGGCATCGAATATTCGTTAACCGAGGGCGGCGACGTCTTCTACATCCTCACCAATGACGGCGGCGCCAAGGATTTCAAGATCATGGAAGCGCCGGTCGACAATCCGGTCAAGGAGAACTGGCGCGAGGTCGTGCCGCATAAGCCCGGCACATTGATCATCAGCCACATGGCCTATGCCCGCCACCTTCTGTGGCTGGAGCGCAAGGACGGGCTGCCGCAGATCATGATCCGCGACCGGACGACCGGCGAGGAACATGCGATCGCCTTTGCCGAGGAAGCCTATTCGCTGGGGCTTTCGGGAGCTGCGGAATATGATACGGATATCATCCGCTTCTCCTATTCCTCGATGACGACGCCGTCGCAGCTCTACGACTACAACATGGTGACGCGCGAGCGCACGCTCTTAAAGACGCAGGAGGTGCCGTCGGGCCACAATCCCGACGACTACGTCACCCGCCGCGTCTTCGCCCCGACCTGGGACGGCGAGACAGTGCCGGTCACCCTGCTCTATCGCAGGGATACGCCGCTCGACGGCACCGCCCCCTGTCTGCTCTACGGCTACGGCGCCTACGGCATCACCATTCCGGCCAGCTTCAACACCAATTGCCTGTCGCTTGCCGACCGCGGCTTCGTCTATGCCATCGCCCATATCCGCGGCGGCAAAGACAAGGGATTTGCCTGGTACGAAGACGGCAAAATGGAAAAGAAGACGAATACCTTCAAGGACTTCGTCGCCGCTGCCGATTATCTGAATCAACAAAAGTTCACTTCTTACGCGAAGATCATCGCCGAAGGCGGCTCGGCCGGCGGCATGCTGATGGGCGCTGTTGCCAACATGGCGCCGGAAAAATTCGCCGGCCTCATCGCCGCCGTTCCCTTCGTCGACGTGCTCAACACCATGCTGGACGACACGCTGCCGCTGACGCCGCCGGAATGGCCGGAATGGGGCAACCCGATCGACAGCAGGCAAGAATACGAGCAGATCGCCTCCTATTCGCCCTATGACAATGTCGGCGCAAAAGCCTACCCGCCGATCCTCGCACTCGGCGGGTTGACGGACCCGCGCGTCACCTATTGGGAACCGGCCAAATGGGTAGCGAAACTGCGCGACCAGACGACGGGGAACGCGCCGATCCTGCTGAAGACCAATATGGATGCCGGCCATGGCGGAGCGTCCGGGCGCTTCCAGCGGCTGGAAGAGATCGCCTTCGAATATGCGTTTGCGATCAAGGTGGCGGGGAAGATGTAAGGGGCAGAGGGGCTGGCACGGTACGAGGTCCAGGGGAGAGAAATGCCCGTCTATATCGCCCTCCTCCGCGCCGTGAACGTCGGCGGCACCAGCGCCCTGCCGATGGCCGAACTCAAGGCCATTTGCGAAGGCCTCGGCTTTACCGACGTCAAGACCTACATCCAGAGCGGCAACGTGGTTTTCCGCTCGGATGAGAAAGAAACGGCAGCGGAGAAAAAACTCGACGAAGCGCTCGGCCGCAAGATGGGCAAGCCTCCAGGCGTGATGGTACGCAGCCGTAAAGAGCTTGGCGATATCGTCGCCAACGCCCCCTTTCCCGACGCCAAGCCGAGCTTCCTGCTCGTCTATTTCCTGCCCGAAAAGGCGCCCAGTGATGCGCTGGAGAAGATGGTGGCGCCCGATGGCGAGGAGGCGAAACTCGCGACCCGCGAAATCTATGTGCATTATCCCAATGGGTCCGGCCGCTCGAAGCTGAAGCTGCCGGCGCTGAAATCCGGCACCTCGCGCAATCTCAATACCGTGCGCAAGCTCGCGGAGATGGCGGCCGATATGGAAGACGGGGACTGAGACGGCGCGCAGAATTCGATTCAAGCGACGCGCGTCAAATCCTTGTTTTTATGAATTTCATCGTCAACCTCCAGTCGCCTTCGTTCGCTTCGCCCTATAGCCGCTGATCTCCTCGCCGGCGGTCGGCGAGAAGCGCAGGTTCCAGAAGGTCGCGGTAATCGATATCAGGGTGACGACGATGAAGGCGGCGGAGAAATCGCCGAGGGCAGGCGTTTCGGCGCCTGACAAGGCCATGGAGCCGTGCAGCGCCAAGGCGCCGATGCAGATGCCGAGCGACAGCATCAACTGCTGGAAGGTGGTGTAGAAGCTCGTGGCGGAGCTCATCCGCTCCTTGTCGATCTCGTCATAGGCAATGGTGTTATAGGCGGTGAACTGGAACGACAGGAAGAAGGCGCTGAGCACCAGGACGATGAAGATCAGCGGCATCGGCCAGTCCGGCCGAAAGGCGGCGCAGAGGCCGTAGCCGACCGTGCCGCAGATGCCGTTGAGGACGAGGCTGCGGCGGAAACCGAGCCGGCGGAAGACGAACTTCGCCATCGGCTTCATGGCCAGCGCGCCAAGCGCGGTGGCGATGACGATCTGGCCGGCTGCAGCGGCAGACAGGCCGAAGCCGATCTGGAAGAGCAGCGGCAGCAGGAAGGGCTGCGCCCCTTGGGTGATACGCGTCAGCGAGCCGGCGATGACCGACGTGCCGAAGCTCGGCACCTTCATCAGCGAGAAATCCATGATCGGCGACGGGTGTTTGCGGGCATGCCTGAGATAGGCGATGCCGAAGAGCAGGCCGAGCGCGATCAGGAAGATCGAGAAGGCGCCTTCGCCTTCATGGCTCGACATTTCGAAGCCGAAGAGCAGCGAGCCGAGCGAGATGCCGGAGAGGATGAAGCCGATCGTATCGAAGGGGCCGCTCGCCTTGCCCTTCACCTCGTCGATGTAGATCGAGACGAAGATCATGCCGGTAATGCCGACCGGCACGTTGATATAGAAGATCCAGCGCCAGTCGAGATAGGTGACGAAGAAGCCGCCGAGCGGCGGGCCGATAATCGGGCCGATCAGCGCCGGCACCAGCAGCCAGGACATGGCGCTGACCATATCCTTGCGATCGACGCTGCGCATCAGCACCAGGCGGCCGACCGGCATCATCATCGCGCCGCCCATGCCCTGCAAGAGCCGCGCCAGCACCAGGAAGGACAGCGTCGGCGCGAGCGCACAGAGGATGGAGCCGGCGACGAAGACGGCGATTGCCGCGCGGAAGACGGTGCGCGAGCCGAAACTGTCGGCCATTCGGCCGCTGGCCGGAATGAAGATCGCCAGGCTCAGGAGATAGGAGGTCAGGGCGATCGACATGGCCGGGGCGCTGACGGCGAAATCGCGCGCCATGGTGGGCAGCGCGGTCGCCAGCACGGTCGCATCGATATTTTCCATCAGCATCGCACTCGCGACAATCATCGCGATCACCCGGAAATTGGGCGCGGCGCGCCGAACCATCGGCGCCTGGTAAATCTGATCCGACATCGTCCGGAATTACTCGCGGTGGCGCGGCGGAGCACACGAGGCAGCAAGGCCGCGGAGATGACATGGCGCAAGGCCAAGGGGAGACGATTTGCTATACGCCTGCGATCATGGCGGCGCTATGTCCTTTATGGCAAAGCTGCTTTGACGAGAGGGAAAGGCAGATCACGATTCCTTGCATTCGTCTGCTCTTCGTGAAGGTCTTCATCCAAACCGGCTTGCGCCATACGCACCCCGGCCCTACCTATGAGTCATGACCTCCGCCCTGCAGACAAACCGGCCCGGTGCGGCCTTTCCGTTCGACAACAGCTATGTCGGCTTGCCCAAGCATTTCTTTGCGGCCCAAGTGCCGACGCCGGTGGCGGAGCCCTGGCTGATCAAGCTGAACGAGCCGCTCGCCGCCGAGCTCGGGCTCGACGTCGAGGCCCTGCGCCGTGACGGCGCGGCGATCTTTTCCGGCAATCTCCTTCCCGAAGGGGCAGAGCCCCTGGCGATGGCCTATGCCGGGCATCAGTTCGGCGGCTTTTCGCCGCAGCTCGGGGACGGGCGGGCGATCCTGCTCGGCGAGGTGATCGACCGCGGCGGCAGACGCTTCGATATCCAGCTGAAGGGTGCAGGCCCGACGCCTTTTTCGCGCCGCGGCGATGGCCGGGCCGCGATCGGGCCGGTGCTCAGGGAATATATCATCAGCGAGGCGATGTTTGCGCTCGGCATTCCCGCCACGCGGGCGCTGGCGGCGGTGACGACGGGCGAGCCGGTCTATCGCGAAGAGGTGTTGCCGGGCGCGGTCTTCACCCGCGTCGCGGCCAGCCACATCAGGGTCGGCACCTTCCAGTATTTCGCCGCCAGAGGCGACACCGACGGCGTGCGGGCGCTGGCCGACTATGTGATCGACCGGCATTATCCGGCGCTGAAAGAGGCTGAGAACCCCTATCTCGCGCTGTTCGAGGCGGTGTCCGAGCGCCAGGCGGCGCTGATTGCCCGCTGGCTGCATGTCGGTTTCATCCATGGGGTGATGAACACCGACAATATGACCGTCTCCGGCGAGACGATCGATTTCGGCCCCTGCGCCTTCATGGATGCCTACGACCCGGCGACCGTCTTTTCGTCGATCGATCAGCACGGCCGTTATGCCTATGCCAACCAGCCCGGCATCGGCCAATGGAACCTTGCAAGGCTCGGCGAGACACTGCTGTCGCTGATCGATGCGGAGCCCGACAGGGCCGTCGACAGGGCGAATGCGGTGATCAAGAGTTATGGCGAACGGTTCCAGGCGCATTGGCTGGCCGGCATGCGAGAGAAGATCGGCCTTGCCGGGCAAGAGGATGGCGATCTCGAGCTGGTGCAGGCGCTGCTGTCGCTGATGCAGGCGCAGGCCGCCGATTTCACCCTGACCTTCCGGCGGCTGTCGGATCTTGCCGGCGATGACGGGGTAGAGCCGGCCTTTGCGGCGAGCTTCCGCGAACCGGAGGCCTGCGGCGCCTGGCTCGCGCAGTGGCGCGAGCGGCTGTCCCGCGATCCGAAGACGGCTGCCGAGCGCGCCATTGCCATGCGCGCCGTCAATCCGGCTTTCATTCCGCGCAACCACCGGGTCGAACAGGCAATCGAGGCCGCCGTCGAGAACGGCGATTTCTCGCTGTTCGAGGCGCTGCTGACCGTGCTTTCCAAACCCTATGAGGATCAGCCGGGCTTTGCCGCCTATCTGCAACCGCCGAAGCCGGAGGAACGGGTGCTTGCCACCTTCTGCGGGACGTAAGCGAGTCCAATACAACCGTACCGTGACAACAGCCTGCGGCAATTGTGGCCGTTGAAAGGCATCTTCTTCGCGCTATCTGGCTGATCGGCGGGACTTTTCCGCCGATCCCTCACCCGGCGAACCTCAGCGGGAGACAGCCTTATGGCGATCGTCATCACCTCCATCTTCTTCATCATCGTCGGGCTGGCGCTCGGCGGCGGCGGGCTGTGGCTCGTCACGCTCGGCGGCAGCATCTTCTATCTGTTCGCCGGGCTGATGTTCCTGATCACCGCCGGACTGCTGTTGATGCGCAAGGCGGTGGCGCTCTGGGTCTATGCGGTGCTCGTCGTCGCGGCACTCGCCTGGGCGGTGTGGGAGGTCGGCTTCGACTGGTGGCAGCTGGGGCCGCGCGGCGGCATGATCATCCTGCTCGGGCTCTGGCTGCTGACGCCCTGGATTCGCCGGCCACTCGGCCTGCGCAGCCCGACCGGCTTTACCTACGGCGCCAATCCCTGGCCGCTCGCCGTGCCCGTCATCCTCGCCATCCTCGTCGCCCTCTATTCGATGGCGAGGGACCCGCACGATCTCGCCGGCGAGCTGCCGACCGATAAGGTCGCCGCCAGCCCCGCCTTCGGCGGCAGCGTGCCGGATGGCGAATGGCATCAATATGGCCGCACGCCTTTCGGCCAGCGTTATTCGCCGCTCGACCAGATCACCGCCGAAAACGTCTCCACCCTCAAGGAGGTGTGGCGATACCAGACCGGCGACGTCAAGCGGCCGGAGGATATTAGCGAGACGACCTATCAGGTGACGCCGCTCAAGGTGAAGGACGCGCTCTATCTCTGTACCCCGCACAACTGGGCGATCGCGCTCGACGCGAAAACAGGCAAGGAGAAATGGAAATACGACGCCAACTCCGGCATGAACCCCAACCGGCAGCACCAGACCTGCCGCGGCGTCACCTATTATGCCGATCCCGATGTCGCCGCCGGCCAGCCCTGCGCCGAGCGCGTCTACCTGCCGACATCGGACGCGCGGCTGATCGCGCTCGATGCGGCGGATGGAAAGATCTGCACCGCTTTTGCCGACCAGGGCGTGCTGCATCTGGAAACCGGCATGCGTTACAATCCGGCCGGCTATTACTACTCCACCTCGCCGCCGGTTGCGGTGGCGGGCAAGATCATCGTCGGCGGGGCGGTGAACGACAATTATTCGACTGAGGAACAATCCGGCGTCATCCGCGCCTTCGACATCAAGACCGGCGCGCTGCTCTGGAACTGGGATTCCGGCAATCCCGACGTAACGACGCCGATTACCGAGGGTCAGACCTACACGACCAACTCGCCGAACAGCTGGTCGGTCTTCAGCGTCGACGAAGCGCTCGGGATGGTCTACATCCCGCTCGGCAACCAGGTGCCCGACCAGCTCGGCATCGGCCGCAGCGACAATGTCGAGAAATTCTCCTCCTCAATCGTCGCGCTCGATATCGCCACCGGCCAGCTGCGCTGGGTGCGCCAGACCGTGCATCACGATCTCTGGGACATGGACGTGCCGGCCCAGCCTGTGCTGATCGACCTGACGAAGCAGGACGGCACCGTGGTTCCCGCCCTCGTCGGCCCGACCAAGCAGGGCGATCTCTATGTGCTCGACCGGCGCAGCGGCGAGCCGATCATCCCGGTCAAGGAAATCCCGGCGCCTGACGGCGCTGTTACCGGCGATCATACTTCGCCGACGCAGCCGATTTCCGACCTCACCTTCTCGCCCGAGCCGCTGAAGGAAAAGGACATGTGGGGCGTGTCGCTGTTCGACCAGCTCGCCTGCCGCATCGACTTCCATCGTTACTATTACGAGGGCCGCTATACGCCGCCTTCGCTCAAGGGAACGATCGTCTATCCCGGCAATTTCGGTACCTTCAACTGGGGCTCGGTGGCGGTGGATCCGGAACGGCAGATCATGTTCGGCATGCCGACCTATCTCGCCTTCACCTCGCGTCTGGTGCCGGCCGCCGACATTCCCCCGAGGGGCCAGGACGAGAAGGGCAGCGAACAGGGGCTCAACCGCAATGACGGCGCGCCCTACGGCGTCTTCATGGGCCCCTTCCTCGGGCTCTTGAAAATCCCCTGCCAGGCACCGCCGTGGGGCTATGTCGCCGGCGTCGATCTGCGCACCGGCAAGATCGCCTATATGCACAAGAACGGCACCGTGCACGACATGACGCCATTGCCCTTGCCCTTCAAGGTGGGCGTGCCCGGCATCGGCGGACCGATGCTGACCAAGGGCGGCGTCGCCTTCCTCGGCGCTGCGGTCGACAACTATCTGCGCGCTTACGATGTGACGAACGGACGCGAGCTCTGGCAGGCGCGGCTTCCCGCCGGCGGCCAAGCGACGCCGATGACCTATACGGCCGATGACAACAAACAATATGTCGTCATGGTCGCCGGCGGCCACGGCTCGGTCGGCACCACGCCCGGCGATTACGTGATCGCCTATACGCTGCCGTGATGGTGAGCTGCACTTGGAACCACATTCCGGTCGATTGAACGGGACAATCGAGAGATGTAAGCCGTGAACCGTGCAAGTGGAGAAACAACATGACCGAGCCGTTGACGATCTGGACATATGATTGGGTGCCACCCGGCCCCCGCGGTCATGTGCGAGACATCAGATTGCGCTGGGCCTGTGAAGAGGCCGGCCTCACATACGACGTCAAGTCGGTCTCCTTCCATGACCGCGGACCCGAGCATTTCGCGCGCCAGCCTTTTGGGCAAGTGCCTTTCATCGAGGATGGAGACATTACCATTTTCGAAAGCGGCGCCTGCCTTCTCTATCTGGCACGGAAAAGCGAAAAGTTGATGCCGCGCGACCCCAAGGGCGAGGCGGCAACGCTGGAATGGACGATTGCCGCGCTCAATTCGATCGAGATGGTTTCGGTCCCCTGGTGGTTCATCGGCCTGTCCAAGGACGCCAACAACCCGCTCGAAGGCTGGCTGCTCCAGCGCTTGCAACACCTGGACGCCGTGCTGGCGCAGCGCGAATGGCTTGCCGCCGGACAATTCACTGTCGCCGATATCCTGATGACGGATGCGCTTCGCGTGCCGAAGGTCAGAGCCGCCGGTGAGTTTCCGGCATTGCGCTCCTACATCGATCGCGCCTGCGCGCGTCCGGCTTTCCAAAGAGCATATGACGGCCAGATGGCGCATTTCGCGGCGGGCGATCGATAAACGAGACCCGCATGCGTCACCATCACAATCTTAAACCAGATCGTGATTCCAATAACCTCACCCCTGCGGTTTTGGCAGTTATGCTGCAGGCTCGCCTAGCTAAATCGCTAGTGCCGGTTGAATGCCAAAGGCGTTTGACCGGCCTTCAATCAGGAGTATTAAGCGATGAATACATTCCTTTTAGTTGCTTTACGGTCGTTTTTGATAAGTTTGACAATCATTGGAGGACAGCGACTGTGGGAAATCATCTTCAAAACCTCTGAATTTGAATATTCGTTGCGCTCCTTTTTGATGTTGTTTGCAATAGGCTTTGTGTTGTCCCTTTTGTTCGAAAAATATCAAAATAGTCACTGACTCGTTGACGAAGTTGGCACGGCACACAACGTGCCTGATCAATGGGTCACGGCTGACTTGGCGGAGAGTACACCCTCCGCCGCATGTTTAATGCTTCACACCATCTCGACGATCATACGCCCAACGTCGGCGAAGACCGGGTTGAGATCCTTTACCGGCGCGGTCGCCTCGGCGATATAGACGGCGGCGACGATCGGGCCGCGGTTGGGCGGCCAGATGACGGCGATATCGGCGAGGGAGCCGTTCGGGCCGGTGCCGGTCTTGTCGCCGACCTTCCACTCCGCCGGCAGGCCGGCCCGCAGCCGCTCGCCGCCGGTCGTGCTTGCCACCAGCCAGGCGATCAGTCTGTCGCAGGAGGCTTCGGCAAGCACCGAGCCGAGCGTCAGGTTGCCGAGCGTGTCGAGCATCGCATCCGGCGTCGTGGTGTCGCGCGGATCGCCCTTTTTGCCCTCGTTCAGCGTCGGTTCGGTGCGGTCGAGACGCGTCGTGCCGTCGCCGATCGAGCGCAGCCAGTCGGTCAATCCCGCCGGCCCGCCGAAGCTTTCGAGCAGCAGATTGCCGGCGGTATTGTCGCTGACCGTCACCGCCGCCTCGCAGAGTTCGGCGATCGTCATGCCATCGGCGCCGGCGTGTTTTTCGCTGAGCGGCGAATAGTCGACGAGCTTGTCCTTGCCATAGGTCACCCGCCGGTCGAGCTTCTCCTCGCCCTTGTCGGCGCGGGCAAGCACGAAGCCGGCGGCCAGCGCCTTGAAGGTGCTGCACATCGGAAAGGCCTCGCTGCCGCGATAGCCGAAGGAGATGCTCGTCTCAGTGTCGAGCACCGAGACGCCGAGGCGGCCGCCGGTACGCTTTTCCAGCGCGGCAAGGCGACGCTCGATGTTGTCGTCGCCCTCCTCTGCACTCTCCTTGGCCCCCTCTTCGGCCCCATCCTCGGCGTTGGCGGGCAGGCCCAAAACAGGCAGGCAAAGCGCCGAGCCGAGCAGCAAGCGGCGGGTAAGGTTGAGATTCATGTAATCCTCCGGCGAGTCGGAGAACAGAGCTAAGGCGAGATTGCGGCGGCATCTCGTTCCCACGGCGAGTTTATCGCCGTCGTGCGACTTTGTCGCCGTCGTGCTCCGATGTCGTCCGCTGCAGCGCGTTTTCGCCCCCGGGGCCGACTACGCGGCGCGCGTGACCTCAACCGTCACATGCGACAATTCCGTCAGCGCCGAAAGCCTGCCCTTGTAGAAGGCCGGCTCGCGCGGCGTCGCGGTGACGACGGCAACGATGGCGGCGTGGTGGCCGGGGCCGACCTGCCAGACATGCAGATCGGTGATCCGGTCTTCCTCAGTCTCGATCGCATGGCGGATCTCGGCCGGCAGCGTCTCGCCGTGCGGGACGACATCGAGAAGAACGCCGCCCGAAGATTTCATCAGGCTCCAGGACCAGTTGGCGATGACCAGGCCACCGACGATGCCCATGATTGGATCGAGCCAGAGCCAGCCGTAGAGGCTGCCGAGCGTCAGCGCCGCGATGGCGAGCACGGAGGTCATGGCATCGGCGATGACATGCAGATAGGCGGCGCGGATATTGTTGTCGCCGGGCTTTGCATGGTGATCGTGATGGGCATGATCGCCATGATGGTGGCCGTGGTGACCGTGCGCGGCATGATGACCGTGTGCGTGCGCATGATTACCATGCGCGACATGACCGCCGCCGGCCAACAGCCAGGCGCTGACCAGATTGACGGCAAGGCCGATCACCGCCACCGCGATCGCCTGGGCAAAACCAATCGGCACCGGGTTTGAAAGGCGCAGCCAGCTTTCCCAGGCCATCAGCAGGGCGATCAGGGCAAGGACGATGGCGCTGGCGAAGCCGGCGAGATCGCCGAGCTTGCCGGTGCCGAAGGTGAAACGCGGGTTGTGCGCCTGCTTGCGGGCGAAGAGATAGGCGAGCGCCGAAATCAGCAGCGCGCTGGCATGGGTCGACATGTGCCAGCCATCGGCGACCAGCGCCATCGAGCCGTAGGCCGTGCCGGCGGCGATTTCCGCCACCATCATCACCGCCGTCAGCGCGATCACCAGCCAGATGCGCCGCTCGTTGACCGCATGATCGGCGCCGAGGAAAACATGATCATGTTCCAGGGCATCCATTCCAGCCTTGTCGATTCCGGCATGCATTACAGGCTCCTTCGTCACGGCACTCAGCGAATATAAGTTCTCAGCACTTCCGATATTTCCTCGACCGCCTCGGCCCTGGCGGCGTCGTCATCGGCATTCAGCACATGTTCGCGCAGATGATCGTCCAGTACCTCGCCGGTCAGCCCGGTGAGGGCGCCGCGAACGGAGGCGAGCAGCTGCAGGATTTCGCCGCAGGGGCGCTCGGCCTCGAGTGCCCGCTCGACGGCCTCCATCTGCCCCTTCAAACGGCTGACGCGGGCGATGAGCTTCTTTTTCTGCAGGGTGGTATGGGACATGACCTACTACATAGCATAGGGGGGTATACTATCAAGAGAGACAAACCGGATCACAGCCGATGCGCGGCGATCGGCCATTGACAAACACGGCATTTCCGACGATTGATGATTGATGATCAAAAACGCGCACCAGAGCCGCTCGTATTTTTGGCTGTACCTGTAAAGGGCGGCCGGACAGATCATATTGTCAACAAGCCGCCGTCAGGCGGCTTTGTTGTATCGGCAGCGTCCTGACGGCAGAATATCAAAGGACGCGAAGACCATGACCGAAATCGAAGACAGCGAAATTTCACTGATGCGCCCGTCGGTGGTGACGATCCGCGCCGCCAAGCCGCGCGACCTGCCCGAACTCAACGCCATGATCGCCCTGCTCGCCGCCCATCATGGCGATCCCTCGGGCACGACGCCGGAGCAGCTCGAGCGCGACCTCTTCGGCCCGCTGCCCTGGATCACCGCACTCGTCGCCGAGACCAGCGAAGGGCTGATCGGCTACGCCATTCTCGTGCCGCTCTACAGGGCGCAGGAAGGCAAGCGCGGCATGGATCTGCACCATCTTTTCGTGCGCGACGGCCATCGCGGCCACGGCACCGGCCAGTTGCTCGTCGACCGGGCGCGCGAGACCGCCCGCAATGCCGGCTGCGGCTACCTCTCCGTCAGCGCCGCCACCGGAAACGTGCTGGCGCACCGCTTCTACGAACAGCTGGATTTCACCCCGCGTCCGGTGACCGGCATGCGCTATATGCAGTCGATCGCTTAAGCCGGCGGGTGTTTGTCCGCCTGCCTTTCAAGCGCCGGCCGCGTCGCCCATTGGTGGAGCGCGGCCTTGACGAAGGCAAGGGCGGCTGCGCGCGCCGGCGCCGGATCGCTGGGGTCTTCCAGCCTCTCGGCGAAGCGCGCCTCCATCGCCGTCATCGTCTCGTCGAACCAGCGCGCAAGCAGCAGGTTGCGCCCAGAAAGACGTGCCCGCATCCGGCAGATGACAAGATCGAGTTGTTCAAGAGTCGGTTTGGTGTTCATGGATAGCCTCGATTGACGAGACTGAAGCATGGCACGTCGCGATCTTTCCGATTCGCTCGTTGCGCTCTCGCTCTCAGTTTTGCGCGACATGCTTTAACGTCCCGGCACGGCCTTCAGATAGGCGGCGATCGCTTCGCGATCGGAGGCCGGTAGATGGGCGATGTTCTGCTGTACATCGACCATCGAGCCGCCGACGGAATCGAAATCGGGGGTGAAGCCGGTTTCGAGGTAGCTGGCGATATCGGCCTCGCTCCAGCCGCCGATGCTCTTCGAGGCCGGGGTGATATCCGGTATGCGGCCCTTGCCTTCCGGATTGGGGGCGCCGGCGAGCCACTGACCCGCCTGGAAGCCGCCCAGCGCATCGCGCGGCGTATGGCATTCGCCGCAGTGACCGGGGCCTTCGACGAGATATTGTCCGCGCTTGATCTTGTCGTCGCTCTTTACAAGCGCGACGCGGGGCTGATCGTTGAAATAGAGGAATTTCCAGCCGCCGAGCGCCAGCCGGATGTTGAAGGGGAACGGCAGCTCATGCGGGGCCGCGACGTTTGCACTCTTCGGCAAGGTTTTCAGGAAGGCGAAGAGATCGTTGACGTCCTTGTCGCTCATGCGGGAATAGGAGCCGTACGGAAAGGACGGGTAGAGGTGCTGGCCGCCCGGGCCGACGCCGCGCTTCATCGCATTGCCGAACTCGGCCAGCGTCCAGGCGCCGATGCCTGCCTTTTCATCCGGTGAGATGTTCGGGACGTGGAAGGTCCCGAAAGGGCTCTTCAGCGCCAGGCCGCCTGCAAGCGTCAGCTTTGCATCGCCTTCGGAACCCGGTGCTGCATGACAGCTGACACAGCCGCCCGCCCAGAAAACCATCTGGCCATTGGCCGGATCCGGCGCGCCGAGACCCGCCCAGTGGCTCTCCGGCAGCGGATCGGGTGCGGTGACGAGATAGAAGGCGCCCCCGCCAAGCACGGCGACGCCGATCAGACAGAGCAGTAACCGGATGAACCTGCGGACCATGCTCCGCCTCCCCTTTTGCCGAGATTTCCTGCGCGGGGCGATTCTGCGACCAGCCGCACGGGCGGAGAATAAGATGATCCGCGCCGGCGGCAAGGCCGGCGCGGATCGCGTATCAAGTTCCAGATCAAACGGCCTATCAATCCTTGAGGCGATAGGCCTTGTGACAGCCGCCGCAATTGGCGCCGAGCGTGTTGACCGTGGCGCCGACGGCGGCGGCATCGGCCGGAAGCTGCGCCAGCGCGGTTTCGGCGTCGGTGGAGAGCTTGGCGGCGCGCGCCTTGAAGTCATCCATGTTTTCCCAGATCTTCGGGCTCGCCTCTTCGTCGCCCGTTTCCGTGCCCGGCTTGAACTGGTCGGGGAAGACCTTGGCCGTTGCGGCGATCGTCGTCAGCGCCGCCTTCACCGCCTCGGCGTCATAGGGCTTGGTGCCCTTGGCTATGGCTGCCAACGCACCGGCCGAACCGCCGATCTGCTTCATCAGGGCAATGCGCGAATCATGCGTGCCATCGGCGGCGGTCACCGAACCGAAGGCTATTCCGGCCATCGCTGCGGCGGCAGCTACTGCTTTCCAATTCATATTCCTCTCCAATTTTCTGAAGGCCAAGGCGGCCGGCGGCCAATCTGCACCGGGAGCATGACAAAATCCATGGCGGAAGGCAGTCACGTTTTGCCGGATCACCATAAAAACAATGTGATATATGCAGACTCAGGCGCTTTTCCAACCCTGCCAGAGGCTGAGCGCGGAGACCGCAACCAAGAGTAGGCCGGCAAAGCGGCCAACAAAGGCGGTGACGTCGGGGTTGGCGACCAGCAGGTCCCGACTGCGGCCGGCCGTCATCGCCAGCGTGCCGTAGATGGCGAACTGGGTGACGACGGTCATGGCGCCCATGATCAGGCCCTGCATCCAGATCGGGCCATATTCCGGTCTCAGGAACTGCGGGTAGACGGCAAACATGAAGATATAGGCCTTCGGATTGACGAGACAGGTGACGGCGCCCTGGCGGAAGGCGCGCCAGCCGGAGCGCGCCGTTCCCGGCCCGACCGCCTCGACGGTGATCGAACTGCGGATCAGCGAAATGCCGATCCAGATCATGTAAGCGACGCCGGCAAAGAGCAGCACGTTGAAAAGTTGCGGCAGCATGGTGACGAGCACGCCGACGCCGGCCGCGCCATAGGCCGAATGGACGGCACCGCCGGCCATGATGCCGCCGGTTGCCGCCAGCCCCCGCCGGACGCCGCCGGTCAGCGAATTGGCGAGCACGAAGAGCATGTCCATGCCCGGAACGATGATGATGCCGAACAGAAGGGTGAAGAAGAGCCAGAGGTTTTCATGGTAGTTCATGTCAGTTATCGCCTTGTCGGTCTGCGGGCTGTTTTGAAAGACCCTGATTGATTTCAATCCGATAGGCGGCTCTATACGGGAACCCAACTGACAGTGTATTGTCAGGAGCGTAGGGGATGGGAGAGGTAAAATGCGCAAGGCCTCGCGGCTTTTCGAGATCATCCAGATCCTGAGGCTGGCCAGAAAACCGATGACGGCGGCTGTCATGGCCGAGACGCTCGAGGTGACCGTGCGCTCGATCTATCGCGACATTGCCGCCCTTCAGGCGATGCGGGTACCGATCGAGGGCGAGCGCGGCATCGGCTACATCATGCGGCCGGGCTTCGATCTGCCGCCCTTGATGTTCTCGATCGAGGAAATGGAGGCGATCGTGCTGTCGCTGGCGCTGCTGGACCGGACGGCGGACGAGGAGCTGAAACAGGCCGCCCGCCGGGTCAACCGGAAGATATCAGGCGCCGTGCCGGCGCCGCTGCGCCAGGCGATGGACACCAAGGCGCTTTATGCCTGGGGCTCGATCGCGCAGCCGGCCGGCTTCGACCTGGCGATCGTGCGCCGGGCGATCCGCGACGAATGCAAGCTGACGCTCGGCTACCGCGACGAGCTCGGCCGCGCGACGGAGCGAACGGTCCGGCCGATCGCGCTGATCTATTATTCGCAGACCGCCAATATCGTCGCCTGGTGTGAGCTGCGCCAGGCGATCCGGAATTTCCGCAGCGACCGGGTAGAGCGCTGCGAGGAGGCTGATGGCTTCTTCAAGGGTGAAGGCGACGGGTTGCGGGAGCTGTGGACGAGCGGATGGAGGGAGGCACCGGTGACGGTTTGATGTGCGGCGCCCGCCCCTCATCCGGCTGCCGCCACCTTCTCCCCGTATACGGGGGATAGCCGCAGCCTCTCCGTTCCTCGCCCCCCTCTCGCAGGGCACGTCCCCTCGCCCCGTTTTTACGGGGAGAGGGTTAGGGTGAGGGGCAGCTATCGGCGCGAACCGGACAGCCGTGGGACAAGCCGAGCATGACGAGGTTGGCAGACTTCGTCAGCAATCTTTCGCCGCTAATAAGCCAGCGTACGGCTCTCCTCCCGGCCGAAGCCGCGGATTTCGATGCGGTCGGCATGGACCTCGACGATCGCGAAGGCGTTTTGCGTTTCGGTGTCGACCACGCCCTTGAAATTGACGAAGTGGCAAGCGCCGGCCTTGCCGTAGTTGCCGACGTGGTCGTGGCCGTTGAGATAGGCGACGACATTGCTGCTGGAGGCAAGCAACTCGACGATGCGCTCGCTGTCCCACATGCCGTGCTCACTTGGGGGATGCACCGGATAGTGATTCATGACGATCACTTTCTCGGCGGCCGCGGCCGCATTTGCGATTTCATCGCCGAGCCAGGCGAACTGCTCATCGCTCAGCGCAGCATTCCAGCGATGAGCATTCGCCGCACCCCTGGCCTGCAGCGCCGCCAGCATCTCGGCGGCCAGCGCGCGATGAGGATGGCCTTCGGGCGGCGCGAAGGTGCTGACCTCGTTGCCGTCGAGCACGATGAAACGCCAGCCGTGGCGGGAGAAGCGGTAATAGGGCGACGGCATGCCGAGACGCGTGGCGACTTCGCAGAGATGGCTCGACGAAACCGAAAAATCGTGGTTGCCGAGCAGGAACAGCGCCTCGTGCCGCAGCTTGTCATAGACCGGCAGGATATCGTCGAAGCTTGAAAAGCTGCGGTCGATGACATCGCCGAGCGTCATGATGAAGCTGAGCTCCTCGCCGTTAAACACCTCGATCGCTTCGGCAACCTTGGCAAGGCTGTTGGCGTAGTGGCGGTCCATCGCAATATGCGGCGCGATCGCCGCATATTGCGGGTCGGCGATGATGCCGAAGCGGAACAGGGGAGAAGCGGAAGACATGGGGCGTGATTAGGAGCGGCCGGTGACAGGCATGTGACGGCTTTCGCGTGAAAACAAAACACCCGGCGCTTGAGACGCCGGGTGCCAAACTCAAAGAAGCGATTTGACATCGCCGCCGATGGCGGCGAGTCCGGCGCCGCTTACTTCGTGGCTGCTTCGTAGCGTTCCAGGACGTAGTCCCAGTTGATCAGGCTATCGACGAAGGCTTCGAGATATTTCGGGCGGGCGTTGCGATAGTCGATGTAATAGGAGTGTTCCCAGACGTCGACGCCGAGGATCGGCGTGGCGCCGTGAACGAGCGGGTTTTCGCCGTTCGGGGTCTTGGAGATTTCGAGCTTGCCGTTCTTGACGGAAACCCAGGCCCAGCCAGAGCCGAACTGGGTGGCGCCGGCATTGGCGAAATCGGCCTTGAATTTGTCGTAGCCGCCGAGATCGGAGGCGAAGGCCGCTTCGAGCTTGCCCGGCAGCTTGTTGCCGCCGCCGCCCTTCTTCATCCACTTCCAGAAATGGATGTGGTTGTAGTGCTGGGCGGCGTTGTTGAAGAGGCCGGCATTGGTGCCGAAGGACTTCTTCACGACGTCTTCGAGCGAGAGGTCCGACAGACCTGCTTCAGCGGCGAGCTTGTTGCCGTTGTCGACATAGGCCTTGTGGTGCTTGTCGTGGTGAAACTCCAGTGTTTCCTTCGACATGAAGGGAGCAAGCGCTTCGTAGTCATAGGGAAGTTCAGGCAATTCGAAAGCCATGTCAGATCTCCTCTTGGCAATAGATTGCGTCTCGGCAGGTGAGGCGGAACATAGGAGGGGAAAGGGGGAGAGGCAACCGGCGAAATATCAAAAAACGACCGGCCGGAGGAAAATTTGCCTCAGTTGCGGGGCTTGAATCGTTTGGACAAATCGCCTGGCTTGCCCGCCCGCGAAAACCGCTTTGCCTGTGAGAGATCAAGGGAGACCCGATATGAACAGGAATATAATCCAGCTTCTCGCCGCCGCCGCGCTGCTTTCGCTCTCAACTGCAGCGCATGCCTCCTCCGACGAGGCCTGGAAGCAGCTCGCTACCGACGTCGAGGCCAAATGCAAGAAGGCGGCGGTCACGATCGAAAAGCCCAGCGCCACCGTCGATCCCTTCGGCAGCTCGCATTACGGGCTCGCGCTGGTGACGGGCAAGCCGAAGGGGGCCAAGGGGCTGATTGCCCAGATCTGCGTCTACGACAAACAGAAGAAAACCGTCGAGATCGGCAGTGAGCTGGGCGCCAAACAGCTTGGGCTGATGCCGGCAAAATAGGATGTCGCAGCCATTCAGGTTTGTGCCTTACGTCACCTTCATGGGGAACCGGAACCTACTCTCAGGAGTTCAAAGGCTGGGTTAGAGCGGCTCAGCTTTTTATGAAAGCTCAGAACCGCTCTAACTTTTTTGTTTTACGCAATTCAGGCAAAAGCGCTTCGCGCTTTGCCCGGCAAAACCGCTATGCACTTTTGCTGGAATTGCTTGGGGAGGCGCCGACATGTCAGAGTTTCGCAACCGGGCGGAAGACCAGCAAAAAATCTATCAGCGCTGGGCACCGGTCTATGACCGGGTCTATCGCGGCATCCTGCGCGATGGCCACCGCAAGCTGGCAGCTCTCGCCGCCGCAGCCGGCACCGATATTCTGGAGATCGGCGTCGGCACCGGCCTGACGCTTGGGCATTACCGGCGCCACTGCCGGGTAACCGGCATCGACATTTCCGAACATATGATCGCGCGGGCGCGCGAAAAGGCAAAACGAGAAAAGCTTGAGCATGTGCAGGCGCTAGAGGTGATGGATGCGCATGCCCTGAGCTTTGCCGAGAACTCTTTCGATGCGGTCTGCCTGCCTTTCGTCATCACCCTCATCCCCGAGCCCGAACGGGCGCTTGACGAATGCGCCAGGGTGCTGAGGCCGGGCGGCGAGATCATCCTCGCCAGCAAGCTCGGCGACGGTGCCGGTCTGCAGGGCGCGATCGAGACGGCGGTGGCGCCGCTGGTGCGTCACATCGGCTGGTCCTCCGCCTTCCGCCTTCATCGCATCATCGCCTGGGCCGAGCGCCGCGGCGATTTTGCCGCTGCCGAGATCCTGCCGGTCTTTCCGAACGGCTTCTTCAAGATCGTCCGGCTGAAGCAGAGCGGGCTTGCCGCCTGAGAGGGGATTTTTCCCCGCACCCGCGGGTTCCACTATAATGCCGGCATTCGTCCGAGCTTACAGATTCCGACCGAAATAAACCTCCACGGAGGCGATCTTGTCGGCGCGGAAGCGAAGATTCTCGATGTTGCGGAAGCTGCCGCCGTCCAGTTTTTCGGCGCGGTAGCGGACGACCGCCTCGTCGCCGTCCATCGCCAGGAATTCGATGTGGATGCCGCGAAAGACCGGTTCCCCAGGCCAGCAGCGCTCGAAATAAGTCGCTCGGTCGATGTGGTCGTCACGCGGACTGGAGAAGGTGAAATCCTCCGTCAACATGGCGCCGACCACATTCTTGCGGTCGTCGAGATAGGCGGCGTAGAGACTACGGACGGTCCGTTCTCGGGATGTGCGCATGTCGCTCATGGCAATATCCTCGGATTGACCGATTGCATAAAGCAATCAGTCCTGTTCTAGCACTTTTGCCGGAGAGGGTCCAGCTTACGGCTCTTATTTTCAAAGACAGGCCGCCGATGCGGAAACGCCGTCTTGAAGGACCGGCGACAAGACGGTTATATCAGCACGTGCCCGCCCTGGAACGACGAGCGCATGCTCCGATAGGCCCGTGCGCTCGACTTCGAAAAGCTCGATCTCAGGACAGTTTCGCCCGCGCCGATTTCCTCGCTGCGGCAATGGGCACATCGTTCCATCAGGCGCGCGGGACTTCGCCGCACGATCAATGCCGAGGCCGAGAGAATGACCGATACGCAATTGGACGCCGCCAGCGCCAAGTTGGGCTCGATCTACTGGAAGCGCAACCTTGCCATCTCGCTGATCGGCTCCTTCACCACGATCGTGGCGATGACGCTGCTGCTTCCCTTCCTGCCGCTCTATGTCGAGGAACTCGGCGTCAGCGACCATGCGGCGATCGTGCAATGGTCGGGGATCGCCTATGGCGCCACCTTCTTTGCCGCCGCGCTCGTCGCGCCACTCTGGGGGCGGCTCGGCGATATCTATGGCCGCAAGCTGATGCTGGTACGCGCCAGCCTCGGCATGACGCTGGCGATCTCGCTGATGGGCATGGCCGGCAATGTCTGGCAGTTGGTGGCGCTGCGCCTCTTCGTCGGGCTTGCCGGCGGCTATGCCTCCGGCTCGATGGTGCTGGTGGCGACGCAGACGCCGAAGGACCGCTCGGCCTGGGCGCTCGGCGTGCTCTCCTCCGGCATCATGGCCGGCAATCTCGTCGGGCCGCTGATCGGCGGGGCGCTGCCGCCCATCATCGGCATCCGCGGCACGTTTCTCGCCGCCGGCGCGATGATCTTCCTCGCCTTTCTCGCCACCGCCTTGCTGATCAAGGAGGAGAAGTCGCCGGCCCGCAAGCAGGCGGCCAAGGCCAGCGGCGGCTGGAAATCCGTTGCCGACAAGCGGCCTGTGATCGCCATGCTGGCAACCGGCATGCTGTTGATGTTTGCCAATATGTCGATCGAGCCGATCATCACCGTCTATGTCGCGCAGCTCGTGCCCGTCGAAGCCCAGGTGACGATCATATCGGGCGTCGTCATGTCGGCGGCCGCCCTCGGCAGCATTCTTTCCGCCTCCTGGCTCGGCAGGCTCGCCGACAGGATCGGCCACTGGCCTGTCATCGCAGGCGCGCTCGCTGTCGCCGGGCTGCTGCTGATTCCGCAGGCTCTCGTTACCAGCTCCTGGCAGCTGATCATCCTGCGCTTCCTGATGGGCGCAGCACTCGGCGGGCTGCTGGCCTGCATCACTGCTGTCATCCGCCACAGCGTGCCGGACAGTGCGGCCGGCAGCATTCTCGGGCTTTCCATCTCCTCGCAATATGTCGGCCAGGTCGCCGGTCCCATCCTCGGCGGCTTCGTCGGCGGGCATATCGGCATGCGCTCGGTTTTCCTCGGCACCTCGGTGCTGCTTCTGGCCGGCGCTGCCTATGCCTGGATGGTACGGCCGAGGGATGCGGAGAGATCCCGCGCCGCCTGAGAATGGGGGCAGCGGATGCAGGACCGACGACCGTCAGAGCGTGTTGACGGCCACCGGCAAAGCGCGTTTGTGGGCGGTCGCCCGATAGGCGGCAAGAATCCGGCGGCGGGCGATCTCGCCGACCGGCTTGCCTTCGAGAAAATCGTCGATCTCGTCATAGCTGACGCCATAGGCCTCCTCGTCGGGGCGAGCGGCCGCTGGTCCTCGAGATCGGCTGTGGGCACCTTGAACACCAGCTCGTCCGGAGCGCCGAGACGTTTTGCCAGCAGGCGGACGCGGCGCTTGTTGAGGCCGGCGAGCGGCAGGATATCGGCGGCGGGAAAGCCTCAAGATCGGCGGCAACGTCGTCTCCAACAGCGTCGAGATGCTGCGCTTCCTGCACTCAATGGCTAAGGCATCTTCCTGGCGCCGAGTTTCGTGGTGTTCGACGACATCGCCGAAGGCGGCTGGTGAAGTTCATGCCGGACTACCCGCCGGTGGAGTTTAACATCAACGCGGTCTATCCCAACCGCAGCCACCTGCCGACGAAGGTGCGACTGTTCATCGATCGCCTGGCGGAGAGATTTGCGGAGCATCGGGAGTGGATGACGTGAGGGGGAATTTACATTGGAGGTCGCCCCTCACTGCAACACAACGGAATTCTGCAGCAATGCCGTTCGGCCGCAAAAATGCCTCGACTTCGCTGGACACCATTCGACTATGAAAAACAACAGGTCCGTCGGTTGTGTCCATAGACATTTGGAATGTTCGGCGAATGGTCATCGCCGCTTTTCTTGGCACCGCGTGTGCCGCCTACCATCGCGCCTTGGATTTTTGGCCGATTGATTCGGCCGATGGTTTACGAGGACTCTTCGATCTATTGGGAGGGCCGCTGCTCTTTCTGTCGGTCGTGGGCGTACTGTTCGTTTGGTTTATCGGCGCATTTGTCGCGTTATATCGGCGTCGTATCCGTGGAATGGTGAGTCGTCTTGTTGCTATCATCATTGTTCCGGTTTGCTTTGGGACGATGATCACCGTGCCTTTATTCGATCCTTGGCTATGGTACGTCATTTTCAATAAGTCGGGTTTCGAAGCGGCGGCAGCCGCAAGTGGCTCTGCACAGAACGGTACGATCATCGAGGGGCGCGACGTTTCGACAGGGATCGCCGGCGCGGGTTACAATCATTTTGTCGCTCTCATCTTTAGCGAAAGCGATCCGCCCAAACTGGTTTATGGCGACAGCGATGAAGAAAAATTGGCAGCCAATTCGGTGCTGACGCACCTCTACGGCAATTTCTACAGGCGAGATGAGTACTTTTGACGACACGAGAACTGAGAGGCTGCGGCTATCCCCCTTCGCCCCGCAAGCGGGGAGAAGGTGCCGGCAGGCGAGAGGGGCGGGCTGGGCTCTGATTCGCCGAACCGCTGCAGCCCTGCGCTTGCGCTTCGGGCGTTCGTCGCTGCAATCGATTCACTGGATCGATTGCTCCCGCTTCGCGGGACCTCTCCTCACTCCTCGCTCTCACTCCTGCCGTGGGCCCAGTCCATGTAGAGATCCAGCGCCTTGCGGGTAACCGGGCCTTCCTGGAGGTTGCGGTCGTCGAGGCGGATGACGCCGACGACTTTGGAGTAGTTGCCGGTGGTGAAGATTTCATCGGCGGCAAGGAAATCCTCGACGGAAAGGGTTGCTTCGACGACGTCGAAACCGGCCTTGCGCAGCAGGTCGATGACGCGGGCGCGGGTGATGCCGGCAAGGAAAGTGCGGTTGGCGGCCGGCGTCATCACCACGCCGTCGCGCACCAGGAAGACATTCGACGAGGCGGTCTCGACGACATTGCCGTTGAGATCACGCACCAGCGCATTGTCGAAGCCGCGGCTGCGCGCCTCGGCGATCATCCGGCCGCTGTTCGGATAGAGCGAGCCGGTCTTCGCCTCGGTCATCGCGGTTTCCGGCGACGGGCGGCGATAGGGCGAGACGGTGAGCTTGGTGCCGCCATGGCCGCCCATCGGCGCCTCGAACAGGCAGAGCGCGAAGCGGGTCGATTCCGCATCGACGGACACGACGCTGCCGGGCGAGCCATGTTCACCCCAATACATCGGCTTGATGTAGATCGGCGTGGCGCCGTCGAATTTCGCAACTCCTTCCCAGGCGAGCGTCGCAATCTCCTCCGCCGTCTTTACCGGCTTCAAGCCTATCGCAAGTGCGGAGCGGTTGATGCGCTGGCAATGCAGGTCGAGATCAGGTGCGATGCCGTCGAACCAGCGGGCGCCGTCGAAGACCGTGGAGCCCAGCCACATGGCGTGCGAGGTCGGCCCGATCAGCGGCGGATTGCCGGGGAGCCATTCCCCGTCGACATGAGTCCAGGTGGTTGAACGTGGTGATGTATCGACGGCCATGCTGCCCTCCCTGTAAAGCCGGCAAAGCAAAAACCTCCGCGGCAAGCCGGGTCAAGGACAAATCCTGCGCTGAAACATGGAAGCAAGAAAATGCCGGCGGACGGCGCCAGCCCGCAATATTCGTGCGCAGCGACCCGGCCTTCAGCGATGGGTGCATCAGCAAAAATGATGGGATGGAATATTGGAATGGCTGGCTGCCACATGCGATGATGAGGGCAACGCCGATAGACAGTAAGGAAGACGCCGATGAAAGCCATGTTCTACGAAGCCTTCGAACAGGCGCCCGAAATTCGCACCCTGCCCGATCCGACGCCCACCGAGGACGGCGTCGTCATCGCGGTCGGCGCCAGCGGGCTCTGCCGCAGCGACTGGCATGGCTGGATGGGCCACGATCCGGATATCCGCCTGCCGCATGTGCCGGGACACGAGCTTGCCGGGCGGATCGTCGCCACCGGCCGCGGCGTGATGCGTTTCAAGGTCGGCGACCGGGTGACCGTGCCCTTCGTTTCCGGCTGCGGCCATTGCGCCGAGTGCCATTCCGGCAACCAGCAGGTCTGCTCCAACCAGTTCCAGCCGGGCTTCACCCATTGGGGATCCTTCGCCGAATATGTGGCGATCGATTATGCCGATACCAATCTGGTGCATCTGCCCGATACGATCGACGATGCGACGGCGGCCAGCCTCGGCTGCCGCTTCGCCACCTCGTTTCGCGCCGTCGCCGACCAGGCACGCACCGGGCCTGGCGAATGGATCGCCGTGCATGGCTGCGGCGGCGTCGGCCTGTCGGCGATCATGATCGCCACCGCCCTGGGCGCCAATGCGATCGGCATCGACATATCCGAGGAGAAACTCGCTTTCGCCAGGGAGTGCGGGGCGGTGGCGACGGTCAATGCGTCAGGCGTCGCCGACGTGGCGGAGGCGGTACGCGAGATCACCAAGGGCGGCGCGCATGTGTCGATCGACGGGCTCGGCCATCCCGCCACCTGCTTCAACTCGATCAAGAACCTGCGCCGGCGCGGGCGGCACGTTCAGGTCGGGCTGATGCTCGGCGAGCATGCGACACCGCAAATCCCGATGGCGCAGGTGATCGGCCACGAGCTCGAAATCTACGGCAGCCACGGCATGCAGGCCTGGCGTTACGACGCCATGCTGTCGATGCTTTCGGCCGGCAAGATCGCCCCGCAGAAGCTGATCGGACGCCGCGTCAGCCTTGAGGAGGCGGTGCCGGCGCTGATGGCGCTCGACAAGGCGGAGGCGACCGGGATCAGCGTGATTACGCGGTTTTCGTGAGAGGACATAACAACCGCCTTATTCCGCCACCCCGATCGAGGCGAGATAAGCGGCAGAGGCCGGGATCTTCGATTTGTCCTTGATCTCGATGATCAGGCGCGGGTTGCTGTCGAGCTTGGCGAGAGCCGCAAAGACGGCGTGCCAGTGGATCGAGCCTTCGCCGAGGCTCCAGTGGCGATCGGCATAGCCGTCGGCATCCTGCAGATGGACGTGCTGCAGGCGGTTGCCGGCGGCCTTGACGTAATAGTCGACCGGGGGAGCGCCGGTATAACCATGGGCATAATGGGCGTGGCCGGTGTCGATCGAGACGGCGACGGCGGGCGAATGGAAGCTTTCGGCCAGCGCCACGCGGATATGCGGATCCTTGTCTTCGATGTTTTCGAGGACCATGGTGCAGCCGATATCCTCGGCCCGCCTGATGGCGTCGCGCAGCGTCAGATGCACGCGCTCGACCAGTTCCTCGCGGGCGCCGTCATTGTTGTCGAGGTTGTTGTGGGACCACGAGTTATAAGGGCTGTGGACGACCATCTGCGTCGCGCCGATGGCGGCGCAGACATCGAGGCCCTGCAGCAGTCGCCTTGTGACGACGGCGCGGATATCGGGATCTTCCGAGGCGATGGTAAAACCCCAGAACGGGCCGTGAATGCCCAAGCGGCCGGTATGACCGTCGAGAAGCCTGCGCGCACGTTTGGCGAGCGGCGCCCAGTCGCCGTTCAAAACCTCGGCATCGGCGAAGCTCTGCAGTTCGAGATCGCGGGGCTTTTCGAACAGCCAGTCGCGGTGAAGCTCGACTTCATCGAGCGTCATGGCAGCGCCGACGACGGGAAGAGAAGACATGGATGCGCTCCATAAATTTGAATGATCAATGTGAAAATGGAAGAACGGTCAAGAACGGCCGCCGCGTTCTATGCGCCCCTTCAGTGTCGGCCGTATTACAGGCGTGGAGCCGGAAACCCTCCGGCCTCCGTCATTTCTGCATAGCTGGTGCCGCATTATCGGGCCTTGCGAAAACGACGTTCCGTACAGATATCCGCACCGACAGCTCGTGATGCATAGGCGCGCGGACTGCACTGAACTCTCGGCAACGAAGCCGTTCGTTCATCGCTTCGGCGACCGAAACGCGCCGTGTTGCCGGCGTTCGGCGATGGTGATCCCGACAACAAGGCGGTTGTCAAAGCCGGCCTAGAGGTTTAACGGCTGCGCCCGCAAGAAAGGGCCTGCAAGAAAAAGCCCGTAAGAAGAAGAAAGAGACATGATGTCCAACTCATTTGTGAAAATGCATAGCAGCGATAAGGCAAAGCGCTTTTTCGTCCTCGGCGACCGGGTCGAGCGGCAGCTGCGGCTCCGCGGAACCTGGCTGAATATCTTCGACGTCACCGTACCACCCGGCAGCCGGACGCCGAAACATGCGCACGCGAGCCCTGAGGTGTTCCGCATCCTCGAGGGAAGCCTGACGGTCTGGCGGCTGACGGACAGCGGCCCGGAAGAGATCGAGGCGAGGCCTGGCGACATCGTGACCATCGCGCCCTTCGTGGTGCACGGCTATTCCAACCGCGGCACCGTCCCCGCAGTCTTTTCCGCCGTCGTCGATCGTGAGATGGCCGAGTTCATCGAAGCGGAAGGCACGACCGAACCACCGAAGGCCAGCCCTTCGGCGGAGACCATCGCCCGGATGACGGCAGCGGCGAATGCTTACGGGATCACCATCCTCGCCGCCTGACTGCCGCTTCTGGTGGGCGTCATCCCGCGGCGAACTGGGGAGCGCGTTTCGGTCAGGACGAGATCATCATGCAGGCGAGGTTGATCGAACGAATGCTTTCACGCGATTTCTTCGGACCATGCAGAACCGTCGAACTCAGGCCGGCTCAACCGCGACTCATTCCCGCGGCCAGGCTGTCCTCGCCTGGGGGGAACTTGGCCGAGAGCTGCAACTGCGAAGGAAGCGAGTTCCTGAGCAGATAGCTCACAGTGGTTCAAAGGCTGGGCGCCGATAAATCTGGGGTCCCACAAGGAGATGATCGAGAGGCAAAAGCAGGAGGCGGCCGCGTCGACATTCCTCGGAACGAACTCTTCAGTCGCGATGCCGGCCGAAACGAGCTCCCCCACCGTCGCCGTAAGTCGGTTCAGATGACCTTTGAACGATGGCCAACTGCGTTCAGCGGCAAGAACAGCGAGGCTGAACATCTGGCTGTCACCGTCGCGCGCCTGCAGCATCAGGCGGTGTTGTCCGAGCGCGGTTTCTTTCAGGCGGCTCGCCGCACTGGTGAGCTCGCCGTCGGCAGACGGAGTGAAGCGGAGGTCAGTTTCGAAAAAATTCCCGGCGATGGCATCCCAAATCGCCGCCTTGGAGGGGAAGATTTTGTACACACTTGCCGGCGACTTCCCCAGCAGTCGCGCGATATCGACGACGTTTGTTTTCGTAGGCCCGTACAGCCGGCACGCTGCCGTGCCGGCTTCGACGATCGAGGAGATATAGCCAGTCTGCGGCTGGTTTTTTACAGTCGTGCCGACTTTCATTCGCCAATCTTATCTAGTCCGCATGCTGGACGGGTCTCAGACCGCTCTGATCGAGGCGGCTGACGATCAGTACGCAATTTGACCATCCACCATCTTTCCCCCATTCGAGGAGAGCTCCCGCTTCAGGATTTCTCGCGCCTCGGGGCTGATGACCGCGACTGGAGCCGCAACGGCTACGCGCGCTGCCGAGCCGGCGAAATTGGCCGCTGTCATCCCGATCTGATCGGCAACGCTTGCCTTTCCGCCCTCGAGGCTCTGCCCTGCCAGCCGCCGCCCGAGCAGGCGCACGATCTCGGGACTGTCGGCGAAGGCATTGTGGCCGAGCGGATCGTTCGTCGCGATGGCGCTGGTGTCGATAACGGAAACGCCGAGTTGGTCGAGAAGAGGCGCGTAAGGCCTGAGATCGGACCCGCCGACGCGGCTGACGCCACCCGATAGCCAGCTCGACATCTCCAGCGCCTTGTCGCGCGTCGATGTCAGGATCGCAAAGTGCGGCCGTTTCGGCCCCATCTCGGTGAACTGGCGACGGAACACGTCGATATCGATGTCCGGCGATGCGAGAACGACGTTCTTCACCTTCGCCGGGATTGATTTCTCGCGCATGGCGACGCCGCGCAGCGCCTCGGCCGCAAGCCAGCCGCCCATGGAATGCGCGAGAATCGTCACATCGGAGACGTCGGGACTTTTCACAGCCTGGAGGAGCAGATCCTCCAGAGCGCGACGCGAATAGTTGGCGCTCTCCTTGTCGTAGAGGTAATCGAAGACACGGCCCCTTGATGGCCAGGTGAAGAGGATCGGTGTGGCGTCGGTTCCCGAGTCATGGACGATCTGCGCGAAGCGGAAGACGGCATCGGCATAGGTGTTATTGAAGCCATGCACGAAAATGATGACCTGATGCTTGGTGTTTCGATTCTTCCGGTACCAGTCGAACGCTTGGCCCTCGGATTGCACCTTGGCAACCTGCGTGACCGCAAACTCCCTTTGCGGGTTGGGCGGCATGCGGGACGGCCACTGCACCTCTCCGATCTTGCGGTTCCGATCGGGCGGGATGGATACGTCGACGCTGTTAAGGGAAATCGCCGTCCCGCGGTCGCCGGAAAAGAGTTTGCCGGGATCCTCCGAGGGCTTGCGTGTCGTGGCGACGAGCATGGTGACCCGGCTCGTGCCGGCCGGGGCCGCGGCGAGAGGCTGCAGGACATCCTGCACCCGGTTCGCGCAACCCGATGTAACGAGTGACAGGGCCACAAAGACCGGGACGGCTCGGCCCACGCGGGCAGCGATCGCCTTGGCGAACCCAAATCCAATGCCGGTGAGACCCTGGGCAATGCGCCCAGGGAGTGAGGGGGATATGGTCATCTCAGTGCTGCTCGGCTTCGCGAGGAATCCGGAACCAGGCGACGTAGAGCGCCGGCAGGAAGAGAAGCGTCAGCGCCGTTCCGACGACGATCCCACCCATCATCGCGTAAGCCATCGGACCCCAGAAAATCTCATGCGAGATCGGGATCAGGGCCAGAGTCGCGGCCGCGGCAGTGAGCATGATCGGCCGCATGCGGTGTTCGGTCGCCTCCACCACCGCCTTCCATGCCGACATTCCCTCTGCACGCAGTTCCTCGATCTGGACGATCAGGATCACCGAGTTGCGGATGAGGATTCCGACCAGCGCGAGCACGCCCAGGAGCGCGACGAAGCCAAGCGGCGAGTTGCTGGCGAGCAGCGCCACGACGACGCCGATGAGCGCCAGCGGAGCGACCGAGAAGACCAGGAACAGCCTGTGGAAGCTCTGAAGCTGGATCATCAGCAGTGTCGCCATGATGACGAACATGGCCGGCGCCACCTTCGCGATCGGACCTTGCGACTTGGCACTTTCCTCGACCGCGCCGCCGACCTTGACCGAATACCCGGCCGGCATCGTCTTTTCGAAGGCCGAAACCTTGTCGGAGAGCGCCGTCACAACGGTCGCCGGCTGCGTCGCATCGCCGATCCCGGCCTTGATCGTGATGGTCGGAATTCTGTCGCGCCGCCAGATCGTCGGCTGTTCGAGCTCGTAGTGGAAGGTTGCGACCGATGACAGCGGGACGGATTGACCGCTGCTGCTCTGCAGTTGCAGGTCAAGCAGGGTGTCGATCGAGCCCCGCTCCTTTTCCGCGGCACGGCCGATGACGTCGACCAGATAGATGTCATCGCGAACCTGCGTTACGGCATTTCCTTGTACGACAGTGTTGAGCGCCATTGCGATGTCCTGAGACGAGACGCCGAGCTGTCTGGCCTTATCCTGCAGCACGTCTATCTTGACGACACGGGCCGGCTCGTTCCAGTCGAAGGCAATGTTCCTGAGGGAAGGATAAGTGCCGACAATCGAGCCCAGCTTCTGTGCCAGATTGCGCACCGTCTGCAGATTTTCGCCGGACACACGGTACTGGATCGGCTTGCCAACCGGAGGCCCGATGTCGAGAAGCTTCACGTAAGCGTCCGTTCCCGGAAATGTCTTCTGCAGGTAGGTTTCCATCTGCTGCTTCAGCTTGTCTCTGACGTCGAGCCCCTTGGTGACAATGACCGTCTGGCCGAAGGAAACGTCAGCCGGCTGCACGTCGAAGGAAAGAACGAAGCGCGGCGCACCCCTGCCAACATATGTCGACCAATGCTCGATGCCAGGGTTGTCAGTCAGCATCTCATGTTCGAACTGGGCCATCTGGCGGCTCGTTTCGGCGATCGAACTGTTCTGCGGCAGATTCCAGTCGACGATCAGTTCCGGACGGTCAGAGCTCGGGAAAAATTGCTGTTGCACCATCGACAGGCCGGCGATCGATCCAGCGAAGAGAAGGACCGTTGCGACGATCGTCATCCAGCGCCAGCGCAGGCAGAATTGCAGCAGGTTCGAAAACGCCTTCGCAAACCGACCCTTGTGCTCAGCGTGCTTCTTCATTGTCTTTGGTAGAATGGTCACCCCGATCAGGGGCGTGAACACGACCGCGACCACCCATGAAACGACGAGCGAAACCGCGATGACGACAAAGAGCGTGAAGGTGAACTCGCCAGCGTTGCTCTTGTTGAAAGCGACGGGGATGAAACCTGCGACAGTGACGAGCGTGCCCGTCAGCATCGGGAAGGCCGTGGATGTGTAGACGTAGGTGGCGGCCTT
This sequence comes from Rhizobium sp. BT04, assembly GCF_030053135.1. NCBI lineage: Bacteria > Pseudomonadati > Pseudomonadota > Alphaproteobacteria > Hyphomicrobiales > Rhizobiaceae > Rhizobium > Rhizobium sp. BT04. Next base: position 4,273,398 of record NZ_CP125652.1, on the reverse strand, counting down.
CGTGAGACTGTCGCCCGCTTCCAGCCGTGCAACCATCATCTCGACGGCGATCATGGCGTCGTCGACGAGGAGGCCGAGCGCGATGATCAGCGCTCCAAGCGAGATGCGCTGCAGCGATATGCCGGTGTAGAACATGACCATGAAGGTGATGGCGAGAACGAGCGGAATCGCGATTGCCACCACCAGGCCGGCCCTCATCCCCAGACTGATGAAGCTGATCGCGAGCACGATCGCGACTGCCTCGAACAGGGCTTTCGTAAAGCCGCCGACGGCCTCCTCAACCACCTTCGGTTGGTCGGATACCTGTTCGACGGAGACCCCGACCGGAAGCTCCTGGGTGATTTTGCTCATCGTCTTGTCAAGCGCTTCGCCGAACGCAAGCACATTGCCGCCCGTCTTCATGCCGATCGCCAGCCCGATGGCGGGCTTTCCGTTGAAGCGGAAGAGTGACGTCGGCGGGTCGACGTAGCCACGGGTGATCGTGGCGACGTCGGTCAGCGGGAAGAACCGGTCGTTTACCCGAAGATTGATCCCCCGCAAGGTGTCTTCAGAGATGAAACGCCCGCCGACCCGCAAAGCGACCCGCTCCGGCCCCGTTTCGACAAAGCCGGACTGGGTGACGGCGTTCTGCGCCTGCAGCGTGGCAATGATGGCGGAGCGGTCGATGCCGAGAGCGGCGATCTTGCGGGTGGAGAATTCGAGGTAGATCACCTCGTCCTGCGCGCCGGCGATGTCGACCTTGCCGACGTCGGGGATGTTGAGGATCTGTGTTCGGGCATCCTCGGCGAAATCGCGCAGTTCTCTCTGACTGAGGCCGTCTGCCGTGAAGGCAAAAATATTGCCATAGACGTCGCCGAACTGGTCATCGAAGAAGGGTCCGACCACGCCTTGGGGAAATTCGTGCTTGATATCGTCAATCAAGTTGCGGACGCGCGACCAGGTGGGTTTAACGTCCCGCGCGTTGGTATCCGGCAGCAGGTCGACGAAGACGATCGTTTGACCGGCCGTGGTAATGCTGCGGGTATGTTCTAGTTTGTCGAGTTCCTGGAGCTTTTTTTCGATGCGGTCGGTAACCTGCTGCGTCACCTCCTGGGCAGAGGCACCTGGCCACTGGGCCTGGATCACCATCGTCTTGATCGTGAAGGACGGATCCTCCTCGCGTCCGAGCCCGAGATAGGCAAAGGCGCCGGCCACCGCGAACATGATCATGAAGTACCAGACGAGAGAACGATGCTCGAGCGCCCAGTCAGAAAGGTTGAATTTGTTCACGGGCGTGGCTCCTGTCCGAGTTGCACTTTCTGTCCATCGGTGAGTTCATCGACTCCGGCAATGACGATCTCTTCCCCTTCCCGCAGGCCCGCGTGAACCAGGACGGAACGCGGGACGGACGCCGGACCTTCCAGTTCAACCACTCTCGGAGCGACAGTGGCTGTCGAGCGATCTACCACCCATACCTGGCTGGTACCGCCTTCATGGCGAATGGCGGAGAGCGGCAGCGTGATCGCCTGCTTCCTTTCTCCGACAAGCGGCGTCGCAGTGATCACGGCGCCAAGGCGGAAGATGTCCGGCGCCTGATCGATCCCGATCTTCAGCCGATAGGTGCGGGTATTGGGATCGGCCTGCGGTGCGATCTCGCGGACCGCGCCAGTTGCCTGGATCCTGCTGTCGAGCTGCAGGGCGACGTTGAAGCGGTCGTCCAGGCGAATGCGACTGAACTGCGCTTCCGGCACGTCGACGACCACGTCGCGCTGCTCGAGACGCGCCAGTTTCAAGACCGGCTGGCCGGCCGAAACCGTCTGGCCCATTTCCGCGGACGTGGCGGTCACGACACCATCGAACTCGGCCTTCAGCTCGGCGTAGCCGAGCTGCTCGTGCGCCTTCGCAAGGCTGGCCGTCGCTTTCGCGACATTGGCGGCAGCCGATTTGAGTTGTTGTTCGGCAAGATCATGATCCGCAATGCTTGCTGCGCTGCTCTGCATAAGCTTTCGCTTGCGCATTTCCGTCGTCGCAGCGTTCTCCAACTGCGCCTGGGCGTTGCGCAGTTCGGCTTCCGCGCTCTTGACTGCGAGTTGCAGAGTGAGAGGATCGATTTCCGCCAGGACATCGCCCTTGTGCACCAGGTCCCCAACATCGACCTTGCGGGACACCATTCGCCCCAGCGTCCGAAACGCCAGGTCGGTCTCGATGCGGGCCCGAACCACGCCGGGCGAGCTTGCGATTTTGTCTTGTTCGGCCGCGGCCATGACGACTTTGACAGGACGGGGAGCCGTCTCCTCCCCCGCGACGGAGCTCTGATCGCAGCCTGCAAGCAGCGACACTGACAGAAGAAGCGGGAGAGAGGTACATATGCGATTGAGGGTCATCTCACTTGCCTTCCCAGGCGACGGCCTGGCCTTCCTTGAGGAACTTTCCGCCTTCGGTGACGATCAGGTCTTGTGCGGCGACGCCGCCGGTGACGACGAAATCGCTTTGGCGATATCGGTCGACCGCAATCTTCCGGAGTGAAACGGTTTGGTTTTGAGGGTTGACGAGCCACACGGCAGGTTCGCCTTCGGCTGATGCGATCGCGGTATAGGGCAGCACGATGCCGTCGCGCGGCGCGGCGCGCAGCTTGCCCACGACAGGCGTTCCGAGCGGCCATGGCGCGCCGTCCTGCAGCCCCACCTTGATTCGGATCGTGCCTGCCTTCGCGTCTATGACGGGAGAGACCTCGCGAATGCCCGCATGGACGTCGCTCGCGGGGTCGGAGACCGGTGCGACCTCGACGTCGTTCAGCGGCCGGCCATCCAGAAAGAACGCCTCGAAGACGTCGAACACTGCGTCTCGTGGCCCGTCATGGGCGAGCGTGAAGGCCGACTGCGCTGCTGACACCACCTGCCCGGCTTCGATACCGCGGGCCGTGATGATGCCGTCCGCGGCGGCCTTCAGCTGGGTATAAGACAGCGCGTCCTCGGCCGTCGCGAGCGCGGCCTCGGCGGCCTCGAGGGAAGCCTGTGCACTCAGCAGCTCCTCCTGCGCATCGTCAAAGACCGCCCGCGGAACAGCCTGCGACTGCAGGAGCGACTTCGCCCGGTCGAAGGCGAGTGTCCTCTGCGCAACGACGGCTTGCGCCGACTCCAGTGCGGCGCGGGCGACGCTGACGTCCGCCTGTTGTTCGGTATCGTTGAGCCTCGCCAGAACGTCGCCGGCGTGAACATGCGATCCGACGTCGACCCTTCTCTCCAGAACCCGGCCGCTGACGCGGAAGGAGAGTTCGGTCTGGATCCTCGCCTTGACCTCGCCGGTGATTTCAGCACCCGGTTGATACTCAGCCGCCGCCGCCGCAACGACGCGGACCTGCTGCGGCGGCGGCGCCACTTCAGCTTTCTCCTCGCAGGCAGCCAGAACTGCGCAGGCGAGACCAATTCCCAGCAATCGAAAGGACTGCATTTTTTGCTCCGGTACGGTTTGCGAAGAGAGCCGCGTTGTTGGTCGGCCAGCTTCAATCTGCTGCTGCCAGGCTGTTGCCCGATGTTGACAACGCCCACTTAGAGGCTAAAGTAGGCGCTGTCAACATCATCGCTGGGAAATGTTGACATAAGCAACATGGACATGGATGAAGCAGATGCGGTTAGCCGCCGGATATCCGAACAATTCCAATTGGATGATCGAACGAGTTGTTAAAAAAGCATCGCGGGCGGAACGGAAGGCGCGCCGGCCTCATGAAATACTGGAGGCCGCGTTCGAGGAGTTTGCGGCAAAAGGTTATGCGGCAACGCGAGTTGAAGACGTCGCAACCCGACTGGGGATAACAAAGGGAACGGTCTACCTCTATTTCCCAACCAAGGACGTTCTCTTCCAGGAGATGTTTCGCCACGCGTCGACGTCATCAGCAGACCTGTCGACCGCTATCTGCAGCCTTCGGGGATCCTGCGCCGAGCGGATCCGCGCCCTGCTGCTTATCGCTTATGAAAACACGGCCAACGACCGAAAGACGAGAGAACTCCTGCGCTTGTCCGTCGCCGAAGGAGCTCGTCTTCCCGAAATGGTCGACTGCCGTCATGAGCTATTCATCGCACCGACGCTTGCAGCGCTCACTGCTTTGATCGAGGAAGGCGTGAAATCGGGAGAGTTGAGACATGATACGGCGGCCGATACGCCTGACGTGCTCGCGAGCTCGATTTTTCATGTTGCCGTCTGGCGTCTTATGTTTGCCGATCGAAAGCCGATCGACGGCAAGGCGCTTATGGAGGCGCACATTGACCTCGTTATGAACGGACTTCTGCGCCGTTCGAAACGAATGGTCTGATTTGCGAGGTGCGCCGTTCGGCGGACGGAGCCGGGCAGTTTTCGATGCTGGCAAAGGCCGGATGTCGTGCGACTCCGGCCTAGACCTCTTCTCCATGCTGAGCTGAATCTAATTTCCGCTAGGAACGCGATTGTCATCCGACGGCGGGACTTCGCCCGTGACCGAGATGTTTCCCTGGATCTTATAGACGATCCGTAGATTGGCGGCCGCCGCCTGAAGCCAACCGACCGCATCTTCCGATGTCCATGCCGTGCCCTCCGGCGGCAGGCTCTCGAACAGGCCGGCAATCAGCGGATTCACGGACTGGGAGTTGCCATTGCCGCCGCCCTGGTTCGTCCCGCCCTCCGTGCCGCCAACGGGCGGGCCGGAGCGGCTTTGATCGGAAGAACTCGCATATATTCCGCCGGAAAAGCCTGAAGATCTGGCATGAGAACCCGAAGAATCCCCGTGAGACGAACCCGGCGACGCCGCGTTAGCAGAGCTCGCGCTGCCTTGGGACGAACTCGATGACGTTGCGCCAGAGGAACCCGTAGAGGATCCAGACTGATCTCCATAGGAAGAATACGTCCTTCCGCCAGTGCTGGAGGCGGCGGCCGCACCAGTGACGACGCCCGCCGCATACCCGCCCAGGATATAGGCGTCGCGGCGATAGTATCCACGCCCGTAGTCTCCACCGCCATACTCTCCCTGACCATAGTCGCCGACACCATGGTCTCCACGACCATAATATCCACGGCCAAAGTATCCGTTGCGGTTGCCCGAGACCTTGAGATCGCCTGAGTTGTTGACGGTGAGATTGCCCGAGTCCTTCGCGACGATATTGCCCCCGGAATTCATGAAGGTGCGGTTCCCGTTGATGTTGCCGCCCGAGTTCAGCGTGTTGCGGACGCTTCCGGACACGTTACTCCCTCTGCGGCCTGGCCCTTCCGCCAATCGCCCTTTTGCGCCGCCGACACCTGGCATGCGAGTATGTGGGTTCACTGGTGGGCGGTTCTGCGCGCCCACCGGCGGCCGACCGTGGCTCGCCATCGGCGGACGCGGCGTGCGGCCTATCTGCGGACGTGGGAACCCGCCCGGCCCTCCCGACGGGAAATGGGGTGGCCCTCCAGACGGCAGGGGTGGCGGACCGCCGGGAGGCGGCCCAAACTGAGCGAAGGCTGCGTCCGATGTGATGGCCGTTAAAGCGAGAAAAGCAAGGCAGGTGCGCTTAAGATAATTCATCACTTGCTCCCTTCCGTTCCCGACGCGACGGCTGGTGTCGGGTCGATCTTTTTCACATCGGCGGGAGGTTCAAAGATGAATTCGGAATCCGATAGACGAGGCTCGGTCTTCCAACTGGTGAATTCGGCAACGAAGCTTGGTTGACCCTGCAGCAACGGGTAGGTGACGACCAGGCGATGAGGCGTCGCCGCGTCATTCTTCTCGACCCACAATTCCACATCGATGCCGGACTTCTGCGAGAAAAGCAGATGCCGGCACTCGATCCCGTCGACGGTAGCCGTGCCCACCTGCCAGGCTGCCATGGCATCGCCCAGCAGAACTTCGTCCGGAGAGCCTGCAAAAAGGACGCCGAGCGGAAAATCGAGATCCAGCTTGTCTGCGATCTCGTCGAGCGCGGACGGTATGTCGCCCGACGCGGGGATCGTCATATATTTCTTTCTGTCGGGAAAGAAGACCGAAGCTTTCTTGCCGTCGTAGAATAGATCGTGTCTGCCGTCATCGCCGATAAACTCGACGGCGATCCGATCGGGCCGGCGGGCGGCAATTTTGATCGTATGGAAAATGTGAAGCGGTTGTCCGGATTCGTCCAGATAGACGCTGACCGTTCTTGCCGTGATCGACATGTCCCTGGCATGCAGCGCCCTTGCCATCTGCGAAATGGCAGTCGCGGCCTCGTCGCTGATCGCCGGCTTGAACGGAGGTGCCGGTTCATCCGCGCGGGCTGTCGGCAGCGTGGCGAATCCCACAAGAACGCCGAACGCGGCAGTCTGAACGACATTCCGCAGCAACGTCGTCACTCCATGCGCGCCTGCGCCATCGACAGAGCGGTTCGTACCCGCCGCAGGTCGCCGGGCCCTCGTGAAGGGCCGGTGCAAACCATTACAGACTTCCATGTTCATTTCCTTTGACACTAAACGAGATAGCGCGAGCGCGCTGCAGCTCGGCGCGAGGTAGAGTTGGTTCGGGGTGCTGGAGTGTTTCTGTCAGACGGCACCGCAAAGGGTGTCGTCCGCCTGCCCCAGTCGGATCCTACTGCATGAACCAGCCGTGGCTCACGACCAGCGACTGACCCGTCACGGCATTGGATCTGGCCGCCGCGAAATAGAGAACGGCGTCGGCCACGTCATCGGTGCTGGTAAACTCGCCGTCGACCGTGTCCTTGAGCATTACCGTCTTGACCACCTGCTCCTCGCTGATACCGAGCTCCCGCGCCTGCTCGGGGATCTGTTTGTCGACGAGCGGCGTTCGCACGAAGCCGGGGCAGACCACGTTGGCCGTGACGTTGTGCTCGGCCCCTTCCTTTGCCAGTACCTTGGCCAGTCCGATCAGTCCGTGCTTGGCCGTGACATAGGGCCCCTTCAGCTTCGAGGCTTCCTTGGAGTGCACGGAACCCATGTAGATCACCCGGCCGTAATTGGCGGCATACATGTGCTTGAGGCAGGCGCGAGTGGTCAGAAAGGCACCGTCGAGATGGATCGAAAGCAGCTTTCTCCAGTCCGCAAAGGGAAAGTCGACCAGCGGCTTGACGATTTGGATGCCGGCATTGCTGACCAGCACGTCGATCTTGCCGAACCTGGAGATCACCTCGCCGACGGCCTTTTCCACCTGCTCTTCGTCGGCGACGTTCATCGCCACGGCGAAGGCATCGCCGCCCTTGCTTTTGATCTCGGCCGCCGTTGCATTCGCGGCGTCGAGATTGAGGTCGGCGATCACGGGAATGCCGCCCTCGGCTGCGAAGCGAAGCGCGATTTCCTTGCCGATGCCGCTCGCAGCTCCGGTGATAACAGCTACTCTTCCATCAAATCGAGACATGGATAGTTCCTTTCAATTGCGGGAGATCCGTCGTGTTGGAGGTAGTCGAATACAACCTCGCCGAGGCCGAGCGTCAGGTCGGCGATATAATGGCTGGCCGACTTGACCTCGCGCACGGGTAGACGCGCGACGTCGCACATTGCGTGTTCGAACAATTGCAGGGCGGCAGGTCCGACCCATGCGCCCTTCAGCGTCACATCCTCGAGATAGTAGCGCACGAGTTCGCAAATCCGGGGCGAACCGTCGACGTGCGGGATGACCTTCAGCACGAAGGCGGGCTTCGCCATCGCCTTTGCCAGCGGCTCCAGCGGGAGTTCGCGGTGTTTGTAGCCCATGGTCGCCCTCACGCACAAAACCGAGCCGTAGTGCAGCGTCCCGACGAGCGTCTCCTGCTCGTGCGACAGCTTCGGCGTCGCCAGCTTCTTCGGAAAGCCCCAGATCTCGCGGCCGCCGGCGATCGGAGAGTTGTCGTCAAGGTACATGGCATGCACGTAGCTGCCTTCCTGCACCTTGCCTGATGGCGTCGTGAAGCGCACCGGAATGACCTGCCCGGTTTCCGTATAGTCCCCGAAGCCGGTCGAATCCGGCATGCGGATGAATTCATAGGCGACGGTGTCGCCGATCACTTCCAGCGGCTCCGGAACGACGGCGCGCAGGGCCTCCGGATCGGTCCGGTAGTTGATGACGACAAATTCGCGGTTGTAGAACTTGTAGGGTGGCCTCGGATAGGCCGGGTTGTTGAGCGGCATCGCGAAGGCATTTTCGCGGACTGCGGCGATCTTCATGGTCGTGCTCTTCTCTTTGGGTGAAATCTCAATCGAAGTCGAAAATGGCGACGCCGTCCGGCGTGCCGGGCCGCTGCAGCACCTCGGGGTGGCGCAATGTTTGAAGGGCGTCGTTGTAGCCGGAGGCCCAGTGCTCCTCCATCGTCAGGCGGGAGAACTCGTAATCCTTGGAGCTCGCTTCGTATTTCTTGGCGCGATATATGAGCTGGACGATGTTGTAGACCTTCTCGTCGGCCTGATCGACGAGCAGCTTGATCTCCGGATCGGCTTGCAGCAGCGCGTCCTGCGGGACGAGTTCGACCAGATGGCCGAGTGCGCGGCGCAGCCGCTGCTGCGTCTTGAAATGGTCGGTCGCCGCGCGTGTGCGGCTCGAGAAGCGAATATCCTTCTGCCGCAGTTCGATTCCGAGAAGGTCACGCGGGAACTCGCCACTCGCGCTCCAAAGATCGACTTGAAAGGCCAGCGTGTCCTGACGCGGCGCGTTATCGAGGACCCATTGCAGCGGCGTGTTGGAGATGAGGCCGCCGTCCCAGTAACACTCGCCGTCGATCCTCGTCGCCGGGAAGCCAGGCGGCAGGGAGCCGCTCGCCATGATATGTTCGGGGCGGATAGTGTGGGTCGTAGTGTCGAAATACTCGAAGTTGCCGGTGCGCACGTTGACGGCGCCGACGCTGAAACGCATGGCGCCTGTATTGATGCGGTCGAAGTCCACCAGCCGTTCCAGCGTCGCCTTCAGCGGTGCGACGTCGTAGAAGCTTTCCGCCTCGATGCTGCCGGCGGCGGAAAAGAAGGGTGGCACTGGACGGGGCGTGAAGAAGCCCGCGGCGCCGTCCATAAGGGTGGCGAAGGCGTGTGCCTGATTGAGTAGGCCACGCGCGAAATCACCCTGGAGTCCCATCGCCCCTAGCATCGCCGAAAACAGAGTGGGAAACCCGTGAGCCGGGGCGGTTATCGTCTCCCAGAAGCTCCTGAGCGCCTCCACTCGTCTTTCTGGCGGATTGCCCGCAATCAGCGCACTGTTGATGGCACCGATGGAGATGCCGGCGACCCAGTCAGGATGCAGACCGGCTTCGGCCAATGCTTGATAGACGCCGGCCTGATATGAACCGAGCGCCCCTCCGCCTTGCAACAGCAGCGCGATACGCTCGAATGGCGGACGCTCCGCTATGCGGTGCCTCTTGTTTTTGACGGGATGTTGAGGGGTCATGCAGTTTACCTCGGTTGTTGATCCCACTGCCGTTCCAGATCGGCCGCAGCATATGTTGACATCGCCCACTTAAGTGCTAGAGTGGACAATGTCAACATACCCCGTCAGAATGTTGACGAGAGCAACTTAACAATCTAAATGGATGGCATGACCCAAGACATTTCCACGAAAGACCCGCGCCCGTACCACCATGGCGATCTGCATAGGGCCATCGTAGAGGCCGCACTCGACGTCCTCAGCGAGTCTCAAAGCACGGAGTTTTCGCTTCGTGAACTCGCACGTCGGGCGGGCGTCAGTCACAACGCCCCGTACAAACACTTCGCCGACAAGCGCGAATTGCTGGCAGCCGTCTCGGCGGTTGGGTTCGAACTACTGGCGAAGCGGATGGCCGAAGCGACCAAGGAACTCGACAGTCCGAGCGAGCGGCTGGCGGCTATGGCACGCGCATATGTCTCCGGCGGCGTTAACAATCCGGCGCTCTACAGATTGATGTTCGGCGGCTACCTCGGTCAGGACGATGGGCGTCCCTTGATCGAAAGAACTGCGGCCTACAGCATGAAAGCCCTTATCGTCGACGCGATTTCCGACGGCGCTCTCGGGCACCCAATTGCAGATACTGAGGCGAATACCCGCACGTTCGATGGGGCGATTCTTGTTTTCTGGTCCCAAATGCACGGTCTAACTTTGCTGCTGGCGGATCGCCTCGTCGGCCCCAGCGACAAGATGGAGGAGCTGACCGAGAGCGTCTTGCAAGGCATGCTCGAGGGATTGGCGAATTGTATCCCCGCAATACCATCAGGCGTGTGGGTGGGTCCTCCGCTTGCCGAATAGGCCGCGAGGCTCGCGGGCAACCACTCTGTCATTTGCGTGGTGCCCACTCCGGCTCGTTCCAAGAGGAGAAATCTCATGGACGCATACATCTCTGCTCTGATGGGGCTCGCCGGCATCGCGATTGGCAGCCTGACCTCGTTTGCCTCCACCTGGATGACGCATCGATCACAGGTGAAGGAAAAGCAACGCGAAGCCGAGGCTGTCAAACGCGAAAAGCTGTTTTCCGATTTCATCGCTGAAGCCACGCGGCTTTACGGTGACGCACTAAGCCACCAGAAGGACGACGTTTCCGACCTCGTGCTGCTTTATGCACTGGTCGCCCAGATGCGTCTGATCTCATCCCGTCCGGTCGTGGATGCAGCCGAGCTGGCAATGGTAAGGATCGTCGAAACCTATTTGACGCCCAATCGCTCACTCTCCGAAATCCGGGATCTTGCCCGTTCCGGCGCGATGAACTTTCTCCTCGATTTTGGTGAGGCTTGCCGGGCAGAATTGGCGACAGGGCACCTGTCTATCGGACGATAGGATCTTACGGCACGTGCTAGCAACGTTGGCAACCCCTATTTGTGGAGAGACAATCTTAAGGCCCGTTCGGTGCTCGATCACTGGCGAGGTATGCCAAGGCACTTGCAGAATACGCCAACACGGTTGTTCCTGCATCGCTGCGAAACACGAAAAATCTCCTAAAATCGTCAACCAGAACGCGGTGCTGCTGCCGTTGTCGAAACTGTCACATCAAGACGCTATAAGGATTTTCGCCCGGCGCCTCTTGCGCCGACAGCGTTTCACCTTCAAAATTACGCCATGCCTGACAGCGACCCATCCAGTAGAAGCTCCGCCCGTTCGAACCGGGATCTCCCGGCCGAGGACGCGGGTGACCGCTGTAGACGGCGTGGCGATGCCCGCCTCACCTCGGGTCTATCACGGTTCGCGCTGAGAGGGCCGCTTTCCGCTTTGCCGATGACAGGCCTCGTATGGCCGGCTCCCTCTTACCGACGGCATATGACTTCCACTTCAGAGGAGCGGTCCTTCGTGACGACGACCGCGCCTCGCCGCGTCGCCTGATGAATGCGGCATTGCAACCTCAAAGAATAGGGTCCCTGTGTTTCTGGAAATTGGAATTGTGGCGTTTCTCACCATCCTGAATGGTGTGCTCGCCATGTCGGAACTGGCCGTTGTGTCTTCTCGGCCAGCCCGCCTGAAGGTTCTCTCCGACAATGGCAGCAAAGGCGCAGCGCAAGCAATCAAACTTGCCGAACACCCCGGTCGCTTTCTCTCCACGGTGCAGATCGGCATCACGCTGGTCGGTGTTCTCTCCGGCGCTTTTTCGGGGGCGACACTCGGGGGCCGCCTGAGCGGATGGCTGGAAGCCCAGGGATTGTCGTCGACGGCCGCCGATGCCGTTGGCGTCGGCTCGGTCGTCGTGGCAATCACCTATCTTTCGTTGATCATCGGCGAACTTGTTCCCAAGCAGATCGCATTGCGAGAACCCGAAGCGGTTGCGGCGAAGGTGGCGCCGGCTATGGCGGTGCTTTCAAAAATTGCGCTGCCCCTCGTCTGGCTTCTGAACGCTTCCGGAAATCTCGTCCTCAAGCTCTTGGGCCAAGCGGGAAAAGGTGGAGACAATGTCTCTGACGAAGAGATCAAGACCGTTCTGGCCGAGGCGCAGTCGGCTGGCGTTATCGAAAGCGAAGAGTCCGCGATGATATCAGGTGTGATGCGGCTGGCGGACCGCACTGCCCGCGCGCTGATGACACCCAGACGAGACGTCGAAATTATTGATATTGACGACAGCCTTGATGAAATCCGCACCCAGTTGCACAGGACGAAGCGGTCGCGGCTGCCCGTTCGCAAAGGCAGTTCGGACGAGGTGATCGGTATCCTTCCGGTCAAGGACTTTTACGATTCGATGTCCGAACACGGCAGTGCCGACATCAAGGCTCTGACGCAGGACGTTCCGGTGGTTTCAGACCTTTCAACGGCGATCAATGTGATTGAAGCCATCCGGAAATCGCCGGTTCACATGGTGCTGGTTTTCGACGAATACGGCCATTTCGAGGGGATTGTTTCGTCGGGCGACATTTTGGAAGCGATCATGGGGGCTCTGCAGGAGGGACCTGTCGACGAACAGGCCATCGCTCGCCGAGACGACGGTTCGTACCTGGTGTCCGGCTGGACGCCGATCGACGAATTCGCCGAATTCTTGAATCTCAAGCTCGATGACGATCTCGAATATCAGACTGTGGCCGGCCTGGTGTTGGAAGAGTTGAAACATCTGCCGGAACTGGGTGAGAGCTTCACGAGAGACGGATGGCGCTTCGAAGTCGTCGATCTCGACGGGAGGCGCGTGGACAAAATACTCGTGTCTGCGGCGTGAAGGTCGGGGTGCTTTCGTTTCCGATAACGTCGCCTGCGAGATCGTCAAGCTCGACGGCCGCAACATCGACGGGATCGGCCTCCGCCACATGGGATGTGGCCTGACATCAGGAGTGAACGCCATGGCCTGGTCTGCCAGCCAATATGCGAAATTCGAGGATGAACGCACACGACCGGCACGTGACCTTCTGGCGCAAGTGCCGCTGCAAAGCATCGGCCGCGCCGTCGACCTCGGCTGCGGGCCGGGCAATTCGACCGAACTCATCATCGAGCGTTATGGGGCCGAAGGCGTCTCCGGCCTCGACAGCGACACGAACATGCTGGCGGCGGCGCGCAAACGGCTTCCGGGCACCGATTTCGTCGAGGCCGATCTTGGCAGCTGGCGACCAGCTGAACCAGCCGACCTGCTCTTTGCCAATGCCGTCTTCCAATGGCTGCCCGACCATCTCGATATTTTCGACCGGCTGATGGACGGGCTGTCCGAAGGTGGCGTACTTGCCGTGCAGATGCCCGACAATCTAGGCGAACCCTCGCATCTGGCGATGGAGGAGACCGCCCATGCCGGTCCGTGGAGGACTGCTTTCGAAGGAAAGAGCGTGCGCCGCAAGGGGCTGCCTGCGCCATCCGCCTATTACTCCAGGCTGATCGCCAAAGCCGCGCGCGTCGATATCTGGCATACCATCTACAATCACCCGATGGCGGATGCTGCCGCGATCGTCGAATGGGTGAAGGGAACCGGGCTGATGCCTTATCTCGCCCAGGCCGGCGAAGAGCATCGCGAGGCGTTTCTGGCGGATTACCTCAAGCAGGTGGAAAAAGCCTATCCCAAGATGTCGGACGGGCGGGTGCTGCTCAGGTTTCCGAGGATTTTCATGGTGGTGGTGAAGGGTTGAGGCCGCCCAGGAGGGTGTCAAATGCTCGTTATCCCTCGCCTCGCATGGTGCTTGCGGCAAAACCGGCACGGACTATAGTCGGCCGGAAAATCTCAGGAGATGACACACATGGACGCTGCCCCAACACCGCCGGTCACCCTCGTCATCTTCGGCGCCACGGGCGACCTGACGCGCCGCCTGCTGGTGCCGGCGATCATCAACCTGACGCGGAGCCGCCTCGTCGGCGACGATCTCCACATTCTCGGCATAGGCATCGAGCCGGGTGACGACGAATTCCTGCGCGGGCGGCTCGACCAATTCCTCAACCATCTGAGCGGCGAAGAGCCGACCGTGAAGGACGGAGCCTGGGAAAGCCTGCGCCGGCGCATTTCCTATACATCAGGCGATTTCACCAAGGACGATATTTTCGTCGAGATCGGCAAGCGGCTGGGGCCGAATGCCAATGCCGCCTTCTATCTCGCGGTGCCGCCATCCTTCTTCGGCACGATCGTCGAGAAGCTCGCCGCCCATGGCCTGACCGATGAAAAGGAGGGGGTCTTCCGCCGCGTCGCCATTGAGAAGCCGTTCGGCACCGATCTCGCCTCGGCGCAGGCGCTGAATGCGCAAATCCTCGCCCAGATCGGGGAAAGCCAGGTTTACCGGCTCGACCATTTCCTCGGCAAGGAGACGGTGCAGAACCTGATGACGGCGCGCTTCGCCAATATGATGATCGAATCCTTGTGGAACAGCCGCTATATCGACCATGTGCAGATCACCGCCGCCGAGATCGTCGATGTCGGCAGCCGCGGCAAATTCTACGATGCAACAGGCGCGCTGCGCGACATGGTGCCGAACCACCTCTTCCAGCTGCTGGCGATGATCGCCATGGAACCGCCGAACAGTTTCGACGCCGAGGCGATCCGCAACGAAAAGAGCAAGGTGCTGAAGGCGCTGCGCATCTATACGCCCGAGGAGGCAAAGACGCATGGCGTGCGCGGCGCCTATGGCGCCGGCCCGCTCAACGGCGCCGAGCTTCCGGCCTATCGCGACACCAAGGACGTCTCGCCCGACAGCAGGACCGAGACCTATGTGGCGCTGAAGCTCTACGCCGACACGTGGCGCTGGGCGGGCGTGCCCTTCTATGTCAGAACCGGCAAGGCGCTGACGGCGCGCGATACCGAAATCGTCATCACCTTCCAGCCGGTGCCCTTCGCGCAATTTCGCGAGACGGAAGTCACTCGCCGCCTGCCGCCGAACCGGCTGGTGATCCAGGTGCAGCCGGACGAGGGCTTGAGCATGGAAATCTCGATCAAGTCGCCGGGGCTTTCGGTCGATACCGTGCCGGTCTCCCTCGACTTCCGCTATGCCGACAAGTTCGATATCGGCAAGACGACCGGCTATGAATCCCTGCTCTACGATCTCTTCATCGGCGACCAGACGCTGTTCCAGCGCGCCGACGGCATCGAGGCCGGCTGGGCGGCGGTGCAGCCCTTCCTCGATATCTGGGCTGGGGATGAAAGCGTGCCTGACAGCTACGCGCCGGGCAGCATGGGACCGGGCTGCGCTGACGTGCTCATCGAGCGCGACGGGCGGCGGTGGCATGAACTCGGCGTTTTGCTGCACAAGAACGGCAAATAGCCGGTCCTGCTTTCTGATCCGGGACTATCCCGTCAGCGGCAGGCGTCGCTTAGCGTGCCGTCGCGTTCGGCCGCGCGATACTGGCGTGTTCCCGGACGCGGGCAAGCCGTCCGATCGGACGGGATGACGACGGTGATATTATCGCTTTCAATGGGAGCGAGATCGAGAGGAATCCTGATTCCGCCCGATTCCGCATCCGGCACGGTGCCGGGCGGCATGCCGCCGAAACGTCCGCTATTATCCATGTCGCCGAGGGCCTGGGAGAAGGCAGGAGCGGCAAAGCCGAGGAGAATGATCGAGGCTGCTGCAATCAACGTACGCATGACCATATTCCTTCTGATCTGGCCGATATGAAACGAGCGGGGATGCACCGTTCCAGCCGATCCGGCCACCAGTGAAAAAATCCGGCATCACCTAACGTAGGGTCGGTCGATGCCGATTTCCATCTTGCGACGCACGCAGCCGGATGGATTGGCCAGACCTTGGAAGCCGATCGACGCGTTGACGATCAAAGTTTGGTGATCGGCCGACGCGGCCTCGGAGTGGTGCGATATCAGGCTCAGTCGCGCCAGCGCAGCAGCAGGTTCTCGAGACCTGTCGGATAAAGGTCGATGCCGGCGTCACGCAGCATATCGCGGCCGAACCAACGCGCCGTCGCCGCCGTCTCGTCGAGCTCGGAATAGCGGATTTCGTCGCGCTCATAGAGCGATGCGTCGGCCAGTTCAATGTCGGCGGCGAAGATGAATTCGTGGCCGGTCGCGCCATGATGCTCGAAGATGTTTTCGAGCAGATGCCAGGGGCCGACGATACGGATGGCGGTCTCGAGTTCCTCCCTGAATTCGCGGTGCAGGGCCTTCTCGCGGCTCTCGCCGAACTCAATTGCGCCGCCGAGCGGGCGAACACCCTTAATGCGGCCACTGTCATCCTCCACTTCCGCAGCCAGCAGCCGATCCTCGCGCCAGGCAAGGCCGATCACCTTTACCCTGATCTGCTGCGACGGGCGCCAGACGGTCATGGGCTCTCCTTCTATCCAAGGGACAGCGCTTACTCTTCACCTCGATGCTTCCGGGGCGAGAACAATGAGCCCGCCGCGAAGCGAGGCTCCTGATGATCTGTTATTTCAAACGAACTGGCTGAGGCCCGGAACAGAGCCTACGACCTCGTCGACGACCTCCTCGCCGGCATATTGCTTGGCGATCGCGATGGTCTCCTTGGCGAGCGAGGTGATCTCGCCCATGCCGAGGCCTTCGCCCATCAGCTGCTGGCGGAGCGCCATGATGCCACCGCCGCCGAGCGAGCTCATCAGCCCGCCGAGCAGACCGCCGCCGCCGGCACCTGCGCCATTGAACTGGGCGACGAGATCGGCGCCGCCGGGGATCGCTTCGATCATCTTGGCAACCGGGCCATCGGCGGCTTCGCGCTGCAGGAAGCCAAGCATCATGCCGAGCGCCTTTTCGGCCAAATCAGGCGCAATACCCACGCGATCGGCGATCTGGGTCACAATTTCATTCATCGTCAGCCTCCTATTTTTGACGTTAACGTCAACGTTATTCGAAATTCCACAGCAACTCAAGCCGGCCCTCCCCGGGCGGCACTTTGTCCAGTTTGGCTTTTAATGCAAACAGTTGTCCGTACCCATCTCCCTGCTTATAACAGGGAAACGATGGTTCGATGAAGGCGGCGGAAGCAAGCCTTCTCATAAATGGCGGCAGAGCCCCAAGGGAGCATTCCGAATGATCGAGGAAGGCAAGATTTTCATCGGCGCGAGCCGCAATCCCGATGACAGCATCAACAAGCCGGAATATCTCGACCTGAAGTTCGGCAACCGCCACGGCCTCGTCACCGGCGCTACCGGCACCGGCAAGACGGTGACGCTGCAGGTACTGGCCGAAGGCTTCTCCAGGGCAGGCGTTCCGGTCTTTGCCGCCGACATCAAGGGCGATCTTTCCGGCATCGCCGCGAAGGGCGAACCCAAGGATTTCCTCACCAAGCGCGCCGAGCAGATCGGCTTCAGCGACTACGAATTCGACCAGTTTCCAGTGATCTTCTGGGATCTGTTCGGCGAGAAGGGCCACCGGGTGCGCACCACCATCGCCGAGATGGGACCGCTGCTGCTCGCCCGGCTGATGGATGCCTCCGAACCGCAGGAAGGCGTCATCAACATCGCCTTCAAGATCGCCGACCAGGCCGGGCTGCCGTTGCTCGACCTCAAGGATTTCAGCTCGCTGCTAAACTATATGGGCGAGAACGCCAGCCAACTTTCCAACCAATACGGGCTGATCTCCAAGGCCTCGGTCGGCTCGATCCAGCGGGCGCTGCTGGTTCTCGAACAGCAAGGTGCCGAGCACTTCTTCGGCGAACCGGCGCTGAAGATCACCGACATCATGCGCACAAGCAATAATGGCTACGGCCAGATCTCGGTGCTGGCCGCCGACAAGCTGATGATGAACCCTCGGCTTTACGCCACTTTCCTGCTCTGGCTGCTCTCGGAACTCTTCGAGGAACTGCCCGAGGTGGGCGATCCCGAAAAGCCGAAGCTCGTTTTCTTCTTCGACGAGGCGCATCTGCTCTTCAACGACGCGCCGAAAGTGCTGACCGAGCGCGTCGAGCAGGTGGTGCGGCTGATCCGCTCCAAGGGCGTCGGCGTCTATTTCGTGACCCAGAACCCGCTCGACGTGCCGGAAACGGTGCTCGCCCAGCTCGGCAACCGGGCACAGCATGCGCTGCGCGCCTATTCGCCGCGCGAACAGAAGGCGGTGAGGACGGCGGCCGATACATTCCGTGCGAATCCGGCCTTCGATTGCGCCACCGTCATCACCAATCTCGGCACCGGAGAGGCGCTGGTCTCGACGCTTGAGGCCAAGGGCGCGCCGTCGATCGTCGAGCGCACGCTGATCCGCCCGCCATCCGGCCGCGTCGGCCCGGTGACCGATGCCGAGCGCCAGCAGATCATGGACAGGAGCCCGGTTCTCGGCGTCTATGACGAGGATGTCGACCGCGAATCCGCCTTCGAGATGCTGGCGGCGCGGGCGAAGAAGGCAGCGGATGCCGAGGCCGCCAAGCGAGCGCAGGAAGCACCACAGCAACAGGGTGGCACGACCTCCGGCTGGTCCCTGCCGGGCTTCGGCGGCGGCAATGACGACAATCAGGGCCGCGGCCAATCACGCGGCCGGGCTTCCGGCTACCAGCGCGAGACGGTGGTGGAAGCGGCGATGAAGAGCGTGGCGCGGACCGTGGCGACGCAGGTCGGCCGGGCGCTGGTGCGCGGGATATTGGGGAGTTTAAAGCGGTAGGTTAGTCGCGTACCGCCTGCCCCTCATCCGCCTGCCGGCACCTTCTCCCCGCAAGCGGGGCGAAGGGGCATGCCGAGACCTTCCGTTCCCCACCAACCTCTCGCAGGGCATGTCCCCTCTCCCCGTAAAACGGGGAGAGGGTTAGGGTGAGGGGCAGCTTTTCACCCGTTTCTGGAAGAAGGCGAGATCGTTCCCCTTCTTGAACCTTCCGCCTTTCTTCCCTACATTCCCCGCCATCGACCATTTCAACAGGATGTGTGCCGCAATGGATTTCAACCCGATCGCAACGCCAACTTGCCTTGCCAACGGGGAAATCCATATCCATGCCTGCATCCATCACTCTCTCGCATCTTTCGTGGTCCGCGCCTGACGGGCGGTCGCTTTTTTCCAATCTTGACCTGAGCTTCGGGGCGGAGCGGACCGGCCTCGTCGGTCGCAACGGCGTCGGCAAGACGACGTTGCTCAAGCTCATATCTGGTGAGGTTCGTCCTCTTTCGGGGACGATATCCGTCAACGGCAGCCTCGGCATCTTGCACCAGAGCGTTCAGGTGGCGCCCGAGGAAACGGTCGCCGATCTCTTCGGCGCAACCGGGGGACTTGCCGTTCTTCGCCGTGCCGAAGCCGGCGACGCGACTGCCGACGAGCTTGCATCCGCGGACTGGATGCTGGAGGCCCGCATTGCCTTGGCGCTCAATCGGACCGGGCTCGACGTGCCGCCGGACACACCACTTGCCGCACTCTCCGGCGGGCAGCGCACGCGTGCCGGGCTTGCCGCTCTGATCTTTGCGGAACCGGATTTCCTGCTGCTCGACGAACCGACCAACAATCTCGATCGTGAGGGCCGCGAAGCCGTGATTGCGCTGATCGGGAGCTGGCAGGCAGGTGCGATCATCATCAGCCATGATAGGGAATTGCTCGAAAGCGTGGATGCGATCGTGGAGCTGACATCGCTCGGCGCGACGCGCTACGGCGGCAACTGGAGCCATTATCGCGAGCGCAGGGCACTGGCGCTCGCCGCCGCGCAGCACGATCTCGCCGATGCGGAAAAGCGCATGGCCGAGGTTGCGAGGAGCGCTCAGGCGACGGTGGAGCGGCAGGCGCACAGGGACCGTGCGGGACGAAAGATGGCCGCCAAGGGCGGCATCCCGCGCATCATGCTCGGCGGAATGAAGGAACGGAGCGAAACGACGGGCGGCGACAATGCCCGTCTCGCCGAGCGCCGGCAGGCTCAGGCACTGGAAGATGCAACAGCAGCGCGCAAAAAAATCGAGATCCTCCAGCCGCTGTCAGTAACTTTGCCGGCGACCGGGCTGCCAGCGAACAAGATCGTGCTGAAGATGGATGCGGTGATATCGGGCTATCAGCCTGACGATCCTGTCATCAGCGATTTCTCCTTCGACATAACCGGACCGGAGCGTATTGCCGTCACCGGTCGAAACGGCTCGGGCAAGACGACGTTGCTGGCGCTTGTCACCGGTGATCTCGAACCCTGGAGTGGAATGGTCAAAATCATGACCGCTTTCTCGATGCTCGACCAGAAGGTGAGCATCCTCGATCCGTCAGAGTCGATCCGCGACAATTTCCGCCGGATCAATCCGCAGGCTGATGAAAACACCTGCCGGGCGGCTCTTGCCCGCTTCATGTTCAGGGCTGATGCGGCACTACAAACCGTATCGACGCTGAGCGGCGGGCAGTTGCTGCGCGCCGGCCTCGCCTGCGTTCTGGGGTTTGCACCGCCGCCGCTGCTGATCCTCGACGAACCGACCAATCATCTCGACATCGACTCGATCGCTGCAGTCGAGGCCGGACTGCTGGCTTACGATGGCGCACTGCTCGTCGTCAGCCATGACGAGACGTTCCTTGAGAATATCGGGATCACACGGCGGCTGGAGCTGCCTTCCGGCGCTGTCTGACACGCCCCGGCCTCTTGCCTCTTTTTGCAGGCAATGTTATTTGCACCTTGCAACCTTTTCGAGAAAGGAGGATCACGCAATGCAATATTATTTCCGGCATCATCGCCAGCGTGGTCCCGTCAACGCCCTGCAAATGCGTTTGCAGGGCTGACCAGAGACCGTTTCTCGACATCTCTTCCTGGTCTGCCCTCGTGGCCAATGCGGCGCTGTATCCCAAGATTCGAGCACGCATTCCTGTAACTTCCCGGGCCTGATACGCGCAATCCTGTGATGGCTGAACGCCCCGGATCGTGCCGACCACCCGGTCAAGACCAGAGAACGATCATGACTCTCATCAATATCCGCAATCTCGGCGTGACGCTGGGCAATCCGTTGTTTTCCAAGCTCAATCTCGTCGTCAACACGGGCGACCGCATCGGCCTCGTCGCCGCCAACGGGCGAGGGAAATCGACGCTGCTTGCCTGCATCACCGGCGCGCTGGAGCCGAGCGAGGGCGAGATCACCAAGGCGCGCGGGCTGACCGTCGGCCATGTCGCGCAAAATGTGCCGCCCGGGCTTTTCGACACGCCGTTCTACGATGCGGTGCTGCAGGCGCTGCCGGCCGATCAGGCCGAAAGCGAAAGCTGGCGCGTCGACGTGGTGCTGGAATCGCTCGAGGTGCCTGAGGTGATGCGCGGCCGGCCGCTGAAACAGCTGAGCGGCGGCTGGCAGCGGCTGGCCATGCTGGCCCGCACCTGGGTGAGCGAGCCCGACGTGCTCTTGCTCGACGAGCCGACCAACCATCTCGATCTCGAAAAGATCGCCCGGCTCGAAGGCTGGCTGAATGCGCTGCCGCGCGACGTGCCGGTCATCCTGTCCAGCCACGACCGCGCCTTCCTGGATGCAACGACCAACCGGACGCTCTTTCTGCGGCCGGAGCAATCGCCGGTCTTCGCCCTGCCCTACACCCGGGCACGCGCCACACTCGATGAGGCCGATGCCTCCGAGGCGCGGCGCTACGAGCGCGACATGAAGGTGGCCGAGCAACTGCGCAAGCAAGCGGCGAAGCTCAACAATATCGGCATCAATTCCGGCAGCGACCTGCTCGTCGTCAAGACGAAGCAGTTGAGACAGCGGGCGGAAAAACTCGAGGATGCGGCAAAACCGGCGCATCTGGAGCGCTCGGCCGGCGCCATCCGGCTTTCCAACCGCGGCACGCATGCCAAGGTGCTGGTGACGCTGGAAGACGCGGCGGTGACGACGCCTGACGGGACGCTGCTCTTCCGGACCGGCCGGCAATTCATCTGCCAGGGCGACCGCATCGTGCTGCTGGGCCTCAACGGCGCCGGCAAGTCACGGCTGATCTCGATGCTGAAGAGGGCGATCGAAACGCCGGAGACGGTGCGGGACGGCATCAAGGCGACACCGTCGCTGGTTCTCGGCTACGGCGACCAGGCGCTTGCCGATCTCACCGACACCGACACGCCGATCGGCACGATCATCCGCCGTTTCGATGTCGGCGACCAGCGGGCGCGTGCCTTGCTGGTTGGGGCGGGCATGACGATCGACATGCAGGCAAAACCGATCGGCCAGCTTTCCGGCGGGCAGAAGGCGCGGCTCGGCATGCTGGTGCTGAGGCTGACGGAACCGAACTTCTACCTGCTCGACGAGCCGACCAACCATCTCGACATCGAGGGGCAGGAAGCGCTGGAGAGCGAGTTGATGGCGCACGAGGCGAGCTGCCTGCTGGTATCGCACGACCGCAGCTTCGTGCGGGCGGTCGGCAACCGGTTCTGGTTTATCGAGAAGAAGCGGTTGGTAGAAGTCGAGAACCCGGAAGGGTTCTTTGCTTCGGTGGGATAGTGAATGTTGGGCGTGCCGTACGGCACGCCCAAACACCTATCGCTTCGGCGCCACCAGGCAGAAAAAGGCACCCTGCGGGTCGGTGGCCTGGATGATCCAGCTGCCGCCGGGGACTTCCATCGGGCCGTGGACGACCTTGCCGCCGCCTGAGGTGACGCGTTCGATCGCGGCATCGATCGCCGGCACGATGAAATAATAGCACCAGAAGGGCATCGGCATATTGTCAGGCTTGGTCATCATGCCGCCGATCTGCCGGCCATTGCGAGCGAAGAGGTAGTAGACGCCCATCGGACCCATGTCCATTTCGCTGTCCTTCGTCCAGCCGAACAGCTTGGAATAGAAGGAGACAGCGTCCTTGCCGTTGCCGGCATAGAGTTCATGCCAGCCGATATTGCCGGGCGCGTCGAAGGCCAGTTCCGGCATGGGCTTCTCCATCGGCGCCGGCGTCATGATGCAGAGCACCGCGCCGCCCGGATCGGCGACGACGGCGAAGCGGCCGATGGCCGGGATGTCTTCCGGCGGACGGCGGACCGAACCGCCATTGGCGGCAAAATCCTTGGCCGACTGATCGACGTCGTCGACGTCGACATAACCCGTCCAGTTCGGCGGAATGCCCTTCCCCTCGAGTTCGCCCGGAAATTCCATCAGGCCGGCGACGCCGATGCCGTTCGCCTCGAAGATCGTATAGGGCGGCATGCCCTCCATTTTCATTTCGGAGGTCGTCCAGCCGACGACCGAGCTGTAGAATTTCGCCGCAGCCGATGTGTCGGGGGTCATCAACTCGCACCAGATGAACTTTCCATGCGTCTCAGACATCATACTCTCCCTTTTTCGACGCTCCTCTTCGGAGGCCTCTTTGCAAGGCCCCTATTTCGAGGGTGAGCGCCGTGATTGTCAGATCCTGCGGGCGTAATGCGCTTCCATGAACTGCTTCCAGGCGCCATCCGGCTGCTTGGCGCTGGAGACGAAGGTGCGGTGATCGGCATCGACGAAGATGATCTGCTCGCGGTAATCGGCAAGGCCCTCGCCGTCGAAGGCAGGCCCTGTCGTATAAAGGTCCAGCACATTGCCTGACGCGTCGAGCTCGCCCTCATAGACCCACATATAGTCCATCATGCTGCCGATCCAGTTGCCGACATACTTGCCCTTTGCGGCGTTGTAGCCGAGCGTCAGGATGCTGGTGGCCTCCTTGCCGTCCGGCATGCGGCCGGTTCCCTCGGCGATGAACCAGATGCCGTGCAGCGAGCGGACGGTCTCGGTCCAGGGCTCGCCGCCACTCATGTCGGGTGCGGTGACGGTCCAGTCGCCGATCAGTCTTTCCAGGAAGGAATGTTCCTTCAGCACTTCAGCGGTCTTCATCATCTCTTCTCCCTTGAGTGATGGTGCGCTATGTCAGTGACAGCAGGATGGCGCCTTCGGGGCCTCCTGGTATTCGTCGTGGCGGCGCACGAAATTCATCGTGCTGTCCTCGTTGCGGCCCTTCGGCGCGCGATCGAGGATCATCAGGGTGCCGATCAGTTCTTCCGGCCCGCGGGCATAACTCGAATAGGTATGGAAGATCTCGCCCTTGTCGTTGCGGTAGAAAGCGCTGAGGCCCGGCAGTTCGTCATTGGCATCAGCCGGCTGCATAGGCGTGAAATTGTAGAAGACCTTGTCTTTGGCAAGATCCTCGGGGCTAAAAGAAACGTGATAATCGAAATTGAAATCGGTGCCGAAGGAAGAGACCCAGGGAAATTTCCAACCCATGCGCTGTTTATAGGCAGCGATCTTGTCGAGCGGCGCGCGCGAAACGGCGACCCAGGTGACATCATGATGGTTCAGATGCGGCAGGGCGCCATCGACATGATCCGACAGGAAGGAGCAGCCGGTACAGCCGGCATCCCAATCCGGGCCGAGCATGAAATGATAGATCAGCAGCTGGCTGCGACCGTCGAAGAGATCGGCGAGCGACTTCCTGCCCTCGGGCGATTCGAAGAGATAATCCTTGTCGACCTTTACCCAGGGCAGCGCCAGACGGGCGGCGTTGACGCTGTCGCGCAGCCGCGTCGCCTCCTTCTCCTTTGCCAGCAGGGCACGGCGGGCCTCGAGCCACTCCTCGCGGGAAACAACGTCATTCTGCATGGAGTGCGCCCTCCTCCGGCGCTTGCCGGTGAAGCCGGCTCATCTCCTTCTCCTTGACTAAATACATTGATATCAATAGAAATGGAGCATGTCAAATTCGATCGAGATTCCCTTTTCCACGACGCTGTTGGTGCGCGACACCTGCCTCTGCCTGCATGTGCAGCGGGCAGCGCGTGCGCTTGCCCGGCTGTTCGACGATGCGCTGAGGCCGGCCGGGCTGACCAACGGGCAGTTTTCGCTGATGATGTCGCTGAACCGGCCGGAGCCACCGCCAATGGGGCCGGTCGCCGCACTGCTCGCCATGGACCAGACGACGCTGACGGCGGCGCTGAAGCCGTTGCAGCGCAAGGGCTGGGTTGATGTGATGGAGAACCCGAGGGACAGGCGCGGCCGGCTGCTGAGCCTCACCGCTGAGGGCAAGGCGGTGTTGGCGAGAGCGCTGCCGATCTGGGAAAGCACGCATGCGATGATCGACGGAAAGCTGCCGGATGGCAGCGTCGCAAGGCTGCGGCAGGATCTGCAGGCGCTGTCATGAATGATGGCAGAGACGCCGAAGCCGGCCGGATAGTCCCCTACCCGGACGGCAGATGGCGGCAGCCGATACGGCTACCAACTTTTTAAAATCGATCAGGCGACCGTGACCGGAACCTCGGTCGAGGTGCGCATGGCGTGGCTGTAGGGGCAGACGATATGGGCTGCGGCTGCGAGCTTTTCAGCCGTTTCGCGGTCGAGACCCGGAATGTCAACCGTCAGCGCCACTTCGATGCCGAAGCCGGTTCCATCTTCACGCGGGCCGATGCCGACCTTGGCGGAGACCGTTGTGTCTTCGGGAATCTTGACCTTCTGCTGGCCCGCGACAAATTTCAGGGCACCAAGGAAGCAGGCGGAGTAGCCGGCAGCAAAGAGCTGTTCGGGATTGGTGCCGGTGGCGCCGTCGCCGCCGAGCTCCTTGGGAACGGTCAGCGTCACGTCCAGAACGCCGTTTTCGGAAACGGCGCGGCCTGCGCGGCCGCCGGTGGCAGAGGCTTTGGTCGTATAGAGAATAGGCATGACGATCTCCTTTTGATTGGCCCTTCGATGGGGTTGGATTTTTAATATCGCACAATTAAATTGTACGCAAGTGAATTTTGCAAATTGCATTTCGACGTCGAAAAGAAGACAATCGCAGGCTCAGGGATGATGGATATGAAAGCGCAAACGGTAAAGACCATGGAGATACCGCAGGAGGAAAAGCGACTGGAAAAGCAGTTGTGCTTCGCGGTCTATGCGACGGCGCATGCCTTCACCCGCGCCTACAAGCCGATCCTCGACAGGGTCGGCCTGACCTATCCGCAATATCTGGTGATGCTGGTACTGTGGGAACGCGGCGAACTGCCGGTGAAGACGATCGGCGAGCAGTTGGATCTTGATTCCGGCACGCTGTCGCCGCTGTTGAAACGGCTGGAGCAGAGCGGGCTGATCAAGCGCATCCGCGACCTGCGCGACGAACGGCAGGTGATCGTGTCACTGACCCCTGGAGGTGAGGCGATGAAGGGCGAGATCGATACGATCATGACGGCGATCGGCCAGGCCGCCGGCTGCACGCTTAAGGAAATGGCCGAGATGCGCGACATGCTGCATCGGCTGCGGGGCAATCTCGGGCGGGCCGGCACGGGCGGCTGAATGCATCACCAGCCAGTCTAAATAGCGGCGCCGAGGATCAGGGCCGCCTCGCAGCCGGCTTGGCCGGCGACCGGCGCTTCTTGGCAGGCGCTGCCTTGGGTTCGCCTTCGGCCTCCTGCTGCAGACGCAGGGCCTTCAGCTTCTCCGTCTTCTTGTCACGGGCCGATGCCTCGGCGGCGATGATGGCGCGCGCCGTGTGATCGGTCGCTTCCGCCTTGTCGCGAGACGAAAGCTTGGCGGGATTGAAGAATTCTCCCTTGGTGGCGGTCATGTGCCCCTTTCTCGGGTGATGGCGCGCTGGAGCCGTGGCTCCGCGGCTGGAACCGTGGTCCCACGGGTATAGCCGTGATTCCCACGGCGGGCCGTGAGTCCACGGGTGTAGCCGTGATTCCCACGGCTAGGGTTAGCGGGCGCGGAGAACCTTCTTCGGCGCCGGCAGCAGACCTTCGCGCTGCAGCTTCTTGCGGGCGAGCTTGCGCTGGCGGCGAATGGCCTCGGCCTTTTCGCGGGCGCGCTTCTCGGACGGCTTCTCAAAGGCGCTGCGCGCCTTCATTTCCCGGAACAGGCCTTCCCGCTGCATCTTCTTCTTGAGCACGCGGAGCGCCTGATCGACATTGTTATCCCTGACGAGAACCTGCAAAACGATATCCTTCCTGTCGGCGGCGAAGCCGCGCTGTCAATGATGAAAAACGGCGGGACTACTTGCCCGTCCGGATGCTCGAAAACTTCAGCCAGGGTTCGGCGCTGTCGGCCTTGGCTGCTGCCTCGGGAGAAATCCTGGATGGCGTTTCCCCGGTATCGATGTCGGCCTCAGTGATGCGGCGTTCGAAATTCTCCGCGTCGAACTGGACGCGATACTGCACATGCCCGTGGTCGTTGGGCAAGATGCTGGAGATCCGGCACCGCTTGTCGGCTTTCGCCGTGCGGGTGAGGCCGGATTTCAGCACGATCATGTCGCCGACTTTATAGTTTGGTCTGCCCATTTCAGCGTCCCTTCAACTCTTCGGCTGCTCAACTGTCAATCTGAACGACCCGCGCTCAAAGCAAAAAGGCCGGGCTGGCACCCGACCTCTTCCAGTCACTCAGCCATTTCACTGCCGGTACGGCAGCACGGGCGAATGACAAATCATGCGGCCTGAAGGTTGTCGGCCGAATTCTTGCCCGACTTCTTGTCGCGGACGAGATCGTAACGGATCTTCTGACCTTCAACGAGTTCGCGCATGCCGGCGCGTTCGACCGCTGAAATATGGACAAAAACGTCCGTAGAACCATCATCGGGCTGAATAAAACCAAAACCCTTGGTGCCATTGAACCACTTGACGACGCCTGAATTCATAACGATCTCCTTTTCAACCGTTTGTGCTTCGCTTGCGGAAAAATGTCCGACAAGCCGTATCGATGTTGAGAGGATATCTGACGGAGCGCTTCAGCGCGTGGACAAAGGTCGCAAGCAATTCGATACGCACCATGTAGGTTATTTATCGAATTAAGCAATGGTATTCCAAAAAATAAATCTCCTGCCGGGGCAAAATGAAAACTCTTACCCCTGGGGCAAGCACCTGCTTCCCCTGAGGAAAGGGTCCGCGGCGGCCGGATCAGGGCCGCCCGGTGAGATCACTGCAAGACGACGATCGGGGCCTTTGTCGGAACGCGGTCGTAGAGATCGATGATGTCCTGGTTCATGAGCCTGACGCAGCCCGACGAGACGGCCTTGCCGATCGAGCGCCAGTCGGGATTGCCGTGCAGGCGGTAGAGCGTATCCTCGCCATTCGAGAAGATATAGAGCGCACGGGCACCCAGCGGGTTTTTCAGGCCCGGCTCCATGCCGCCGTTGTCGATCGAATATTTGACCAATTCCGGCTGGCGGGCGACCATCTCGTTCGGCGGCTTCCAGCGCGGCCATTTCTGACGCCACTGGATGACGCCCGAGCCCTGCCAAGCGAAGCCCTCGCGGCCGATGCCGACGCCGTAGCGCATCGCCATGCCGTCGGCCTGGACGAGATAGAGGAAGCGCGACGGCGTATCGACGACGATGGTGCCGGGCGGCTGGCCGGTGGGATCGACGACACGCTGGCGATAATAGCGCGGATCGATCTGCTCGTAAGGAACGGCGGGAATGAGGAAGCCGCCATCCTCAACCGGGCCATACATGACGGCAAGCTCAGGCCCGCTCGGCACGCTCGACGCAGCCGGGGACTGGAACAGGCGCATGGGCGAACGGTAGATGATCGTCGTATCGCCCGATGTTACCGTATTGGCTGAGGAGGCGCAGCCGGTGAGCGCGGAGGCTGCGGTCAACGCCGAAAAGGAAAGGAAGCTGCGGCGGGAAAGATGTCTATCGAAGCTCATGACGCGGGACTGATTTCCTCTGATGCGGGACGCCGGACGAGACGCCGCATAAACCAGCGATTCGTCCGATGCCGATAACAACAAGAGAAGATCTATCGGCTTGCGCCAAATAAACCATAGCTTCACGCAGACGTGTCCGGCTTGAAGCGGACGATATGAGCAGCGCTGTTGCAGCGCTACATCACAACGATCTCGGCCTTGGCGGGAACGCGGTCGTAGAGATCGACGACGTCCTGGTTCAGCATGCGCACGCAGCCAGACGAGGTGGCCTTGCCGATCGACTGCCAGTCGGGCGTGCCGTGGATGCGGTAAAGCGTGTCCTGCCCGTCCTTGAAGATATACATGGCGCGGGCGCCGAGCGGGTTCATCAGCCCCGGATTCATGCCGCCATTCTCCGCTCCGAAGGGGCGAACCTCAGGCTGGCGCGAGACCATTTCGACCGATGGCGTCCAGCGCGGCCATTTCTGCTTCCATTGAATGGTGCCGCGCCCTGACCAGGCGTAACCGTCGCGGCCGAGCCCGACGCCGTAGCGCATCGCCTTGCCGTTGCCCTCGACGAAATAGAGAAAACGCGCCTTGGTATCGACGACCACGGTGCCGGGCCGCTCGGTCGTCTGGTAATCGACCTCCTGGCGCAGGAACTGCGGCTGCACGCGGCTGATCGGGATCGCCGGCAGGGTGAAATCCGCGTCGCGCAGCTCGCCATACATCGCCATGTGCACGGGATTGGTGACCGGCAGGCCGTAGGTCTGGTGGAACTGGGTCTTGTAGAGCTCACGCGTCTGCGGCACCGGCTGATCTGGGATCGGCCGCACCCGGCGCGGATCGACGCCGGGCGGCTGATAGAAGACCGGCGAGGTTTCCTGAACGAAGCGGGCCGGCGAATCGGCGGCGACATCGGGAATGAGGATGTTGCAGCCGCTGAGCGACGCAACTGCGATCACCAGCCCGGCAATCGGGAAGACCCGGCGCAGAAAATTCATGGAACCACCCTTATCAACGATCGGCGAGACAGCGATATCTGCCGGGACGATGGCATATGCGGCTGGCGCGAGGCTGGCGTTGGGGTGGGAAGGCCGGGAGCTAAGACGACCAGAGCCGGCGCGAACGGAAAATCAGGAAACGAGCAGGACGCCATTGCCATAGGTGGCAGCCAGATCGCGGATCAGCTGCACCTCTCGCTCGGTCAGCGCCGGTATCGACGAAACGCCATTGCGTTCATACAGCGCGAAAGCCTCGCAGGCAGGCCGGATCACGATTCCAGACGAGCGATTTCAGCTCGGGGAAGTCGTTCGGCACGATCATTGTCTCTGCGTCCGTCGTCATGCCGGGAATATAGGCCCAATGGGCCTGTATTTGAAGCGGCCGCGAAAAATCAGGCCGCCACCCCGTGGAAGAAGCGGATGCTCTGTTCGATCTCGGCCGGCAGCGCGGAGGTGTGATTGCCGGCGACGGTGTCGGTCTCGATATGGATGCCGGCGGCGCGGGCGCGGCGGGCGAGCAGATCGGCGCGGTCGTTGAAATGGGCCTCTTCGGTGCCGTGGACAACACGGACCGGGCATTTGAAGCTCTGGGCATAACACAGCGCCGACCGCACCTCGAATTCATGCGCATTGCTGTCGTCGAAGCGGATATCCTGGGGATAGCGGCTGAAGAAGCGGAAGGCATTGGGATTGCCCGAAATCGGCGCGGCGGCGCGGAATTTATGGGTGCTCATCGCCGTCAGCATGGTGAGCGTGCCGCCGATGCTATGGCCGGCGATGAACAGGCGCTGGGAATCGACGCCCGGCAGGTGCGCCAGGCGCTCGGTGGCGGCAAGCACATCGTCGACTTCGTCATAGAAGCCGGAGAAATTGCCCATCTGGCCGTTTTCGCCGCGCAGCGACGGCATCATCACGACGTAGCCGGCATCCATATAGGGCTTCATCAACTGCCAGTGGCCGATGCCCATGGCGTTGCCGCCGTGCAGGAAGAGCACGGCGGGCTTGGGCGCGCGCTCGCGCTTGTATTTGGAAACCCAGGCCGCAAGCTCCAGCTCGCCGCCGTAACCGGAACGGTAAAAGATTTTCTCGGCATCGGCAGGCGCTGCCAGCGGCTCGTATTTGTCGGGCGCCGGGCCCTTCTGCAACAGCTTCGTGCGGAAATGGTGGCGGACCTGGGCGTAGTCATGCTTGGCAAGCCGCGGTTCATCCGGGACATCGAAAGCGGCGGCCATTTGCGGCAGGACGAGTGCACCGGCGATACCGGCAAGCACTGCACGGCGCTGAAGGAAAAAGGAATTTAGTTCACGCGAGCTCATAAGGCAGCACCCAATCATTTCCCCGGCCTGAAACAGCAGAGCAAAATCTGCACCGGAAGATCGTTGCCGCCAATACACATCATGTTGAAAATTGGCCCTGCGTCATTGTTGCGCAGGGGGTCCAGCACAGAGGGTACAGCGTCGCGTTTTCCGGCCGGTCGGTCGAGATCACGGCGGCTTGGCGTCGATCATGGCGATCAGCGTGCGCAGCCGGTCGGCCTCGTAAGTCGGCTTGTCGGGGCGAAGGCGGGCGATGCGGGGGAAGCGCATGGCGACACCCGATTTATGCCGGGTCGAGCGGTTAATGCCTTCGAAGGCCACTTCGACGACGAAGCCGAAGTCCTTGTCGGCGCGCACCGCCCGCACCGGACCGAAACGCTCGGTCGTGTTGTTGCGCACGAATTTGTCGAGCACTTCGAGTTCGGCATCGGTGAAGCCGAAATAGGCCTTTCCCACCGGCACCAGTTGCTCGCCGTCCTCGTCATCGGCCCAGACACCGAAGGTGAAATCGGAATAATAGCTGGAGCGCTTGCCGTGGCCGCGCTGGGCATACATCAGCACCGCATCGACATTATACGGATTGCGCTTCCACTTGAACCAGGGGCCCTTCATCCGGCCGGCCTGATAGATGCTGTCGCGGCGCTTGATCATCACGCCCTCGATGACCGGATCGGGCGGGGCCGCGCGCAGCGCGTCGAGCTCGTCCCAGGCCGAAAAAGGCACGAGCGGAGAGAGGTCGAAACGGTCGTGCGGAGCGCGGTCGATGATCTCGGCGAGGCGCGCGCGGCGATCGATATAGGCGCGGCCGCGAACATCCTCCTCACCGTCGAAGAGCAGGTCATAGCTGCGGATGAAGGCGGGGTAGTCGGCCAGCATCTTTGCCGTCACCGTCTTGCGGTTCAGGCGCTGCTGCAGGTCGGAGAAGGTGCGCGTCGGGCTGTTGGAGCGGGCGGTGCCGCCAACCAGCAGCTCGCCATCGACGACGCCGGAAAAACTGATCGCCTCGAGGATGTCGGGAAAGGCGCCTGAAATATCGTCGCCGGAGCGGGAATAGATCTTGCGCCTGTCGCCGGAGCGCGAGAGCTGGACGCGGATGCCGTCCCATTTCCATTCGGCGGCGTAGTCGGCCGGGTCGAGACCCGTGAGATCCCCCTCCTCCACCGCATTGGCGAGCATGACGGAATGGAAGATTGCCGGTGTGGCGAGGACCGGTTTCTCGCCGCCCCCAGCCAGCCATGCAAACAGCGCCTCGTAGGGCGGCTGCAGTCCGTGCCAGAGGGTTTCGATCTCGGTGACGTCCTTGCCGCCGAGATCGGCCAGCGCCTGCTTGGCGAGGCGAGCGGAAACGCCGATGCGCATGGCGCCGGTCGCCAGCTTGATGAAGGCGAAGCGGCCGGAGGCATCCAGCCGGTCGAGCAGATCGCGGACGAAGCCGCGCACTTCGGTGCGGCCGAGCGCATTCATGCCGGTGACGACCTCGCCGAGACGCGGCTGGGATAGGGCCGAACGGTCGATATCCCGCTCATTGTCCCAGACGAGCGAAATGGTTTCGGCGAGATCGCCGACATAATCGTAGGAATAGCGAAACAGCACCTCGTCCATGCGCTCCAGCACCAGCTCGCGCAGCATGGCCGGCTTGACGTTGCGCACCTCCAGCGTGCCGGCGATGGCGGCAAGGCCGTAGCCGCGGTCGGGGTCCGGCGTGTCGCGGAAATAATCGGTCAGCAGCTTCAGCTTGCCGTTGCGGCTGGGGGTGAGGACCAGGCGGTCGAGGAGATCGGCGAAGGCTTTCATGGAAGCCTCTCGACTCGGGAGGGGTTTTGACGCGGGATATTGCTCATCTCCTCAATCGCCCTCGTCCTCATAACCCACCAGATGCAGCGGTTTCGCTTTGATGCCCTGCAATTGGCACCAGCGCACCAGGGCCTCCTCGCGGCCATGCGTCACCCAGACCTCGGCCGGGTGCAGTTCCCGGATCGTTTCGGTCAGCTCCGGCCAGTCGCAATGATCGGAGATGACGAGCGGCAGTTCGACGCCGAGCTGTTTGGCGCGCTGGCGCACCATCATCCAGCCGGAGGCGAAGGCCGGCAGTGGCTCGTTGAAGCGCCGGGCCCAGCGGTCGGCGAAGGCTGATGACGGGCCGATGACGACCGCACCCTTGAAGGCAGACTTGTCGCGGCTTTCGATCGTCGCCGGCAGCAGCTCGCCGAGATCGATGCCCTGCCCGACATAATAGTCGCAGAGCCTTTCCATGGCGCCGTGGATATAGATCGGCTCGGCATAACCGGCGTCGCGCAGCAGCCGGATGACGCGCTGGGCCTTGCCCAGCGCATAGGCGCCGACGAGATGGGTGCGCTCGGGAAATTGCCGGAGCGAAGCCAGCAGTTTGCCGATCTCATCCATCGGATCGGGATGATGGAAGACCGGCAGGCCGAAGGTCGCCTCGGTGATAAAGACGTCGCAGGGCACCGGCACATAGGCGGCGCAGGTCGGGTCGGGGCGGCGCTTGTAATCGCCGGAGACGACGATGCGGGTGCCGTTCCTCTCGATGGCGATCTGGGCCGAGCCGAGTACATGGCCAGCCGGATGAAAGCTCACCTTGACGCCGTTGATCAGCAGTTCCTCGCCGAAGGCAGCAGCCTGCTCGCTGGCACAGAAGCCGTCGCCATAACGCAGGCGCATGATGTCGAGCGTCTGGCGGGTGGCAAGCACGTTCACATGCCCCGGCCGAGCGTGATCGGAATGACCATGGGTGACGAGCGCCTGCTCGACGGGCCGTACCGGATCGACATAAAAGCCGCCTTCCGGGCAATAGAGCCCTTCGGGGGTGGGATAGAGCAGCGCATCAGGTCTCATGAGGCTAGAGATAGCGGGAAATGGACGCGAGGCCAGAGGGATCGTTTCATGAACCGATCCCATCCAGGAAGGCCGCCACCGCCGCGTTGAACGCCGTCGGCCGCTGCAGCGGCGCGAAATGGCTCACACCTTTGAGATAGATCATCCGTGCGTCGGGAATGCTGCGGGCAAGATATTCGGCATGGTCGGGTTTGATGAATTCGTCGTGCTCGCCGAGGACGATTGCCACCGGCACCCGGATCAGGCCCAGGTCGGCGGCCTGGTAGTTCGGCTCCGTCCGCATCATCAGGCTGACCGCCTCGACGAATAGATTGAAATCGTCAGGCGTGGTGGACAATGCGGCATAGTCCTTGGCGTGCCGGCTGAAGCATCGGTCGATGACCGGGGTCGGGACGAATTCCAGCGTGCCGCTCGGATCCATGTTGCAGGCGAAAAAGAAGACCCCCTCGACACGTGAGGGCGCCGTCATGGCAAGAATCAGGGCGATACAGGCGCCGTCGCTCCAGCCGACGATGGCCGCCTTGTCGAGATGCAGTGCGTCCATGACGGCGAGCACGTCGGAGGCCATCAGCTCATACGTATAGGGACGGGCATCGCGGGTGCTTCTTCCATGGCCGCGGCTGTCAATCAGTACGACGCGGCGGCCGCGGCGCAACAGAGCCGGGGCCTGATAGCCCCAGTTGCCGCTGTGACCAAGGCCGCCATGCAGCAGAATGACAGGGGGACCTGCGCCGCAGGATGCATACCAGATGCGGGCACCGTCGCGCGCGACATGCCCTTCGACTGCTGCCGCCGGCAAAGTTGCTGCGCCCTGCGCTTCGAAACGGATGAGCTCGTCGTCGTGTGGTTCCATGGCGATAACACTCGATTGTTGCGGCAGTGATCAGCCGGCCGATGCGGCGGTGAAAACCGCCAGCTGCGCGGCGAAGGCACGTTGGTAAGCCGGCCGCGCTTCGCCGCGGGCGACATAGGCGGCAAGGTTGAGATGGTCGGCCAATAGATCCGATCCCTTCAGCCTGAGCAGAACCGTTACCATCAGAAGGTCGCCGGCGCTGAAGGCGCCGTCAAGCCAGTCGGCATCGCCAAGCCGACGGGAAAGATCGTCCAGCCGTTTCCGGATGCTGACTTCGAGGGCATGCAGGCGCTGCTCGTACCAGGGCTCGTTGCGCTCCAGGATTGTGGCGAGGGCGCGGTCGAAGACCGGCGGCTCTATCGTGTTGAGCGCGGCAAACATCCAGGCGATCGCCCGCGCCCGGGCATTCGCCTCCTCCGGCAGCAGGCCGGCATGGCGCTCGGCGATATGGAAGACGATCGCCCCGGACTCGAAGAGCGCGAGATCGCCTTCCTCATAGGTGGGAATCTGCCCGAAAGGCTGAAGGGTCAGATGCGCGGGTTCTCTCATCGTCTTGAACGAGACAAGGCGGACCTCGTAAGGCTCGCCCGCTTCCTCGAGCGCCCAGCGAACCCGCATGTCACGCGCCAGCCCCTTGCCGCGATCGGGTGACCGTTCAAAGGCGGTAATGGTAATCGTCATTGGTGTTCTCCATGGCCTGTCCGTCTTGAAGACGACCGGCTAAACGAGATTCCGACATCCTATGCTCTTGCGCGGCAAATCGTTTCGCCTTTTCCCAGCCCTGCTCCAGAAAAGCCGGAAAACAGCCCAACAACAACCAGAATCGCTTTCTAGCTGTTATATCCCTCGATGCAATCAGGAGGGGCAGAATTGGGCAGGAAGCTTTTCTGTTGCGCGGCGGCCGTAGCACTCGCTGCAGCCGGCATCTACCTCAACAATACCAGCCTTCTAGCGGAGCATCGGCCGGGAAAGCCGGTGCTGCTCGCCCATCGCGGCATCGCCCAGCGGTTCGACGAAACCGATCTGAAGAACGACACCTGCACGGCCGCCCGCATGCTGCCGCCGAAACATGATTATCTCGAAAACACCGTCCGCTCGATGCAGGCCGGTTTTGCCGCCGGCGCCGATATTGTCGAGATCGACGTGCATCCGACGACGGACGGCGAATTCGCCGTCTTTCACGACTGGACGCTCGACTGCCGCACCGATGGGCACGGGGTCACGCGTGCGCATGCGATGGCCGACATGAAGAAGCTCGACATCGGTTACGGCTATACCGCCGATGGCGGCAAGAGCTTTCCCTTTCGCGGCCGGGGCATCGGCATGATGCCGACGCTTGCCGAGGGGCTGTCGACCTTTCCGGATCGACGCTTCCTGATCAACGTCAAGAGCCGTGACCCTTCCGAAGGCGAAAAGCTCGCCGCCGTGCTCAACGGGCTTCCCGCTGCGCGACGGGCTGATATCATCGTTTATGGCGGCGACGAGCCGATCGACGTCGTCCGTCGGCTTTCGCCCGATATCAGGACCGCCTCGCGCCAGAGCCTGAAGGGCTGCCTGTTCGGTTATATCGGCTATGGCTGGACCGGCGTGCTGCCGGACGCCTGCAAGCATCGGATGATGCTGGTGCCGATCAATATCGCCCCGTGGCTCTGGGGCTGGCCGGACCGTTTTCTCAACCGGATGGCGGATGCGGGAACCGAGGTCTTCGTGCTCGGCCCCTATCGCGGCAGCGATTTTTCGACCGGCATCGACGACCCCTTGCTGCTGGCGCGACTGCCGCAAGACTATGCGGCGGGCATATGGACGAACGAGATCGAAGCGATCGGCAAGCTTGCGAAATGACGTTTGCGCAGAGACGGAATTGCGTTCGAAGTGTTCGAAGTCACGCCGCTCTTGCTTGAACGGCGGCGGCCTCGACGCGGTCGCGGCCATGTTTCTTTGCCGCGTAAAGCGCCCGGTCCGCAGCCTCGACCAATTCTGCCGACGTCGCAAATCGATCCGACATGTGCGCCACACCGATACTGACCGTCACGATCGTCTTGCTGCTTTCACGGTGCGGGATTGCCCGCCGATGCAATGTCGAACGCAGCATTTTGGCGAGCCGCAGCGCGCCATCCCGGTCGGTGCCGGGAAGCAGAATGGCAAACTCCTCCCCGCCAAATCGCGCCGCGAGGTCTGAGGGCCGCTTGGCAATCGAGCGGAGAACCTCGCCGATCATCCTCAGGCAATTGTCTCCTTCGAGGTGACCGTAGGTATCATTGTAGGCCTTGAAGTGATCGACATCGATCAATAGCAGGCTGAGAGCGGATTCGGCCCGGCGGGCGCGCGCAAACTCTTCCGAGATCGCCTCGTCGAATACGCGTCGATTGGCAATACCGGTCAATGCGTCGGTGTCCGCCAGCCCTTTCATTTTCAGGGCGAGTTGCGTCAGCCGTTCCTCGGAATGCTTCATCGCGGTGATGTCGGAAACCACCACCAAGGCGGAGCCGTCGGCCGCCAAACGCGTGCGCTGCCTGAGCCAGCGTCCATCGAACATCGGCATTTCACTATCGTGGGTCAGGAAAAGCTGTGCTGCTTCCGTCTCTATCCAGCCCTCGCCGGCCTCCGGGCCGACGTCGATCCGCTCGCCGTTTCGCATCACGGCCCGCAGGATGTCGGTTATATCGGCGCCGGGCTGCCTGGCATCGGCGGAGCGGGGAAAGGCGGCACGATATTGATCGTTGCAGAACACCAGCCGGCCCTCGGAATTGAACATGGCAAGGCCATCGGACATTTCCGTCATTGCCTGGGAAAGCACATTCTTGCTGTCGAGGGCCTGCTGAATGAGACGCTTTTTCTCGGTGACATCGCGGGTCACGCCGGAAAGCCCGATCAGATCGCCGTGGCGGTTTCTCAACGGGATCTTCGACGTCACGAACCAGCGTTCCCGGCCGTTATCTTCGACGAGCGGTTCCTCGAAGTCCACGATGGGCTCGCCGGTCACCATGATCTCCTGTTCGCGATCGAAGAATATCTGCGCCATTTCGCTGGGATAGAGATCGAAATCGGTCAGGCCGACCATCTCCGAAGACTTGGTGCGGTCGTGGTTTCGCGCGACGTTGAGGTTGGTGACGACGAACCGGCTGTTGCGGTCTTTGACATAATGGAAATCAGGCGCCTGGGTCAGCGCGGCCTTCAAGATATCCCGCTCCAGGGTAAAGGCATGGAAATAGGTAATGACGGATGCCGCGGCCAAAGTCGCTGCGAATTTCACGCCGATGACGGCAAGGCTGACGGTCGTGATATGCGACCAGCCGCCGCGATGGAAAATGCTCAACGTCAATGTGACCGCGGCCACCATGACGGCACAGGCCAGAGCTTTTTTGACATCCGCCGAGCCTCTGCCGAACCGGAAGTGAACCGCCAGTCCGAACACGGAGACCAGCAAGATCGAGATCAATGCCGGCTCGACACCGGCGCCACCCATGGAGATCCTCTGCACCGACGTGAGAGCTGCCGTCATCAGAACCGCCAATGGACCGCCGTAGACGGCCGAGACCGCCAGCAAGGTCGAACGGAGGTCGAGAAAATAGCCGCTGTCGACCTCGACCGACAGCAGCATCGACAAGACGGCTCCAAGCCCCATCATCAAGCCGAAGCCGAGTTCTGCCTGGACCTTGGAAAGACGGTAAAGCTTGTAATGCAGGTGCATCCATACCGAAATAACGAGCGAGACCGCCGCCACATTTCCGATCAAGACTTGCCAGGGCACGATATCTTCCCTCTAATATGCGCAATAACTTAATATAAATTCGTTGACAAAATCCGACTGGATGGAACCGCTGCCGATCTCGACCGTATCAAGTCGAGACCAGTAGCGGCCTATACAGCTCAGAACTCTTCCCACTCGCCGCCGGCCACCGCGGCATTGCCATGAAAGGCGGAGACAACCTTGGCGACCCTCGCCCGCGCCGGCGACGTCACAGGCTTGGAGGCAGCAGTTGCCGCGGTCGGGCGATGTTGACGTGACGCTATGCTGCCGCCGATGTTGAACTGACCCAGCAGCTGGAAAAGCGCGTCAGCTTCCTTCGCGAGGTTATGGGCCGCCGCCGTCGATTCCTCGACCATGGCCGCGTTCTGCTGTGTGCCCTGATCCATGATGTTGACGGCAGTGTTGATTTCCTTCAATCCCGTCGCCTGTTCCTTGGAGCTTTCGACGATTGCGAGAACATTACCGTTGACCTGCTGAACCTGGCCGACGATCTCCTCCAAGGCCTTGCCGGTTTCTGCAACGAGAGCGACGCCGCTTTTCACATGCTGATTGGACGTGGTGATCAGCTCCTTGATTTCCTTTGCCGCTTTCGCCGATCTCTGAGCAAGCTCGCGGACTTCCTGAGCTACGACCGCGAAACCTTTGCCGGCGTCGCCGGCACGTGCAGCCTCGACCCCGGCGTTGAGCGCCAAGAGATTGGTCTGAAACGCGATCTCATCGATCACACCGATAATATTGCTGATTTCGGCGGACGAGGTTTCGATCCTGCCCATTGCATCGACCGCATTTCGCACCACCGCCCCGGACCGCTCGGCGTTTTCGCGTGTCCTTCGCACCAGTTGGCCCGCTTCCTGGGCGCGGTTGCTGGAATCGGCGACAGTCGTGGTGATCTCTTCAAGGGCGGCCGCGGTTTCCTCGACGGAGGCCGCCTGCTGTTCCGTTCGTTTCGACAGGTCGTCCGAGGCGGAGCGAATTTGCTGGGCGCCGGCGGCGATACCGGTTGCGTTTTCCGCCACGGTCTGCATCGCGCCGCGCAGCTTGCCGACCGCAGCATTAAAGTCGGTCCGCAGTTTTTCTAGGGTGGGCGTGAACGGAGTTGTGACCTGCTGGGTCAGATCCCCGCCGGACATGGCCTGCAACGACCCGGCAAGCTCGTTCACATTGTTGACGCGGGCCGTGACGTCGGTCGCGAATTTGACGACCTTGAAGACCTTGCCATTCATGTCGAAGATCGGGTTGTAGCAGGCTTGGATATGGACCTTCTTCCCGCCCTTGCCGATGCGAAGAAACTCATCGGCGACGAACTCGCCATCGGCCAGGCGTTGCCAGAACCGACGATAATCGTCGCTGCTGACGTAGGCACTGTCGCAAAACATCGAATGGTGGCGCCCCAGGATTTCCGGAAGCTGATAACCGAGCACGGACAGGAAATTCTCATTCGCCGACAGGATCTCGCCCTTCAGCGTAAACTCGATGACCGCTTGGGCGCGTGAGAGCGCGTTCAGCTTGCCGGCATCCTCGGCCGCCTTGAGCTTTTGCTCGGTGATATCGGTTGCGAACTTGACGACCTTGTAGGGTTTCCCACCGCGGAAGACGGGGTTGTAGGATGCCTCGATCCAGATCTCCTTGCCCCCCTTGCCGATGCGTTTGTACTGGCGCCGGTCGAATTCGCCTCCGTTCAGCCGCGCCCAGAAATCGCGATAATCGGCGGACGAAGCCTCTGCCGGATCGACGAACATTCGGTGGTGCTGGCCGACAATCTCGCGCAATTCGTAGCCGAGAGCGGCGCAGAAATTTGCGTTGGCCGTGAGGATTTTTCCCGTGAGGTCGAATTCGATGATGGCCTGTGATCTGTTCATCGCCGCGAGTATCGCCTTGGCATCGGATCCGAAGCCGAATGCTATTCCGTTCATGCTGTTTCCCATTCAGGACAAGAGAGCTGACCGCTACCATCCCAATACGCTGATCGGACGAGCAATCTGAGGATAAAATCTATGAAAATCTTTAAGCATCCATTAACCCCGCAATTGCTGAGGCCTGCTCATCCCATCGAAAAAAAATGGTACAGTTTAACAAACGAAATCAGCTTGTTATAACTTTATCAACGAACGCCTTCGTGAAGGAGACGTTCCGCGAGGCGGGTGCCAAATGCGCGAGCCCAGCAATTGCGCGCCTTTCTTCGCCAATGAAATCGGACGATATATTTACCAGTTGTTAATCTAATCTCCCGCAGGATGGCGCTCGCGGCAGGCCTTGCAATTGTGTGCCTCAAGTGCATCTTGGAGCGCCGGATATAGTTGTGGAATCTACTTCGATACTACCGGATCCGAGCTGTTCAACAGCCGCTCGTCAAGCGCTCCAGCTTGACAATTGATCGGAGAAAAACATGAAGCTCGAGGCCGAATTCAGCCGTATTGAGGAAGTCGCGGCCGGCTTCAACACGCATTACGAAGTGTTCAAATATATGAAAGGTCTCACCCAGGACCTTCAGATGAATGCTTTCCTGTTCATGACGCTGCCGACCGTCGACAGTGTCGAAATCGGCGCGACCAAAATCATCACCAATTGGCCGGCGGAAATGGTGGATTATTATGACGCCCATAACCTCTTGATCGACAGCCCGGTCATCCGACGGATGCTGAAATCGACCAGCCCGTTCAATTATGACGTCGAAGCGATCAACACCAATCGCGGCGAAGGCAAGAAGTCCACGGTCATCGAGCTGTTTTACCGGTACGGCATGGAAAAGGGCGCCTATTTTCCTGTCCACGATGCTGCGGGCGGACGCGGCGCCATGTCGATTTCAGGGCCGCGCAATTTCAGCATGATCGAAATGGCGAAGCTCCTCTTTATCGCCACACTCATCTATGACCGGCTCTCACAGCTGACATTGAACGAGAAACACAGGCCCATCGAGTTTACGCCGAGC